>JBKQWH010000154.1:0-11302 GCA_052139635.1 Capsulimonadaceae bacterium
GTGCTGCCGTCGGGATAGTAGTTGTAGCCGATCGTCGCGGTGGGAAGCCCCGTATAGGTGGTGGCCACGGAGGTCGGCTCGTCGAGGTCGTCGTAGGCGAATGTTACGCCGGGTGTGGTTGGGGTGCCGGCCGTGCCGTCGCTCATGCCGGACACGCGGCCGAAGCCGTCGTACGCGTAGTAAACGTTCTCCGACGGATTGCTGGCGTAGGCGATCTCGGTCAGCAGGCTTTCGGGGTCATTATAGTAGTAACTGGTTCCCTGATTGCGGCCGGCGGTGCGCTGAAGCACATTGCCGTCTTTATCGTACGAGGGGTACTGTACCGAGTCACCCATCGGGTAGACCACCGACGCCAGGTAGCCCTGCTTGTTGTAACCGTAACGGGTGACATTGCCGCCGCCGTCGGTAACGGACGTGACGCGAAAGATCGGGTCATAAGAATACGTCGCCGGCTCGGTGTTGCCGCCAACGCTCAGCATTTCACCCTCGGGGCCGTAGTGATAGTTGACCGTGCGAATCGCTGCGCCAGTCTCGTCGAAAAGCTGCGTGTTCTGAACCGGCCCCTCGGGATACTGATAGTTGATCTGGATGGACGACTGACCACTGCCCTGCTCGCCGGTGGCCGGCAGAATGACACTGGTTGGCTCGTTGGCAACATCGTATGCGGCGGTCGAGACGTTTCCGAGGGCATCGGTGACGGTACGGACGTTTCCCTGGGAGTCATAGGTAAAACTGGTGGTGTGGCCCAGACTATCGGTGATGGTCGACGGCTCGCCGATGGCATCTCCAGAGGCGCCGTAGCCCAGCGTAACGCTCTCGGTCAAGCCGCTGTTGTTCCCCGGGCCAACCACGCTCGTCAGATTGCCAACCGTATCCCATGCATAGGTGGCAGTCACGGTCGGCCCGCCGGTTGTGCCGGGCTGGGCGTACGATATCGTATCCACCAATCCGCTCGGCTCGTAGTAGGTATAGCTGGTGGGAGTCTGCGCCGGGCCGCTCGATGACGTAACGGTCGACGAGGTCAGTTCCCCCAGCGTGAAGGGAGTGCCGCCGATGGTATAGAGACCCGTGTAGTTGTACTGGTTGGTGACTTTCGTGCCGCGCGGAGAGGTAGCCGTGAGGTTGTTGCCGAACTGGTCCCACGAGAACGAGCTGACATTGCCGTTGCCGTCGGTAACCGTCGACGGGCGGATCGGGTCGTTCGGGTCGTCGTACACGGCATTCTCGATCACGTTGCCGGCCCCGTCGGTAATCGACGTCTGACTCATGTTGCTGTTATAGCCAACCACGTACTCGTATGCTGCGGCATACGACGGGCCGAGGATTGCGACTCCCGTATAATTCGACGTGGCCTGCATCCCCTTCGAGGTGACGACAGGATTGCCAAGCGCGTCCGACGAGGAGAGCAGCATCTTGTTCCCGTCGGCATCGGTCTCCGATGTAACCACGTCAACGTTCGCGTCGTAGGTGAGGGTTGTCGTCGAGATGCCGCCGCCTGTGGGCGAGGGCGTCGACATCGAGGTGAGAAACAGAACGCCCTCCGCGCCGTTCGAGTTGTCCACCGTATTGGGATAAATGGTATAGCCATAAACATCCAGGTCGGATGAGCTGTTGATCTGCGAAACGCGGTCAAGCTCGAAATAGTCCTGCGGACAGCCGGCCGCCACGTTGTATGTGGGATACGCTCCAACATGATAGTAAATCGTCCGGCCATAGCAGTCCGTCACATTCTGGATCGCCCCGGAACCGTCCATGGCGCGCGTGATCTTGAGCAGGGTCGTGCCGCCCGAGGTTGTAATGGAGCTAATGAGAGGATCGCCCGTGTAGCTGCCGTTCGGATTGGTGTAATTGAACTGGATACTGTTGCCGTTGCGGTCCGTGATTTTCGACACCGTGCCGCAGCCTGAGAGTGCGCCGGCCGGGTTGGTGGTCCACTGTTCGCGGTTTGGAAACGTAATCACGAAGTGGCCGGACAACGTGTTATCCGAAACCCAGTTCACCTGCATCGGTTCCCCCGGCTCCACGGCGCACACCGCTCCCGCTCCGCCTGCCGGGGCGCTCGGCGTAATGAACGACACGCGCGATTGATTGGCATTGTAGATATACTTGGTGCCCGCCTGTCCCGGCGAAGGATCGTATACCCCGACATTGTAGCTCTGTGACCAGCCCACCCCGAAGTCGGCGCACTGGTCCCACGGATCACCATACGCATACTGCTGGCCGGGGCTCTGCAAACTGTTGTAGTAACGCTCCCACACCACGGGCGGGCCTTTCGGATTGTAGACCACCAGATCCGGGCCCTGGTCGTACTCTTCCTCGCCCGTCGCAAGATTTACGTGCTTTCCAGCACTCGGACAACCATTGCAGGGACAGCAGTGCTGGCCATCCATTTTCATCCCGCATCGAATGAACTCACCCCAGAGGATAAACATGCGAACGACGTGGTCCCGGATCATGCGCGCCCGTCCGCCGTGCGTCGCGCAGGCGCGGTGGAAGGCAGCGGCGGAAAGAGACGTCGCCCCGACCCTCTGGCGAATAGGCCGCTCGGAACCTACCCCTGGCCCCTCCTCCCTAAAGGGAAGGGAACCGTAATGACCGGAGTATTTAACTCCCAGGGAGGCCGCGCGCCGCAGCGACACTCCCTGGAAACGGGAGGGCGGCGCCGACACAGGAAGGGAGCGGGCGGGATTGCGATCGACCAGTTCGGACAGCATTCGGTCGTCGGCACTGCCGCGGTTCGCGAAGCAGAGGTACTGGGTGGGCAGCATGGCATGCCACTGCTTCCAGTTGACATGGAGGATGCCCCGCGCGCAGAGCGGGCAGTTGTAGTACACGCCGGTGTCGTCGGCGGCCGAGATGATCACGAAATGGTCATTTTCGACATGGGCCACGAGAGGCTTGGGCAGACCCTGGACCCCCATGTCGTCTGCGGCGACACAGCGGGTTGTTTTGCCCAGGACCGATGCGGCGTCGGCGATCTTCTGGAATGTGTTCCCGTTTCCGAGCGCAACCCGCGCCCGATGCAGCGTGTCCGCGTCGGTGTGCGCGTCGTTGATCCATGTGCGTCCCGCGCCGGCGGGAGCGTCCAGTCCCTTGATAACGACATCATCCGTGCCCGGTCCGGTTGAGATGAGGCCGATATAGCAGTAGAGCACCTGGTCGGTCGCCGACTGGGGGACGCCCATAGCCTGAAGATGCTCATGGTAAGCGGCACACGCTCGGGCATGCGCGAGCCAGAGGGCTACACGCCGGCTGTCGTAGCCGGCGTGCGGGGCCGTAGGGGCCAGGAGAGCCGTGAAAGACCGTAAGGCCAGGGCGAACGAATCGGCGCGAAACTGGGCAACAGCGATGTCGTAGGCGGCGAGGCCCTTGCCGGCCGGGGTTGTGGCCAGCGACTGTGCTGCCTGAAATTGGGCAATAGCATCCGGCGCCCGGTCATCGACGGCCAGTTTGACTTCACCCAGCCAGATCCGGAGCTGCGCCGCGCGGTTGCGGTCAATGCGCGGCGTGTTGACTTCGGCGGTCCAGGCGGCGATCTGGGCCGGCCCACCGGGACGGGCCAGGTGTCCAACGTCGTCGAGCAGGCTCACCGGCGGCGGCAACTGCACGGAGAGAGGACGTGGACTGAGGCGCGGGACTTCTCGCATGTAGCGAGCCCAATTCGCGCGCGCCACCTGCTCCATCGCCGCCTGCACCCGCGCGGCTCGGATCGCGGCCTGATGACGGGCCAGTCGATCGGCGGCGATGCGCTCGACCGTTTGCTTGACGGCCGGCGCCGCGGCGGCCGCGGCCGGCGCCAGGCAGAAGGTCCAAACGAAGGCGCAGGCCATCGCAAACGAGATGGCTCGGGCAGTTAACCCCAGGCCGGTTGTCTTCTTCGTCGTCGTTATCTGCATGAAGTTATCCTCATTAACGTCGTCAAGTTGCCCTGTCCAATACCCGCCGCGCGCACCCCCCACCGGGAAGGTGCTATGGTCCGATCGTGACGCTGAGTGGCGCGGTGGCCGTTAGCTGTCCGGATGTCCCGGTCACCAGGACGTTATAGGTCCCAAGCGCCGTGCCGGACGGCGCCGTAAGATAGAGATTCGTGTCCCCCTGCGGCGACGAATACGGAATCGGAACGACCGTAGACCACGGGTAGACCAGGTCCGCCAGCGTCACGACGCCGGGATAGAACACTCCCGTGGCGGGAGACGGCAGGCCTGTGAGAGTGAGCGTGACGATGCCGTTGAAATGCCCCGATCCGTTCACCTGGGCCAATACCGGGGTCGGCCCCACGGCGCTCTCGCTGACGGTCACCGTAGCCGGGGTCAGGCTGAGCAGGAATCCCTCCGGCGATCCCGAGACCTCCGGCGACCGTGCGCTTTCGCCGTACTGGTCGACCGCGGTCACCTGGTAGTAATAGACATTGCCGTTCGTGACAGACGTGTCCGCGTACCACGGTGACTGGACGTTCGCGGCGTACGGGATCGCGCCTTCGCCGCCGGAGGCCGTCGCGCGGTAGACGTTGTACGATGTCGCGATCGCCTCGGTGTTCCACGACAGGTACACAGAGCCGCTGGTCGCGGTCGCCTGCACATTCGCGGGAGGAGACGGCGGGAGGGGCCCTTGCAGGACCTCGATCCCCGCCACCTGCGCGCCGGCGTCGAATGAGACGACGATGGCGCCGTTGCTCGTTGCAACCGTGGTGAACTGCTCGGACACGGCGTTGCTGACTCCGCCCGCCGCCGTCTCGATGTTGAAGCCGAGCAACACGGTCGTGCCGTTAATCGCCACATCGAAGGTATAGACCGGACTCAGGTCGTACTGAATGAAATGCAGCCGAACGGTGTACGCGGCCCCGGGCGCGAGATTCGGGAAGGTATAAACCAGGGACGAACCGCCGGCCTCCACGCCTCGCTCGGTGTCGTATACCGCCTGGGGCGCCGGGCTGACGTCGAGGGCGGTGTTGAACACAGTCCCCGGGATCACGTAGAACCAATCGGCGTAGAACGGCGGCTCCCCGCCGGTGAAGTACTCGTCCGGGCCGTAGGGAGGCGCGCCATAACCGCCGCAGTCGATCTGGTAGACGGGGGCGCCGTTCCCCGGGATTGGCGTCGCCTGGGCCTCGTTCGACCGGCCGCCCTCGCCCACGGCGTCGACCGCCGTCACCTGGTAGAAATAGGTGCTGCCATTGGTGAGCCCGGTGTCGATCCAGGTCGGCGAGGCGATCCCCGTTCGAATCGCAACCGCTCCCTCGCCGCCGGACGCCGTGCCGCGATACACGTTGTACGACGTTGCGCCGGAAACGGCCGCCCATTTCAGAGTTGCCTGGGTGTTCCCGGCCAGCGTGGTCAGGTTCAGCGGCACAGCGGGCTGCGAACTGCCGGCGATCACCTCGATGCCGGACACGCCCGCCGTTCCGGAGATCGGCGTGAACACGATCGTGATTGTCCCGGCGCCGTCGGCAGAGACGTTGAATTGCTGATCGAGCGCCGTGTTGAGGTTCCCGGTGGCCGCAACGATATCGAAGCTGGAGAGAACCTGGGTCCCATTTATGGAGACGTCGAACACGTCGACGCCGGCCACAACCTGGTCCACCTGAGCGAAGTGCAGGCGGACCGTATAGGCGCCCCCAGCGGTAAGCCCCGGCAGCACGTACTGGAAGGGGCTGTACGACTCCCGCATGTCGGTATAGACAAGCTCCGGCGCGGGATTAAGAAGGCCTGTTGTCGCCACCGTAACCTGGTCGCCATCGGAGATACCGCCGGCATAGAAGGCGTCGGCGCTGAACGGGCTCACGGCCGGGCCGCCGCAGTTGATCTGGTAGTCGCCGACTCCCACCGGCGCAAACGGCGTGGCCGAGGCCTCCAGCGAGCGGGCGCCCTCGCCGGCGGAATTGACCGCGGTCACCTGGTAATAGTAAGTCACCCCGTTGGTCAAGCCGGTGTTCGTAAACGCGGGCGCGGTCAGGCCGGTCGCAATGGGCCCCCCCTCCTCGCCTCCGGATTCGGTGCCGCGGTAGACGTTATAGGTCAATCCGCTTCCGGAGCCGGCATTCCAGTACAGGCTGACCTGCTGGTTGCCCGCCAGGGCGGTAAGCGCGATGGGAGCCGAGGGAGCGTAAGCCCCGGGAATGATCTCGATGCCGTTCACCATGGCATCGCCGGCGATCACGGCGTCGAAGTCGAGGTCGATGGTTCCGGATGACGTGGCCGGCACGCTGAACTGCTCGACAATGGCTGTGTCGGGTCCACCGGAGGCCGCCGAGATGTCGAAGTTCGACAACACCGTTACCCCATTGGCGACGACATCGAACACGCGATCTCCCGGCAGCACCCCCTCAACGATCTCGGCAAAGTGCAGCCGCACCGTATACAGGGCGGATGGCGTGAGATCCGGGAACGTGTAGGTGAGAACCCAGTCGCCGACGTCGACATTCGTGGCATTCGCCGTCTGGTAAACCGCTTCCGGGGCAGGGTCCACCACCCCGCTCAGGTTGATCGAATCGACCGTGACGGACGTTTGCGGGTACGTGAACACGGAGAAGTCCGTATCCGCAACAAACGGGGCATCCGCGGGGCCGCCACAGTTCACCTGATAGACCGGCACGCCAAACGACGAGGCCAGCGGCGTGGCCGACGCTTCATTCGACGCGCCGCTCGAGCCGTAGGAATTGACCGTAGTGACCGTGTAGTAATAGCCCACGCCGTCCGTGACAGACGTGTCGGTAAACCCGGCTGTCGTAAGCGCCGATTTATACGGAGTGGTCCCCTCGCCTCCGGCGGCCGTTCCGCGATAGAGATTGTAAGTCGTTGCGCCGAAGACGGGCGACCACGTGAGAGTCACCAGACCGGGCGACGGGTGTGCGACGAGTCCGTAGGTAGCCGACGGTCCCGCGTTGCCGGAAAGCACCTCGATGCCGTTGATCTCGGCGATCCCCGTGTAGACGAACGTCCCGTTGAATTCCTGGGAAGGCCCGATGTACGGGGATGAGTTTAACCCGACGGTCAGCCCGCCGACCGTATTGAACTGCTCCACAACTGCGGTGTTGGCGCCTCCGGCCGCCGCGACCACGTCGAAGTTGGTGAGCACGGTAACCCCGTTCAGCGTGACGCTAAAGACACGCTGGCCCGGAAGGCTATTCTGGAAGTCCGCGAAGTGGAGGCGAACCGTATACGGGAGGTTCGGCGCAAGGTCCGGGAACTGGTAGCTGTCGACGGAAGCGGTTTGATAAACGGCCTCTGGCGCGGGGTCCGGCACATTTGTCAGGTTTATCGCGTTCGACGTAACCATCGAGGAGTTACCGGACACGAAATACTGATCGAAGCTGAACGGCGGTGTCGCCGGGCCGCCGCAGTTGATCCGATAGATTGCCGCGCCATTTGCCAGCGGCGTGGCGCTGACCTCAGCGGAGCGCGCACTCTCACCCTCGGCATCGACCGCGGTGACCTGATAGTAGTAGGTTACACCGTTAATTACACTCGCATCGGTAACGCTGGGTCCGGAAAGGGCGCTGAGGTAGGGCGTGCTTCCCTCTCCACCGGATATCGTCGAGCGGTAGACGTTATATGTCGTTCCATCACCGACAAAGTTCTCCCAGTACAGGATTATCTGCCCGTTTCCGGGCTGCGGAAAGACCCCCATCGGCGGGCTGGTAACCGAAGGACCGGAGAGAACCTCAATCGCGCTGATTCCGGGAACCGATCCGGACAGACTGATGACGTTGATGGCCGCGTTACCGTCCGCATCAGCCGGGACGTTCAACTGCACCAGGCTCGCCTTGTCGGGAACCTCGTTGACAGCAACTGCGGGATCATACTGGCCCAGGATGGTCGCCCCGTTGTACGTCACATTCAGCAATACACTGCCGGCCAGCGCGGAATAGTCCACGAAATGAAGGCGCAGCGTGTAGAACGCGTTCGGAACCAGTCCGGCAAAAGTGAACAACCCGGTTGCAGCGGTCTGGTAGACGGCTGCCGGCGCGGGATTGGTAATGCCGGTCGTGTCGACCGTAACCGGATTATACCATTGGTCGTCGGCGGCATTCGGATCGGCCGCAAACGGAGGTACGGCCGGGCCGCCGCAGTTCATCTGGTAGATCGCCTGACCGGGAGCAACCGGGGTCCCGCTCGCCTCGTTCGATCGCGCCGTCTCGCCGCTGCTCGTGACCGCGGTCACCTGGTAGAAGTAAAGCGTGCGATTGGTTAATCCGGTGTCGGTGAAAGACGCGGCCGTGATGCCGGTCGCGTAAGGCGTCGACCCTTCCGCCCCGGCGTTGAGGCTGCGGTAGACGTTGTAGCTGGTTGCGCCTGCGAATCCGCTCCAAACCAGGCCGATCGTGGTATTGCCCGGATTCGCGACGAGGTTTTGCGGCGAGATATTGCAGGCCAGCGAGATCTGGTAGGATCCCGCGGCAAGAGCGGCCTCGGTGGCGTCGATCGTATAGGAGCCGGTTCCGTTGAGTATGTAGGTAAAAGAGGCCGTGCCCGGCATTGCGGCCGCCTCGGCCTGATCGACGACCGATCCACCCGGATTGTGCAGGAAGACGTCGGCAAAGATGTCCGGTGACGACTCCGTGACGGTAATCGCCCCGCCCATCGTCGAGTTGAAGTTGTAGAGCACTTCGTACGCGGGCGTGGTCAGGTCCTCCGAATAGGAGTCGGCGCTGGTGAGCGATCCGGTGAGCGTCTCGCCGCACTCGATCGGGATGGGCGGCGCGGGCGCGCCCGGTGTCGTGATCGAGAGCTGATTCGAGTATGTGCTCGTTCCACCCGCGTTCACTCCGGCGACCACATAGTAGAAGGTGGTGGCGTATTGACCCGTATTATCGACGTAGGTTGGGTTGACGCCTGACCACGGGGCGGGAGCCGGCGTCGTGCCGACCAGCGCGTACCCGGAACCCGATGTTGTCGAGCGATACACGTCGAAGCTGGTCGCGTAGTCCGGCGGCCACCACGTTAGCGACACGGATGTGCCGCCGACCGTACCGGTGAGATCCCACGGGTTGCCGGGCGGCGCGACCGGAGCGGCGGACGCAATGTTCGAATTGGCAGTCTGCCCGGAGTTGTTCACGGCGCTCACGCAGTAATAATAGGTGTTGCCGTTCGCAACGGACGTGTCCGCGTAGGTCGTGGTGGTCGGCGACGCCAGTGTGACCCACGGGCCCGTATTACTCGCGGAACGCTTGAGGTTGTAGTTGGTGACCGGTGTGACGGCGCCCCAGGACAGCGAAACGATCGTGTTGCCCGGTGTCGCTGTCAGATTGGCCGGCCCGGGCGAATCCGGGGTGGCCGACGCCTGGTTGGAGTTCAGGGTCGGCCCATTTCCGGTGGTCGCATAGGCAATGTAATAGTAAGTAGATCCGTTCGTCAAGCCAGTATTGGTGTACGTCACGGTGGGAGCGTTGACAGTAACAATGGGCGTGTAAGGGCCGCCGCTGGTCGTCGACTGAAGCACGGTGTACGTCGAGGCCCCCGTGACGGCCGTCCATGCCAGGGCGACCGTCGTCGACCCGGGTGTCGCTGTCAACGGACTGGGGCCGGCCGCCTGCGATCCCGGGGTGACGCTGAGGACAGGGGTCGATGGGCTGTTCCAGCCTTCCACGACGGCGGTAGCGTCGTAGTAGTAGGTGACGCCGGCAGTTACGGTCGAATCGACCCACGTTGCGGCGGTGGTGCTGCCGATGCCCGCGAACGGCCCGCCGGACGCCGTGCTCCGATAGATGTTGTAGCTTTCCGCGCCGGCCACAAGGCCCCAACTGAGCGTCACCGATGTGGCAGAACTGACGGTTGCGGCGAAGTCCGGCGGCGACGGAAGCGGGCTGGACATCGACCACAGTACGGAATACGCCCCGGTCGACGGCGAGAGCCGGAACACAGTGCCGGCGTTCATGGCGCCTCCCCCCACCGTGGTGCCGTAGAGGTTGCCGTCGCTCGCGAGCATCAAGCCGGCCCAGGGTCCGCTGCCATCGCTGTCCTGCGCGTCGCCGGGAATGGTTCCGGTAAAGGAGTGCAGGATGTAGTAGTTGCCGTAGGGATCGATCTTCCAGAGAATACCATAGTCGTCCGCTCCCCCTTCGTACGTCGTGCCGTAGATGCTTCCGTCGGAGGTTATGATGACGCCGGAAATCGGGAAGCTTCCGTCGCCGCCGGCATCGAACGCGTGCAGAACGGTGATCTGTCCGCCCGACGTCACGCTGAACACCGCCCCGCCATTGCCAAACGCGCTCCCGGTTGATGTGCCGTAGAAAAGGCCATCCGGTGCCTGCGCGAGCGGCGCCCAGGGATTGGCGGTTGCCGGTTCCATCTCGGCAACATCGGAGAACTGGCCGGCCGGAGAAATGCGGAATATCGTGCCGATGCCCGGTGTCGAGACCGTCCCGCCGCTGTACGTTGTGCCGTAAAAGTTGCCGTCGTTTCCGGCGCACAGGGAGTCGTAGGGACTTCCGCCGTCGGTGGCGTCAAACGTAAGCAGCGTCGACATGATCCCGCCATTGTACTCATACACCGTGCCGGACTGCGTCCCGGAAAAGCCGTACGTTGTCCCATACAAGGCACCCGCCGGATCGAAGACAACACCGCCGGACGGGAAACTCGTGGCGCCGCCGCCAAATGAGTACAGCGTGGTAAACGTACCATTCGGCGCAAATCTATACAGTGTCCCGTAGCCGTTCACGCCGCCTTCACCGGCGGTTCCATAATAGTTGCCGTCGGGTCCGAGGGTCAAACCGGCGATAACGTCGGAACCGTCGGCGTTCGTGGCGGGACTGTTGTTCGGATTGACCGCACTGAACCCATACAACAGGCTCGAGGCAAGCGTAACCGGATTGAACTTGAATAGGGTGCCTGAGCCGGATACCCCGCCTGCGCCGGACGTTCCGTACAACCACCCGTCGGCGCCTTCAATGAGGGTTCCAGTGGGCTCCCGTTCCGCCGCGATCATCGGTATAGCGTCGGCCTCGGGCGAATATCCGCTCGTTCCGCCGGCATCGACGGCTTTCACCTTATAGTAGTATTCGGTTCCGTTATCCACGAGGCCCGTGTCCGTATAGGCCAGCCCAGAGATTCCGGTCGCCACCGGCGTGCTGCTTTCCCCGCCCGAAGCGGTCCCGCGGTAGACGTTGTAGGACGATGCATTGGTTGAAGCCGTCCAGCTCAAGACCACCTGGGATTGTGCGGCGGCGGCCGACAGCGACGAAGGTGCGGCCGGCGCGGCCACCGGTGTGGCGCTGACCTCACTCGACTGCGTTGACGTGGCGCTCGAACTCACCCCGGCCAGCTTGTAATAGTATGACGTGCCGTTCGTCAAGCCGGTGTTTATA
>JBKQWH010000155.1:0-5580 GCA_052139635.1 Capsulimonadaceae bacterium
GACTTTCTAACATTTTTTAACACAATAGCCATATCCGATCTTTCAATTATATAGAAGTTGTTCGGGTATAAAATAGTTATTGAATCTCGTCCTTGTTTTTGTTATACCTCACCCCTTTTTATTCGAAACTGAGTAAAGTATGCTGGCGATTTTTTTAGATACGGAGACCACAGGCCTTGATCCTTTTTTTCATCGGATTTTGGAGATCGCTTTTAAAATTGTCGATCCTGCGACAGGGGAGGAGAAGTTCTCCTATCAAGCAGTTGTGAAGCAGCCCTGGGAGGTTTGGGAAAAGCGGGATCTTGACAGCATTGAATTTAATGGGTTCACTTGGGAAAAAGTCAACTCCGGAAAAGAGGAGCGTTTCATCCGGGAAGAAATTATCCAAATTTTGACTGATTTTAAGATTGCCCGAGGGAGTGCAGTCTTTATTTGTCAAAATCCGGCGTTTGATCGAAAAGACAGAACATGGCCATCCAGCTTGTGCCGTCGGACTGTTCGAGGAAGCCGCCCGTCGGCAGTGGGGCGCTGCGGTCGAAGATGCCGATGTTGTCGAGGCCGAGGAATCCCCCCTGGAAGATGTTATTGCCCTCCGTGTCCTTGCGGTTCACCCACCAGGTGAAGTTCAGCAAGAGTTTGTGGAACATCTTGTGGAGAAACTCGTAATCCCCGTCGCCGCCGCGAATCCGCCGCTCGATCTGGAAGACACGCAGGGATGCCCAGGCTTGCACCGGCGGATTGACATCTCCGAAGGCGTATTCGTATGCCGGCAACTGCCCGTTCGGGTGCATATACCACTCCCGACAGAGCAGTAGGAGTTGTTCCTTGGCGAACTGCGAATCGATCATCGCGAAGGGAATGCAGTGGAAGGCCAGGTCCCATGCTGCGAACCAGGGATATTCCCAGCAGTCCGGCATCGAGATAATGTCCGACGCATTCAGATGACTCCAATCGGCGTTGCGGCCTTTCCGCCGGGCCGCGGGCGACGGCGCGAACGCCGGGTCGCCCTTGAGCCAGCGATTGATGTCGTACTTGTAAAACTGCTTCGACCAGAGCATGCCGGCAAAAGCCTGGCGCAGCACCAGCCGCGCGTCGTCGGAAAGTTCCGGCGAGCCAATTTCCGCATAGAACGCGTCGGCCTCCGCGATACGGGTCTCAAAGAGGTGATCGAAGCCGGCGCTGAAAGACTCTGCCGGACGTCGCTCTGACAGCCGCAGCCGGATCACCGCTTCCGCCCCGGCGTCGACTGTGACGTGGTAGCGTGCCGCAGCCTTGGTTCCGGTCATCGCGGGATTGACCGCTTCCCGGTTTCCGCGGACAATGTACTCGTGAAATCCATCCTTGACATACTGAGTCGGGTTCCTCACGACACCGTCCAGACGCACGAAGTTCGTCTCATTGTCGGTGAAGAGAAGTTCCGGGGCTCCCTCACAGGTGAGGCGCATCACGCCCAGTTCCTTGTGTCTGGCGGATATCCCGCAGACCGGGTGCCCGTTCGGATGCTGGCTCGCGTCGGGATCATCCGGAGACACCGACAATTGTCCCTTCACGGCCGGGTATCCCCAGGCCCAGGAGTTGCGGAACCAAACCGTCGGAATAACGTCCAGCGTGGCCGCCTCCGGCCCGCGGTTAGCGGCTGTGATGCGGATGAGGACGTCGTCCGGACCTCCCTTGGCATACTCCACGACGATATCCCAGTAACGGTCGTCGTCGAAAACGCCTGTGTCGATCAACTCGTATTCCGCGTCATGCCTGCCCCTCCGCCGGTTGGTCTCCACGAGGTCGGCGTAGGGAAACTCGGCATGCGGGTACTTGTAGGTGTACTTCATGTAGGAGTGGGTGGGAGTATTGTCGACGTAGTAGAAGTACTCCTTTACGTCCTCGCCGTGGTTACCCTCGGGTCCGGTCAGGCCGAACGGCCGCTCCTTGAGGATGGGGTCGCGCCCGTTCCAGAGCGCCAGCGCAAAACACAGGCGCTGGCGCCGGTCGCAGATGCCGGCAAGCCCGTCCTCGCTCCACCGGTAGGCGCGCGATCTGGCCGCGTCGTGTGAAACGTAATTCCAGGAATCGCCATTATCGCTGTAGTCCTCGCGGACTGTCCCCCATGCGCGCTCGGCAAGGTAGGGGCCCCATCGCTTCCAGTCACGCTCCTGCCAGGACTGATGCGACTCCGCTAACCGCTGTCGTTCGTGATCCACGCGAATCCTCCCGAAGTGAATAGTGGATCGTGGGCTAACGACTATTCACTAGTCACTAACCACGATTCACTTCCTAGAATAGGTTCAACTGCACCGGCCGTGCCCCCGGCGACCACCGCGCGGACGGGCGGTCGCGCCGGGCGACGTCGAGAACGACCGGGCAGCCGGTCTCGACGGCGACCGTGGCGCGGGCATAGCCGAGCGCCAGTTTCGGCGTGTTGTTTTCCTTGGAAAGGTGCGCCAGCCACACGGTGCACGGGCCGTGAGCGAGGGCGTGCTCGCACACAAGGCCCACGGCGGCCTCGTTCGAGAGGTGGCCGCGGTCCCCCAGAATCCGCTGCTTGAGAGCGCCCGGATAGAGGGACCGCTGCAGCCGATGGACGTCGTGGTTGGCCTCGAGGACCAGGAGGTGGGCGCCCCGGACGGCTCGGCGCATGTCCGCTGTCACGTGCCCCGCGTCGGTGATATGCACTACCTTCTGCCCGAGCGCCTTGTGGAAGACGGCGACGCCAACCGGATCGGCGGCATCATGCGGCACGGGAAAGGTCTCCACACGCAGGTCGCCCGCTTCCCATGCCTCCCCGACGTCGATCTCGACATGCGGGGTCTCGACATTGCCTTCGTAGAGGCACGCCAGCGTCGCCCGATTTGCGAGTATCGGCACGCCCCACCGTCGCGAGAGCGCGTGCGCGCTCATAGCATGGTCCCCGTGCTCATGGGTCACGACGATACCAGCCAGACTCGACGGCGTCAGCCCGGCACCCGCGAGCCCGGCAACAAGGGCCTTGGCTGTCAGCCCGGCATCGATCAGGATCGCGACCGAACCTGCCATGACAAGCGTGCTGTTTCCCGATGACCCGCTAGCAAGAGCATGTACGGAAAATGATGTGCCCGACATGGAGGACATTGTACCACAGCGTGGTTGCCAGAGCGTGAAGCACGTCTGTCCCGCCGGACTGGTCTGATTGGTTGGAAAGGTCATACGGACCGAGGCGGCGACTGTAAACCTGGCATCAGGGCGGTGCCCGGTCGGGGAACCAGCGGCCTCGCCGGCCGGTTTTCCAGATCGGAGGACTATTATGGACCTGGGAATAGGCGGAAAGAAAGCCTTTGTGAGTGGTTCCACCGCCGGGATTGGGTACGCGGCGGCCCTGGCACTGGCCCGCGAGGGGGCGTCGGTGGTCGTCAGCGGCCGGACGCAAGAGCGCGTCGACCGCGCGGTCGCGGCTATCCGGGACGCATCGAGGAACACATATAATCGCCAGCGCGGGGCGGTCTGTTCAACGCATATCCTACACCGCAACGATCGGACGATAGCATGGGCGCCACATGGCCTGGCGAACCGTGTGGTCGGGATTGTCCGTGGGGGCCTGGGCGAGACCTTCCGCCATGGCGGCCTTCACAACCGCGACGGCGACGTGATGGGAGATGGCGCGAAGATCCCGGACAGCCGGGAGAAGCGACGGTGGCTCGGCGGCGGCGTCGGTTTGTTCCGCAACCGCCGCCGCGGAGGCGGCAAACATGCCGACGCTCATTCGCCTGGCCCGCGCGACGATGGCTCCGAGACCAAGCCCTGGGAAGACGAGCGCGTTATTCGCCTGGGCAATCGGGTAGGTCAAGCCGTTATACGTCACCGGGGCGAACGGGCTGCCGGTTGCGATGAGCCCTCGCCCGCCGGTCCACGCGATCAGATCGACCGGGACCGCCTCGGCGAGGGTCGTGGGGTTGGACAGCGGCATGATGATAGGCCGGTCGACGCCCTCGGCCATTGTCCGAACGATCTCCTCGGTAAAGGCGCCTGGAGTTGTCGACGTGCCGATCAGAATGGTCGGCCGTAGTTGTCGCACCGTCTCGGCCAGCCCGATCGACCCGCCGGCATCTCGTTTCCAACTCTCGACTTCGGATTCGGGCCGCGCATAAGGCACCTGGAAGTCGCGCATCGCCGCGGCCATGGACTGCGTCAAGAGGCCGCGCCGGCCGAAGCACCAGAATCGCGCGAGAGTCTCAGCGGGCGAGAGCCCGTCCCGCCGCATCGATGAGCCCAGATGGTCGGCAATCCCGATTCCCGCGCTTCCCGCGCCAAAGATGATGATCCGCTGGTCAGCGAGGCGTCCTCCGGTGATGCGCATAGCCGCGTTGACTGCGGCCATGACCACGCTGCCTGTGCCCTGGATATCGTCGTTAAACGTGCAGACCGTGTCACGGTAGCGCTCGACGATGCGGCGGCCGTTCGACGCGCCGAAGTCTTCCCAGTGCAGCAGAGCACCGGGGAAGCAGCGCATGGCGGTCTTGACATACGTGTCGATAAAGGCGTCGTACTCTTCGCCGCGCACGCGCGGGTGCCGGTTACCAATGTAGAGTGGATCGTCGAGCAATGATTGCCGATTCGTCCCTGTGTCGAGCACCACGGGCATCACACGGGCAGGATCAATTCCGGCCGCGGCAGTGTAGACGGCCAGCTTGCCGATGGCGATGTCGATGCCCCCTACCCCCCAGTCGCCGATCCCCAGTATCTCCTCACCGTCGGTGGCCACGATCAGGTCGATATCGTCGGGACCGGCCCCGAAGTTGCGGAACGCCTGGGCAATCTGCTGAGGATGGTCAATCGAGAGGTATACCCCCCTCGGATTTCGATATTCGTGGCTGTACTGCTCGATGGCGGTGCCGACCGTCGGCGTATAGACGATCGGCAGCATCTCCTGCAGGTGGTCGGCAATCAATCGGTAAAACAGGACCTCGTTGCGGTTGTGGAGGGCGTTGAGATAGATATACTTGCTGAGGTCGTCGGGCTGGCGCTGGTACTGGGCGTAAACACGCTCTGCCTGCCCGTCCTGTTGCTTGACGGAAGGCGGCAGAAGTCCGGTCAACCCGAGCGCCGCGCGTTCCTCGTCGGTGAACGCCGAGCCCCTGTTGAGCAGGGGGGTCCGCAGCACCTCCGCGCCTCGGGCAGTCGTCTCGATGTGGGCGTCGTCACCCTGTTCGTAAGTCTTGAAATTTCGCATAATGTCGCTCCTCCCGGTCCTGGACGATCCCTCTACTCTACAGCACAACGCCAAAGCGCGCATCCGCGATATTGCGGATTTGACGGAATTTGGACACTATTATGGATTCCCGCCGGTGGGACACAGTGATACGGATACCGTGCTGCCTACCCACGCCGGTGAGGACCACCCGTCCCGGCCTGGTTGCCCGTGGTTCGCGCCGCGTGGACGACCTCGCCCTCGGTCAATGCGCTCGAGGGGGCGCTGACGACCGAATCGCTCGTCGTGAGGCCGGACAAAACCTGGATTTCCTGGCCGTTATCGTCGCCGACCTGGATGGATTGGTAGTGGAGGGCATTATTTGTGCCGACCAGTATCGCTTGTGTGCCCGCCGGCCCGGT
>JBKQWH010000156.1:0-42523 GCA_052139635.1 Capsulimonadaceae bacterium
GCTTCACCGCCAGTGTCGACCAGGCCAAGTGCAGCGGCATTGCCGTCTACTAGGAATCAGGACCGAGGTTCTAGGACCTCGTAACTTAGATTAAAGCGGGACGCGCCCCTCTTCCATAGCGGAGGAGGGGCGCGTTCTTGTTGCTGGGAGCATGTTTTATTGCGGGGTACAGCATGCGTGGGAAGTCCGCCGTCACCATATGGCGATCGGACGGGCTGTGATTTCCAAGTGTGTGATCGTACCGCGTAAGATTAATCCTGGAAATACTACACTTATGCGTACAGATTGCGTTTGAAACTTCCTGTATTCCGGTGCGGTATTCGTCAAAATGGTCGCCTGCCAAGTAATACGCTTAAGTGCGGTATAATTAGCATAGATGGAGCAAGAAAAGGCTTAACGTGCATCGGATTGACCTGACTAAAACGTCGATATTTAATGAAAAATATAGAGAATGGGAGTGACGACGTTGAAGAGGGATGCAAGCTGGTCCATGGTCCGAGAAATCGCCTGTGTCTACGCGATAATAGCTGTTTTGGCCGCGATCCTGTTCGCTGCGCCCTCACACGCAGCCGTCCTCACCGACACGTTTGAAGACTATTCCAAAATGGACTCGCACACCGGGAACTGGAGGATCGTTACAGACAATCCGCAGTACTTTCAAGGGGCCCAGTCGCGGTTGGTCCGAACGGACGCCGAAGCGGCATCCATTTGTTATCATCTCACCAACATCCGCGATTACCGCGTGTTCTTGCACAATTACGGTCTTAACGAACCTCCGGTGTTGGTCGAGTTATCGCCGGACGGTACCCACTGGACACCGCAACCGAGTGGAGATACTGGAAACGGTTTTGATAGTTCGGGACCTTCGACATCTCCATCAACGGAGATCACCTTCAATCTTACGCGCGCGGGGGTCCCCAATATTCCGTTGTTCTGGTCGCGTATTGTCGTCCCCAAGTCGGCTCTTCCGCAGGGAGCCAACTACCTTCGGCTTACTGTCGGGCCCGGGGTCTCCGGAGTGAACGCCGATGGTCCGTTTATATGGACGCCGCAGTTGTCGCAGATTACGATCACGTACAACGCCGACAACGCCGGCCTCGTGGTACCAGGCAACTCCGAGTCCGATGCGCCGGCTGGAGTGGTGGAGATTCCGTCGCCGGTGGCGCGCGAGCAGCCAGCCACGCCGCCCGCCCGGGTTCGCCCGAGTGTCGACGTATCCTCGATGTCGATTCCCGGCGGCCTGACCGCGCTCGCGGCGAGCGATTCCGCGGCGATACAGTGGCTCCCCATCCAATCGGCCGACCATTATGTCATAGAGCGGAGCGATGACGAGGGCGCAACGTTCAAGCCCATCAACTCGGTTACGACCTCGGATTATTGCGTCGACACCGGACTCAAGGCGGAGCAGGAGTATCGCTACAAGCTGGTTGGCCTGACGAGCGACGGCACGCCCCTCGGCAAGGAAATCGTTTCCGTCACCCCGATCAGAGGCGCCGTAATGATGACCGATCCGTTCGACGATTGGGGGCAGGCGGATAGCCATACGGATAATCTTCAACTCACCCGGTTTGACGGGTTGGATAACTGCGTGGAGCGTACGACAGCCGATGCAGGCAGCGTCGTCTATAACCTCCCGGGGACCGTTGTGTTCGCCTTCACGACATTCTTTAGCGGGGATCTTGCGGGCCAGGTCTCTGTCGATTGTTCGCCCGACGGCCAAACATGGGAGCCCGTCAGGCTGGTGAATACCCCCCCGGTACCGTACGGAGCAGGGGGGCACTTTGCGTCTGTGTGGGCGCCGGCCAGAAGTCTCCCAGGGAACTCCAACTATATCCGTATCCATCTGGTTGGCCTGCCCGGTTCCATGGCCAGTCCCGCATTGGCCTTTGTACGTGTTGCCTATGGCGCCACGGGCCGCCCGGGACCCCAACTCGCTGCAAACTCAACGCAGCCCGCTGCCGGCATATCGTCGAGTTCGGTGCAGCCCAGTGCTGCAAGCATTACGTCAAGTGCGGCGCAGCCGGGTGCCGGGGGCGTTACGGTGGGTTCGGGGCCGCCTGGCGTCGCTGGAATTCCGTCAACTCCTGCGCAGCCCGGCGTCGCCGGCGTGACGTGGACCGCGGATCAGCCTGGCGCCGTTGACGCTTCAGCTCCTCCCGCGCGGGCGGGTGTCGTGTTCGAGGATACGTTAACGGACTGGTCAAGGACGGCGAGTCATTCGGATACCGTTGCGCTCGATGGCGAGTGCGACGGACGGAAATGCATCCAATGTCATAGCACAACGGCCGGCAGCGTAACGTACAACGTGCCCGGAGCAGAGAAGTTCGCCTTTGACATGTACTACGCCGAGACTGCAAACCAGGTTCTGGTCGAATCCTCGACGGATGGCAGCGTGTGGATGTCGGTTGTGGTGGACATGACTGATCCTGTGCCGGCTACGGGTGACCGCCCGCTCCACGTTACAGTGACACCGAAGGCGTCGCTCTCAACCGGTACGTGTTATCTCCGGATCACATTTATCGGCGTAAATGGTGTGGAAATCAGCGGTATCAAGATATACAGCGGCTGAGCTCAGACGGACGCGCCGTGCGAAGGATCTCGTCATGCGCTAACACAAATTACAAACTGTGAATGTCGTTACGTCAAGAGTTTAGAGTAAGGTAAGTGTCGTTCGTGATGGGATGGTCGTCCGCGGCCGTCTCCGATCTTCTCCTTTGCCGGTTGAAATTAGTTTGGGATACGCAGCCCGCGACCTGGTAGAATACAGGCAGCGGGGGCGTCAGGCGAGCAGACGCTTACGGCGTGGGAGGCGGCGTTTATGGCAACGACGTACTCGGCGAGATGCGCGCCCCCGTAGCCCGATTTGCCGTGTTCAACCTCTCAAGCACTCGATATCCGTCAAGTACACCCCAGAGGGACTCCCGCGTTACGTCCGGTGCGTACTGGTTCATTTAGCCGGCATCTTACTGTGATACTTCTGAGAGAATAGGACGTTTCACATCGATTCCACGTCGACCCACGAATGAATTCGTGGGCTGCCAGAGAGAATGTCCTACGGACAACCTACGGACGAGTTCGTGGGCTGCCAGTCGCCCCACGAATGAATTCGTGGGCTGCCAGGGAGAATGTCCTACGGACAACTCACGATTTTCATCCATAAGCGGGTGGATCGAAGATTCCTGATGACTAATCGCCGTTCGAGCGAGCGTCCGAGACGAACGCTTGCTCGAAGCGGGGAGGTTGTTCGAGGGCGCGGGCTCGCTTCGGGCGCGCGAGGAGGCTTGTGCGTCAAGCATGGCAGCATTGCGCCCTACTCGAGCCCCTACAAAGATACCGGAATCCGGCGGCTTAGAAAACAGGACGTTTCACAGCGATTCCACGTCGACCCGCGAATGGAGGCGTGGGCTGCCATGCGCAGCGTCACCCTGGTCGGTACGAGGCTAAGCTAACTGGTCCGCTCGACGGCCACCATCTGGACGGATCATGCTCGCGCCGCTGGCGCTGGAATGGAATCGGCATCGATAGGCATGTGCACTGATCGCTTTTTGGGGTTTCGGGCCATAACCGGATGTACATCGAACTAATTTCCTGGGAGGGAAAAACAAATGAACACGAAATTGGCATCGACACTCTGGGCGGCGGCGGCTTTGTACGTAGCAAACGTCGTGCCCGCGATCGCGGACGCAACCGTGATTGTCCACACGACCATGAACAGCCCGCAGCTTACGCAAATGGAAGCGAGGATGAACCCGCAGCAGCGAGCGGCGATGGATGCCAAAATGTCCGGCATGATGACGTCGACAACGTACATCAGCGGCCTCAAGAGCCGTGTTAACACGGGGAGTTTTATGAGTATGATCATGGATGCGGGGGCGCAAACCATGACGATCCTTCTTCCGAGCACCCACACATACGTCACGACTCCGATCGATCCGGACATGGTGAAGAGGGAGATTGCGGCAGCGATGGCGTCATCGGGGGCGCCAGGGGGCATGCCGAACATGCAGTATAAGGTCGTGGACACGGGGCGCTCGACAACATTCCTGGGCCACAAATGCCGCCACTACACCGCGACAATGACCATGCCGATGCCACAGGTGGGTTCTGTGGTAATGCATATGAACATCCTGGCGGCGCAGGATCTTCCCGTGGACCCGAGGATATTCTCGGCCCTTTCCATGCAGGCGGGGCTCGGTACGAATTCTGTAAACGGAGTACCGATCTTGATTGAGACCACGATGACATCGAGCAGCCCGATGTTGGACGGGATGATGGTCAAGCAGGAGGCGACCGGGATCAACACGAACCCTGTGCTGGATTCGGTGTTCGCGATTCCGGACGGGTACACGGCGACGACGATGCAGAACCTCATGCAGGGAGCGTCGGCCGGGGCAGTTCGTTAGACGATAAGCGACTCATTTAGATGCGAAGTGCGTACGATTTGGCCGGCTTCGCCGGGTAGGAGAAGTTCTTGAAGAGTTCGCCCCCGGAGATCGCTCCGAAAACTCACGCGTGGGCTGTCGCAACACTGGTGCTGGCGGTGCTGATGCTCTTGCTAACCGTGATTACGGCGGTTTCGTTACCCAAAACACTGCCGCTCTACGGAAGCAAGTCGACGTTCTATCTCATTTTGTTTGTCGCCTCGACGGTGACTACGTTTGCGTACATGGCCGCGTCGATCGGTGTACTGACGGCGCGGTCGTGGGGCCGCGAGGCGCTCGCATATACCGCTGCCGCGGCCTTTACGCTCACTATCCTCGGCATTGCGTTTCAGGTCAGCCTTCAGAATGATCCGGCCTATGCCGCGGCACTGGAGGCCTGGATCATCAAGAGCCGGGCGAATAACCCTAACACCGGCGGGATCGACCCGGCCACACAGGTCGCGTTGACGGCGAAGATCATGGTTTTCTGGGCGGCGATAGCCGGCCTGATCCAGATCGTCTACAATATCTGCCTGTATCGCCATATGTCGGCCGAACCAGATGACCTGTCGGGTACATGGGCCGAGAAGGAACCAACTCCTAACCCCTTCCCAAAGGGAGTGGGACCGGACATCTCACCAAAACCCCTGTCTCGCAGTGGAGTGATCGCTGCCTCGGGATTGAACGAAAACGGATTGAACCAAAGTTGTCTGGATGACATTCTGCCGGACAGCCCACGAATTCGCATAGGGGACGCGACGACAGTGGCTGCGGCGATAACAAATCGAACAAGCGCCCTTGCGGCCGGGCCGATTACCGCTGACACCGGCCATGTGGTCGGCCCAGTACTGCTTCATGTCGACCACCTGACCAAGCGGTTCGGGGCGCTGACTGCGGTAAACGATCTTACGTTCGACGTGCACGCCGGGGAAATCGTCGGACTTCTGGGTCCCAATGGCGCCGGAAAAACGACCGCGATTCGGTGCATTGCGTCGCTTCTTCGGCCTAACGGCGGCCACATTACGTTGAACGGCTTCGACATCGTGCGGCAGACCAGGGACGCGAAGCGGGAGCTGGCCTTTGTGCCGGAGGTTCCGGCGGCCTACGACCTGTTGACTGTCATGGAGCATCTGCGGTTTGTCGCCGCCGCCTACGGCGCCGAGGATGAACTGTCCCGCGCGGAGGAGATCCTGACGAGGCTGGACCTCTGGGACAAGCGCAACGCCCTTTCGGCGTCGCTGTCCAAGGGCATGAAGCAGAAGCTGGCCTGCGCCTGCGCGCTGATCCACCGCGCGCGGATTTACTGCTTCGAC
This sequence comes from Capsulimonadaceae bacterium, assembly GCA_052139635.1. Lineage (GTDB taxonomy): Bacteria > Armatimonadota > Armatimonadia > Armatimonadales > Capsulimonadaceae > JBKQWH01. The sequence continues at coordinate 5,735 of JBKQWH010000156.1, forward strand.
GAGCCGATGATCGGCCTCGATCCTAAGGGCGCGCGGGAGATGAAGGACATCCTCCGGTCAAAGCGCGCGGAAGGGGCGGCTGTATTGATGTCGACCCACCAGCTCGAGGTGGCCGAGCGTTTCTGCGACCGCATGGTGATTATGGACCACGGCACCGTGGTCGCCGAGGGAGCGTTGGAAGATTTGCGCGGCATCATGCAGGGCGGGGGAGGGGCCGGGGCGACCCTCGAAGACATGTTTCTGACTCTTACCGATAGGAGCTGACCATGTCCGCGATTCTAAAACTATGGTGGTGGCAGCTTGTCAACAAGATCAAGCAGGTATTCTCAAACCCTGTCAATCTGCTGGCGGCCTGCTTTCTGGTGGTAATCGCCTTCGGCTACGGCTGGGTTCTCGGAGCGGTTCCGTTTCTACACACGAGCCGCAACAATGCTCCGGACGCTCCGGTCCCTCCGGTCATGGTCGACGCTGGCTTGTTCCTGCTCTTCTGCGCGATCAGCAGTATGGTCGTCGGCTCCGGGTTCATGGATTCCCTGCTGTTCTTCACACCTGCGGATTTTGCATACCTGTTTCCGGCGCCTATATCGAGCCGCACGATCCTCGCGGCCCGCCTGCCGAGGATATTGATCGGCGGGCTCAGTATGGCATTCTGGTGCCAGACCGTGATGCTGAATCACGTCGCCACGGCCCTGCATCCCTTTGCAAATCCGTGGATCACCCGGGGAATCCCCTGGCAGCCGCACTATACGGTCCATGAGCGCCTGCTGGCTAGCGCGATATTCTTCTGCCTTGGCGGCTATCAGAATCTTGCCGGCGTGCTCGAGATCAACCGGCGCAAGAGCCGTCTCGACGGCTGGCTGTACACGCTCCTCCTGGTTGGGGTCGCGGCCTGGCTGTGGCTTGAGTGCAAGTCTCCCGTCGACGCCGCGAAGTTCCCCGGAATACGGTTTGTGTTTTGGCCCTGTCAATTGGCGTCGCAGGCGCTTGTGGGGATTGTTCTCGGGCTCAACATTACACGGGAGTTGGCGGGCCTCGCCGTGTTTTACGTTGCGACCCTGGGTCTGGTCTTCGCCCGAGAAGTGAACTTTACCGAACGGTCGCTGGCGGTTGGTGATCGGCTGCAAGCCGCCCGCGACCGTGTCAAGGCGGGTTCCCTCTTTGGCCCCGATGTTTTCCGCCACGGTGCGGAGATTCAGAAGCGCGTTTACACCATTCGTCCCTTCGGATCAGGTCCGGCCGCCCTCCTTTGGGCAAACCTGTCTGCTGCGTTTAAGCGCCCGTGGGTGCATATTGGGGGGCCGCTGCTCCTGGGGATCGGCCTAGGCTCGTCCGCCTTCATGCTCCCGGAAGTCGCCGGGTATACCCTGCCGCAGATCTGCCTTTACACCACGATTGGCGCGACGTGGTTGGCTCAAATGGGATTCATGGTGGGCCGGACCCGCCAGACGCTCATCCGCCCACTGCCATTCGATGGGTGGCAGGTGACACTGGCTGACTTGACGCCGGCGGTCGTCATGTCGCTTCTCTTCCAATGGGTACTCGGCGTTGTATTGCTGTTCGTTCCGGACGTGCCGGATCGAGGACTGCCCCTATTCGAGATATTCGCTTGCATCCCCGCATTTGGTGTTTGCCTAATGCTGATCTCGTACGGGTCAAGCGCGTGGACGATCTCCGCGCAGGACGCCGGTCAGACGTTGTTGTCGATGGCGTCGGGACCGGTGGCGATGGCGTTGTTCACGTTCCTGACGGCGTCGATAATGCACATTCCGGCGGCCTTGCACGCCCCTTCGTGGGTGCCGCCGACTACTGCCTTGATCTTCTGCCTCATCGCGGCGCCCGGACTGCTTGCGCTGAGCGGCTACCTCTATTCCGAGTTCCGGCCGGAAGCGGGCGTTGTCATGCGGCGGTCGAAGGCGTGACAGGTAACAACATAACCCTTGAGCAGATGAGAGAGCGGCTCAAGAATCGGAAAGCATGGCAAGGACGAACCGGCGGTGAGCGGTTATTATCACGCCACGCGCAGAGCGCGACCTCGATCAGATTTGGGCGTATCATCGAAGCCCCACCGCCCTCGCGATCAAGTATATCCCCGCGACAACGACAACATATCCGACCCATCGCGCAACGCGGGCGCCGTTGGGGGCGAGGCGCTCGGCGGTGATGGCGGCGGTGACGACGGCCATCAGGCGCAGGTCCATGATGCCGAGGATGACCTGGAGCGCCATCAAGCCGGAGCAGCATCCAGCGCACCGGAGGCCGAGGCACAGGCCGTGGCGCCAGGCAGTGAAGCCGGTAGCCGGGAGAACGCGGTCGTAACGGGGATCCTTGTTACAGCAGGCGAGCTGGCGCGCTTTCCACGGCGTGAACTGGAGTGCGCCAACGGTTGAGGCGATCAGCCCGACGGCGAGCGGGACGGCGCGGGACAGACCCACGTGCGCCATCTCGACGTTCGAGACCGCAAACCCCAGCGGGTAAACGGCTGCACCGATCCATGTCCAAACGAAGAAGTACCCCCCTCCCACCAGGGCAGTCAGCCAGCCCAGGCGCCCCGCGCCGGTTCCGGCGACGGCCGCGCGGTAGCGTCCCAGCATCGGGACCAGCGACGGCAGCATCATCGCCGCCATCATAGCAACCCACATGCCCACGAAGGACGACTCCGCTCCAAGCGACGTCTGACCGGGCATCATCATCCATGCCATCGACATCGTCCAGCCGCCCGGCATCTCCATGCCACCCATGGTGGACATGGACCGGCACAGTTCGACCGTTCCCAGCGTGCCGGCGGCAAACAACAGCGCCAGAACGCCCATATACGTTTGTTGCGACGCACTTCGGGTACCCATCGTAACCTCCTATCCCGGCGAAGCCGGAACCAAGAGAAGAGAAGAAGTTTCACCACGGAAAGGACGGACAAGACGGAAATCTGAAATATCGGGAATTCCTATTTCCGTCCTTTCCTTTCCGTCTTTTCCGTGGTTAAGAACTCCTGAATCCTAACCTTCGGCGTTTGCGTACTGGTCGTGGATTGCGACCCAGTCCATCCCGTGTTTCTCGTTGCGGCCCCTGGCGGTCAGGTCGATATAGTTGTAGGCCCCGAGCAGGAGATCCAGGCCGCGCTCGTAGGTCGAATAGGTTCGGAAGACTTCGCCGTTCTCATTCTTGTAGAACGCGCTCAGGCCGGGCTGGTCCTCACTTCTCAGCTTCTGCATCTTGAAGTTGTAGAAGACGTCGCCCTTGTCCAGGTCCTCACGCCGGAAGGACACGCCGTAATCGAAGTTGAACGATGTCCCGTCCGACGATAGCCACCGAAACTTCCAGCCCATGCGTGTCTTGAAGTCCGCAAAGTGGGTGAGCGGCCCTCTCGACACAGCCGCAAACGCGATATCGTGATGCTCAAAGTGAAGGCGGGCCGCGTCGATATGGTCCATGACGAACGAGCAGCCTTCGCAGGGAGAGTCGTCTTTTGGTCCCCACATGGCATGGTAGATGACGAGCTGGCTCTTTCCATCGAAGAGTTCGGAAAGCTTGACGTCGCCGTCCGGCCCGTGGAGGACGTAGTCCTCTTTGACTCTGGTCCAGGGCAGTGCGCGTCGTAATTGCGCAACCTGGTCGCGCATCCTGGTGAGTTCCTTTTCCTTCACAAGCAACTCGGCGCCCGCGGCATACCATTCGTCAGTGGCGACGACCGAATGGTCCTTCAACTCGGATTCCTGGATTTGTGTTTGCATCGTTTTTCTCCTTCACATAATCGGTTCTGCTTATTTACCCGGCGTCGTTCCGGCCTGGTGAGATCATAATAACCCAGGAGATTCAAAGGGTGTGAGTAACAAATCTGGCGCGAATTCCGCAACTCCCTCTCCGCCTGAGGGGAGGGCCGGGGAGGGGTCGAATCCGATAGACCCCGTGGTGGCCTACGCCGCACGCGCGCTCGCGGCCGGCGACCCGCTCGGCGCGCTGAACCTGATCGCTTTGCGGGACGACGGGCCTGGTCTGGCGCTGCGCGGTATCGCGATGGCTCAGTTGGGCGATCTCCCGCGGGCGAAGGGACTGTTGAAAAGCGCGGGCCGCGCTTACGGCGCCGGAGACCCGCTCGCACGTGCACGGTGTGTCCTTGCCGAGGCCGAGATCGCCCTCGCCACACGCGACCTGAGCGTGGCGCCGAAGACGATGGAGGCGGTGCGTGCGACGCTGGAGCAGCATGGGGACCGCCGAAACGCAGTGCACGCACGGTTCATCGACGCACGCCGCCTGCTTCTGATCGGGCGCCTCGCCGAGGCCGAACACGCCATCAACGAGCTTGATACGGCCCCGTTCCCTCCGGCCATGCGAGCCGCCTACGAACTCGTGGTTGCTGGGATCGCGCTGCGGCGACTTCGGGCTGCTGAAGCGCGGGCTGCCCTGGAGAGAGCGGCGGGGGCTGCCCGCCATGCCGGCATCGCTACCCTCGAGGCTGAAGTCGAAACCGCTCAGCGAGTCCTGGACGCCCCTGCGGCGCGCCTGATCGCCGGCGGCGATCGGCGGCTGATTACCCTCGATGATGTCGAAGGACTGCTGGCGTCGGGCGCGCTCATTGTCGATGGCTGCCGCAACGCCGTGCGCAATGCCGAGACCGCAGTATCCCTGTCGGGACGGCCGGTACTGTTCGCGCTCGCGCGAGCGATGGGCGAGGCGTGGCCGGACGACGTGCCGCGGAACACGTTGATTGAGTTGGCATTCGACATGCTGATCGACGATGTGGAAGACCGGCTGCGCTTGCGGGTCGAGATCGGGCGCCTGCGAGCCGTGATCGAGCCGCTTGCGGCGGTGATCGCAACAAAGCGCGGGTTTGCCCTGGTCCCGCATCGGACACACGAACTGGTGGTGCTCGAGCCCCCCGTCGACGAGGAGCATGCGGCCGTGCTCGCTCTCCTGGCCGACGGCGAGGCGTGGTCCAGCTCCGCCCTCGCCCTGGCGCTCGGGGCCGGCCAGCGCTCCGTGCAGCGGGCACTCGAAGCGCTGGAGAAGTCTGGGAAGGCTCAAGCGTGCGGCCGCGGCCGGGCCTGTCGCTGGACGGCCGCACCGGTCATCGGGATCACGACAACATTGATACTCCCCGGCTCTCTTCCGGGCGAGTAAAACGGACTCCTAGCGGAGGGCGTAATGTCCGCCCTCGTCGCTTCGCTCCGGCGCGGACTCCACATCCCCTTCTCCTTTCCAAGGAGAGGGCCGGGATGAGGTTCCGGATCTTTCGCTCGCGCTTCAGGAGGGAACTCATGAAAACATCACAGGCGGAAATCGTGCGCGATTATGGTCCCTTCGCGGGTGTTGAACGGGTAAACGGGGTCACTTATGACGGGCAAAACGTCTGGTTCGCCGCCGGGGAGAAGCTGCATGCCCTCGACCCGGCAAGCGGGGAGACACTGCGCTCCCTCGATGTCGCCGCGCACGCCGGCAGCGCCTTCGACGGCCGGTACCTCTATCAGATGTCGAACGACCGCATCGATAAGATCGACCCGGACACGGGCGCGATACTGGCGTCGATCCCCGCGCCCGACTCCGACGGCGGCAATTCCGGCCTCGCCTGGGCCGAAGGCTCGCTCTGGGCAGGCCACTATCGCGGCCGAAAAATCCACCAGATCGACCCGGACACCGGAGCGATCCTGCGCACCATCGAGTCCAACCGCTTCGTCACCGGCGTGACCTGGGTCGACGGCGAACTGTGGCACGGCACCTGGGACGACCAGAGCGACATCCGTCGTATCGATCCCGGTACGGGCGACGTCCTGGAGGTGCTGGAGATGCCGGAGGGCGCCGGCGTGTCCGGCCTCGAATCCGACGGCGCTGACCGCTTCTTCTGTGGAAGCGGGGGAACCGGCCTCGTGCGAGCGGTCCGGAGGCCTAGTAGGAGCGAAGTCGCAGTATCCGTTTGAGCGTAGCGGACGGCGTAATGAACTCCAGCCTTGAGCCTCGACAGGTGGTCCGCTAATCGGCCACGGCGGTCAATCTGGCGCTACGGCCGGATGTTCGTCCAGTCATCCGCGGGAACGAAGCGAGTCAGGTGCCGAACATTAGTGGTCGCGATGATGAATTCGGACGGAGGCAACTGTAAACCGAGAACCTGGGCAACCAGGATAACGTCGACGTCAAGAGCTTCATTGCCGGCGGTCGTCATTCCGGCGTTGCGGATTTGCGCCCACAGCTTTGCGGCATGTTCGAGGTGCGCATCTGTTAGCGAAATATACCGTTCGGACGTCGCATGACAAAAGGCTCTCAGACGGTCGATCTGAGTCCTGGCGGTGAGGCGTTCCAATTCTCTCAAGACTTAGTAGTAAACGATTGATGGAACAATTAAGCGGTTGCCTGCTGATATGCAGGCGATTACCCATTGCTGACAATGGTCTGAAACCGTCGGTGTGATTCCGGGCTTTGGCTCGCGCTTCGCAGTACTGCTCAATGGAAAACTGTCGATCACGATAGTTCGCGGCATTAAAGGGTTTCCATTCCCAGGGACCGGCGCGTTTCATTGATGCCGTTCTCGAAGTCTCGCCAAAGCTCGGCCTCTTGCTCGGCTTCCTCGGTGGTCATGCGCGAATCTTCGACCTGCCATTGAGTGAACAGCGCAAGAGTGGGATCTTGCTCCAGTCGCTGGACCCTGGGTTGGTAGTCGGCGATTAACTTCTCGACGAACGCCACGGGATCGAGGCCCTCCCTTTCGGCAAGGGTGTTTAAGCGGGTCTCTGCCTGACTGCTGACGTTCAGTGTCATGACGACCTCCCGGGTTCTCATTTTGAACCCTAATGTTCCCATTATACCGTCATCCAACGACGTCGAATACGCCGAACCCATCGATACGTCTATCCCATCGATGCAGGCTGCTGCGTGCGGCACTCGAGTCGCTTGCGGTCGCCTGTCGTGGCGATCGATGCTATAATGACGCAGGAAGCAGATATGGATAAGTCCGCAAGCGGTAAGTCTACGCCAACCGCGTCCCGCTTCGATCGCTGGGGAGCATGGATGCTGGTGGCTGCTGTCGTGATCGGCACGGCCCTGTTGAGAGTCCGGCTCCTTCCCATTCCACTCGAGCGCGATGAGGGCGAGTTCGCGTACGGCGGTCAATTAATCCTGGACGGGGTCGCGCCGCTGCATTACCTCTACGCCATGAAGCTGCCGGGCATTTACGTGGCCTACGCTGCCATACTGGCCCTCTTCGGGCAGAGCGCAACCGGCGTCCACCTGGGTCTGCTGGCCGTCAATGCCGGGACAATCGTGTTGATCTTCGTCCTGGCGAAGCGACTAATGTCCGCCGCCGCGGCGGTGATCGCGGCTGCCTCCTATGCTGTGCTTTCGTTGAGCCCTTCCACCCTGGGTGAGGCGGCCCATGCGACTCACTTCGTTGTTCTGTTCAGCGTCGCCGGCCTCGCCATCCTGGTCGGGAAAACAACCTCAACCCATGTCTTTTTGGCAGGGCTGCTCCTGGGGGTCGCTGTTCTTATGAAGCAGCCCGGCACGCTTTTCGTTCCGCTGGCCCTGCTGTGTGTGTACGCTCGCGAGGGGACGAAGTCGCGACTGAGACAGTGCGCGATCCTCCTCGCCGGCGTTCTGATCCCACTGCTCATAACGGGCGGCATTTTCGCTGCTCAGGGACTACTCTCGAAGGCATACTTTTGGACCGTCCGCTACGCCGCGGAATACGGAAATGAGATGTCGCTTCCGTCTGGGCTTCAGAGTATTCAACAACAGTTTCCCCGGATCCCCGGTCCCTGTGCCCCCCTGTGGGTTGTCGGGGCGGTCGGCGTGTTTCTAGCGCTCGTGTCGAAGCGAATACCGTCGCGCAGGTTTCTCCTCGCGTATCCGATCTTTGGGCTGCTGGCGATCATGCCCGGGTTCTATTTCCGCCCTCACTACTTCGTGCTGATCCTTCCGGCGCTGGCGTTGCTGATCGCCGTGCCGTTCCATGTCGTTATCGCCGCTGCGTCGGCGCGATTTACACGACCGGTCGTCTTCGGCGTCATGGCCGCGGTGGCCGCTCTGTTGGCGGCCAGCCTGCTCCCTATGAAGACATTCCTGTTCGAGCGGTCGCCGGAAGAAAACATCGAAGCACTCTATCCGTATGAACCCTTTGGGGAGACCCCCCCGGGTGGCCGAATACATCCGGCAGCATTCGGCCTCGACCGACACCGTCGCGATGATCGGCAATGAGCCCGAGTTGTTCTTTCTGGCGCATCGCCGGTCTGCCACGGGATACATCTACATCTATCCGCTGTTCGAGATCCAGAAGTACGCAGTCTCGATGCAGGGCCAGATGATGAATGAAGTGTCAATGGCACGACCGCGCTTTATCGTCGTGGACACCCGTGCCGAATGGGGGTTCTCGTCCCTGTTTGTTCGTCGACTCAACGTGTATCTTTCGAATTACCAGGCGGTGGGGGTGGTGGATGTGAAGGACCGGCAGCCGACCGACTCCGTGTGGAACGATTCTCCCCGGGAAGCACTACTGATGAGCCAGCAACCGATTCCGCCCGCGGGGCAACTCTGGATCATGGAGCGCCGGCCGCAATCAACGGGATCGGTCAAATGATGTTCTACCAGGGCGCCGGATCAGGAACTGCAGGATGGCGGGTGTTTTCTGGGATAACTGACCCGCGTCGACATCGAACTATCTGCCAACTGCCCCGCAGGTTGTTGTAAGACATGGTTTTCTCTTTCCTTAATGCCCGATCCCTACTCACGAACAAAAGCACGGACCGGTAGGTTGTCTGCACTTCTGCTTGTTACAGCCAACGCGTGTCGGATTCAACGACGTAGACTCTTTCTACTAACCCGAATTATTCACGAACATCTTGATGGACAGGCAGGGACGCCTGTCCCACGATAGGACATGAATCATGCGGGCTAAGACCTAATTCGTTTTTCGTACACGATCATGTTTCAACCATTCGACATGAGAGGTTCGCGAGATCAGCAGGGTATTATATATCCTGCTAATGTAAGACTTCGATGTCTCATGCGCATTACCAAATACGGGCTCTATCCTGTATTAAGCTAGGTGCAATTGGACTTTAGTTCGACTTATTTTGCGTTGCATTGTTAAATCTTATCGTGCATTGTTAAGATTTCTTAATGTTCGCGTGTCGTTTGCCAGGTGGCGTGATTTACCCAGGATTGGCACAATTCTTGATCGACAGCAGATGACGATCGGTCGCGAGGATATGTTCTTGTCTTCACGGGCCGGTCACATTCCTTACCAGATTTGTTCTCAGTTTCAGCACATCAAAACGAGGCTAAACTCATGAGAAAGATAGATAAAAGGCAAGTCCCGGTTGTGTTCGTGATGGCCGTTGTCCTGTCCGGATTTGCGACCGGATGCGCGCATCACTTCGGCATGACCCAGGTCCAACAGATCCAGAACGATCGCAGCCTGACGGATGAGCAGCGTTCTACAAAGCTGCAGAATCTGTACTACAGCATCGCTGGGGCGTATACCACGGACAACGATCAAGACATACGACAGAAGCTAACCGATGCCGGGTTCGAGGAGGGCCAGCCATCCTCCGCTAACGTCGGCTCCATGATCGTCGGCGTTGTCGGCGTTCTGTTGCTGGTGGGCGTCGTTCTGCTTCAGCGCAATCAAGATTCTCCGTTGGCGGCGGGAGCGCTCGGGGTGTTATCCTCGTTGCCCAGCATCCCGGCCTGGTCTGCAAAGCCTGAGAAGAAGGCGTTCCATCCCCGAGCGCCGCAACCGACGACTCCTCCGGTGACCGCGGCTGCAGCCGGCCCGGTAAAGCCGGAGATTCCCATTCCGAAGAACCAGGCTGAGGTCGATGCACTTCCGTTTGACAAACGTGGCGCCTCGTTCTTTACTTCACGGCCAATGCCCTCCGAGGCATTATGCCGCACCTACATCACGCTGGGCGATCGGCAGAACAGAATCAATGCGACCCATCAAGAGGCCGAGATGATACTGCGGGGCGAATCCATGCGCGTGTGGTCGTTCACGATCGACGGTGTAACCGCGCCGTGGTACGCCTGGGAGGAATATAACCCGTTCGATAGCTACATGGCTGCGCGGGAGGGCGAATGGCGTCCCGGAGGGCGCCTTGCGATTTCCTGCTGGCTGCCGGTCGAGGACTGCGATCCGAGTCTTGACGGTTACTACGTGCCCTCGTCAAAGTCTCAACCCAATAAGGACGTCGAGGCACCGAGTGCGGACGCCGTCGCAGAGAACAGCGTTAACGTAATGCCCGATATGGAAGGCACTGCAGACGCGTATGATCCGAATAAGACGGTGGAGATATCGAGTGCGGAAATCGCGCAGGGGCACAGCGATGTCGTGTGGCTGAACAGGGATGGCGGTATCGAAGGGCATGATCTGCTCGATGACGAAGATCTGCTCGATGCCGAAGGGGATGATCTGTTCGAGACAGCAGAGGCTGGCGCCGTGTCGTAATGTGTATGAGGACCGCGCAACGAGGCGCTGGTTCTCGACCGTCCCGCAAAACTTGCGGAATCTGGTGGAGCTAAGGGGGCTCGAACCCCTGACCTCTTCAATGCGAATGAAGCGCTCTCCCAACTGAGCTATAGCCCCGCGACAGCGGACGAACGATATTATACTCCCGGCGCGGCAAAAATGCAACCGCCGTCCTCCGCGCATTTTGCCAATATGGTTTCAATGGGTGTGCGCGTGGTCATGGTCGTGGTCGTGACTGTGCGGCTCCATTGCGCAATAGATATCCTCCGGCGTGGTATGGCAGCCGTCGTAGTCCCCAATCTCCGTCTGAATCGTGGCATGGGCAATGCCGAATTCGTGGTGCAGCACCTCGTTCATCGCTCGTAGCACCCGCCCCTGGTCGGCAACCGTGAAATCGTCGGGAAGCACAACGTGGCAGGAGAGGAAGTGCAGGCCGTCACCGACCGTCCATACATGCAGATCATGTACTTCCAGCACCGACGCGACGTTCCTCATGCGGTCGACCATCGCCGCAATATCCAGGTCCTTCGGCGTCCCCTCAAGGAGGATATTGGTGGCGTCGCCAATGACCCCCCAGCTCGAGTAGAGGATGAAGCCCGCGATCAAGATAGACACCAGCGGGTCCGCATAGTGCCAGTGCGTAATCCGGATGATCAGACCGGCGACGAGCACGGCTGCTGAAGAAAGTGCGTCGCCCGCCATGTGGAGGTAGACGGCCCGGACGTTGAGGCTGTGCTTGCTTCCGCCGCTGAGCCAGGCAGCCACCAGCGTGTTCATTAACACGGCGACCGCCGCGACGCCGATCATCATCGTGCCGTTGACCGGGTGCGGGTGGGACCACGCCTCCCAGGCGCCGATCAAGATCGTAACGGCAATCACCGCGAGCGCGCCGGCATTCGCCAGAGCGGTCAGAATCGCGACCCTGTGGTACCCGAACGTCTTTCCGCGCGAGGCGGGCCGGCGCGCGACCCACACCGCGTAGGCAGCCAGCCCCAGGGCGAGCGCATCGCTGGCATTGTGCCCGGCATCGGACAGGAGCGCCAGCGAGTGCGAGCGAAGCCCGAAGAACACCTCGAGCCCGACAAAGAAGACCGTAACGCCGATCGAGAACCAGAGCATGCGGCCGCCTGTGGCCCCGTGAACGTGTCCTACCATGTTGGCATTATACCCGCGACCTCGCTCGCTGACCAGCGACGAAGATCGCTTAATCAATCCACTGCGAAAATATTAATAATTTTAATGGTTGCATTGATCATTTTAAGGATCGGCGTGGCATAATAAGAGTAGGAAGCAGAAGATAGGAAATAGGAGACAGCCGGAGCCTCCACTTATCCGGCTGTTTTCTAACTCCTATTTCCTATTTGCTTCGATTGGAGGAGCAAGCAATGGTCTATACGGTATTGTTCCTGATTGGTCTGATTGGCACGCTGTCGATGGCGCTCGTCGGCGGCGGCCACCATGCTGGCGGCGCCGGAGGCGCGCACGGCGGCCATGCCGGTGGCGCGCACCCGGGCCACCATGCCTCCCACGGTCACCACATCGATCACGCCGGGCGGGGTGGCCGCTTTGAGCGGCTTCAGGATCGCGGGCTCGCGATATTCTGGTCGCTGCTGTCCCCGCTCGCTTTGTTCGGGCTGTGTCTGGGCGCCGGGGCCACGGGGCTCCTGCTCGGGCGCATGCATCTTGCCGTCGCCACACTCGGCATCTGCGCGGTCGCTGGCGCATTGCTCGTTCAGTTCGGCCTGATCAGGCCCGCCCTCGGCTTCGTAATGAGGTTCGCGTCGAAACCGAGCGAGGCGCTGGCCGGCGCCATGGCGACCACCGCCGAGGCGGAGGCCCGCTTCGATGCATCCGGGCGCGGGGTGGTCAAGCTCCTTGTCGACGGCCAGGTCGTGCGCGTACTGGCCACGCTCGACCCGGAGGACAGTCGCGCTGGCTCAGTGGTAGAGCCCGGCGATCAGCTCCTGGTTACCTATGTCGACGGCCGCCGCAACCGCTGTCGCGTATCACGCATCTAACACGTCACCGATGTCCGAATAAGGAGGACACAATGCAAGACGCACCCTTCGCCAACGAAATCATCATCGCCGTATCCGTGGTCGTCGGAATCCTGCTGATCTGCCTGATCGTAAGCCGGTTTCTGACCACGGTCGACGCCGGCACAATCCGCCTGGTCTCGCAATTCGGCGGCCGAACTTCCATCTATAAAGGTCCGGGCAAGGCCTGGGAAGTGCCGCTCCTGACCACAGGAACAACGATCCCGTCAAAGGCGATCAATATCGACCTCGACATCGCCGACCAGACAGCCGACATCGACCGCACCGGCGTGCCCAAGCCGATCAAGGTCCGTGTGCTCGCGTCGGCCATCGTCTCCGTGGGCGACTCGTCGGAGATGATCACGACTGCCGCCAACAAGTTCTTCTCGAAGCCGATCGACGAACAGACGGCGACTCTTTCCGACCTGCTGACGTCGACCGGGCGACGGGCCGTCAACCTGCTCAACCACGACGAGCTCTTCTCGTCGAAGGCCCAGCGTGATACGGAGTTGGCGTCGGCCATCGCCGAAGAGGACGACCGGCTGGCAATCATTATCAAGGGCGCCTGCTCGCGGGAGCTGCAGGACCTGGGCCTGGTCTTCAATTCGCTCAATATCAAGGAAGTGCAGTCTGAGGTTGCGGAAGCCCGACGCCGCCAGTCCGCCGTCGAGGCCAAGGCCAATGCCGACATCGTCGCCGCCGACCAGGAGCGACGGGCTCGCGAAGCGCAGCTCACAGCGGAGCAGGCCATTAACGACAAGCAGCGCGACCTGGAGCAGCGCCGCGCGCAGAACGCGGCCACAGTAGCCAAAGCGGAGGCCGATCGCCAGCTTGCGCTCGCGGTCCAGCGCGAGGCCGAGCTCAAGGCCACGCAGATCGCCCAGGCGTCGGCCGACGCCGAGCGCGTGCGCATCCAGGCGGAGGCGGCAGCGAACGCGGAGGCCGTCAAGATCCGCGCCCTTGGCGCGGCTCAGGCCGATGCCATCCGGGCCGTCAACGAGGCGATCCAGGAAGGCGGTAACGCTTACCTCGCCCTCAAACAACTGGAACTCTTGCCGCAGATCACGCCCGACATTGCCGGAGCGCTCGCGAACGCAAAGCTCATCAACATCAGCGGCGGCGGCGACTCCCGCGGGGCCGCCGGCGCTGCCACCGACCAGATTACCGGCGTCATCCAGACCCTGCTGGCCACACAACTGGTCAACGGGATGAAGCTCGACTTTAACGCCACGAACGGCGTCCAGCCGAGTCCGACCACGGCGCCCGTGGTAAGGGCCGCCGCGAAGTAATTTCGAACCGTGGCCGGCCGCCTTCGATCTCACGGAGTCGGCCGGCCTTTCTTGCTGTGGCTGAGTAGAGGGTGATAGGAGTCAGGCCGAATCGCTGAGAATCCAGCATGGAGAATCCTGATGTATTGCGGCGAGGTCGATGGACGGGCAGGGATGTCCAATCTTACCGAAGCACCGCACGACGGAACTCCGCTTTAGCGGGAATTATCGTAACAAAAGTAATCGGATGATCGAGCCAGTTGCCAAGTGGTCTCCAGAAATAACTTGGTAAGATCCTGCGCCTGCTCGGTATAATCCAGTATCGGTAGCAAGCCGCCACGGCGTGGGTGGGGACCGTTGGACGCAAATGGACCAGTTTCGAGCCGGCCTGACGGCGTTTACGCTCGGATCGGTCACGAAAGGGCGATGATATGCTGAAGCGAGCAATGATCTGGATGGACGTTACGGTGTCGGCCTGTTGTTTGGGCGCCATGCTGTCCGGAGGAGTGCTTCTGTTCGACGCGGGCTTGACCGCGCACCAATGGGTCGCCGAGGCGCTTGGCGCCGGCATTGCCTTGTTCGCTTTCCAGCAGATCGGCGCCTGGCCGGACAAGCGGCGGTTGGCCTGCACTTGTGCGGCTGAGGCCGATAGTAGCGGCCAGACGGCCGCCCTGGCGCGTACCGCCCTCGACCGCGTACTTTGTGCGATTTGGGGCCGTCAGCCATCCGGAACTACCGGGACGGCGTCCGTTCTGACATCCGACGGTGTGCTTGCTCCCGCGATGCGGGAATAGCGCGAAGCTTAAACTTATCGCCCGCGAATCCGACGTGATGCCTGTGGCATAGGGCTGCGCGGAATACATTCGTCGGGCCACGGGCGGCGACCGATTTCGGTGTTCCTCAAGCTGTTAACCATCCGGAGTCGACACGCCGGCGGGGGGCGAGACACCACTCACACTGTTCGTCTCGCCCCCTGATATCCCGTCGCCGGAGCCTCCGTGTTTCCCCACCACGTCATGCCGCCTGGCTGGCGCCTGTGCGGCGCTTGAGGCCGTACCGCACTCCCCAGAGGATGGGACCCCAGATCGGTACGTAAGCGACAATCCAGATGACCATGGTCAGCACGGTGCTGACCGAGCCGATCAGCGACTGCACCGCCGATTTCGTCGTGTCGCTCATGCCGCTGAGAAAGCCGTTCGACGGCGGCGGTACCGGCTTGGGCTTCTGGTTCAGCGTGATGTCGAGCACGGAGAGCTGGCCGAGCTTGCGAAGCAGTTCCAGCCGGCCGCGTGCCTGGGCGAGCTCCACACGCACTTCGCGAGCGTCCTCGTTGTCGATCCAGGTGGCGTGCTTGCCGAGCCTGTCCAGGTGCTGCTGGGCCTGCGCGGCCTCGTCCTCCATCACGCCTTCCTGCTCGCGGGCGTCGCTGGTCTTCTCCGTAATGTCCTCGCCCGTGACGTTCTTCGCGGTCACCGACCCGAGCTTTGCGACCTGACCGAGGACCGTCTCGAACTGCGGCTCCGGCACCTTGACGGTCAGCGACGCGGTCCGGAGGCCGTCGTCGCCGGTGGACAGGTTGTTCTCGGCCACGAAACCGCCGGCCGCGCGCGCCATGTCCTCGATCGCGTCGCTCCTGGCCTCGGGATCGTCGACCTCGACCGTGATCGACGCTTCCTTGTGCACGACTCGTCCGGCATCGTCGGGAGTAGCAGTCGCGCCGTCGGCTGGGACAGCGGGATGCGATCCCCACGCTTGGGGACCTACTCCGGCCTGCTTAGTCATATTCAAGACCTGTGCCGATTCGGGAGATGCGGCTCCCGCTGTTACTGATTGCGTTTGAGAGGAGTGGAGTCTCACCGCCCCCAAATACGACTGCTGGATCCCGCGCCCTTCCGTTACGCCTTGTTCCGCACCCTGCCAAGTTGGCGGAGGCGGTGGAGATTCGGGAATGGCCGCAAATTCCATCCTCGGCTGAGAGTTGGTGTGAAGGTACACAATCGACACGGCAATGCCTACCGCGGCCGCGGCAGCGCCCAGCGCCAGTAGGAGTGGGCGCTTGCGGGATCGAGTTTCGGTTCGTTCGAATTGCGCCGGGTAGCTGTTGACGATCCGGCTGCGAAGAGCGGGGTCCATCGATTCGTTTGTGCCGGCCGCCTCGACGGCCCGGACTTGTTCCGCGATCTGTGTCATCTGCTTGAGCTCCTTTCGGCACACGGCGCATTGCGCCAGGTGCCGGCGAACGGCGAGCCGCCGCCCAAAGGACAGCTCGCGGTCTGCGTAAGCCTTGAGGTCGCCCGCATACGGATCGTTCTGGATCACGGCAGTGCCTCCGGGACAATGAGGAGCGGTTCCTCAGCGCCCACATAGCCGCTCAATCGATCGCGCAGGCGCCGAAAGGCGTTGGACAGTCGGGACTTCACAGTCCCCACCGGCACACCGAGCGTGTCGGCGCATTCGTTGTAGGTGAGCCCGTGCATCTCATGCAGAATAACAACCACGCGATGTTCCTCCGACAGACCTGCCAGGGCCGAGTTCACCTGGTCCCGCAGTTCACTCCGTGCCGCTGCCCGGAACGGATTGCCCTCGGCCGCCGGCTGGACGGCGAGGGCTTCCTCGTACGAGGCGGTTTGGGGGCGGACGCGCTCCCGATGCCGAAGGCAGTGATTCAGGGCTACGCGGTACGCCCAGGTCGAAAGCTGCGCCCGTCCGCCGTACGTGTCGATGCAGCGAAACAGGTCTAAGAATATCTCCTGTGTCAGGTCGTCGACGTCGGCCGGGGCGGCGTAGCGCCGGGCAAGGGCCTGGAGGCGCCCGCCGAACTGATCGACGAACTGCTCGACCGCCTTTCGGTCGCCCGCCGCGACCTTTCGCGCCAGCCTCTGGTCTCGGTGTATGTTGACTGCCTGTGTGATGCTCACCATTGGCTCAGTTACCGAAGGTCGCCAAAAGGTTCACGCATCCGGAACCCACCCCCGACGCACCGCGTCGATCCTCTCGAAACGGATGGGAAGAGATTGGTTATCCGGGGGCGGATCGAGGGGGAGGCGGGATATGGCCGGAGTGGCTCGACGCCGAATTCGACCCCACCCCGGCCCTCCCCGCAAGCGGAGAGGGAGTTGCGGAGTTCGACCCCTCCCCGGCCCTCCCCGCAAGCGGAGAGGGAGTTGCGGAATTCGACCCCACCCCGGCCCTCCCCGCAAGCGGAGAGGGAGTTGCGGAGTTCAGACAACTGTGCGTTAAGTCTTCGTAGTGGCTCGAGGAGGGCGCAAAGGCGCCAAACGTGATTCGGAAACCTCCTCGCGCGCCCGGAGCGAGCCCGCGCCTGCGATCATGCACCCGCAATCGTTACGAGCAAATTGAACGACCTACGAGCGGAGTCCTCGCCCTTCACGAAGGTCGGGGCGAGGATTTCCACTCCGTGACTGCGAATCCGGACTCGTTGGTTATGCGCTGCCAGAGCCGGCGATGCGCCGAACTCAGACCACGCGGACCGAGTTGCTGTTCCCGTACTCGTCGAAGGCGATCTCCGGATTCGCCGGGTCGACAATCCACACGCCGTCGATGACGAACTTGTATTGGTGCGTGCCGGGCGCAAGCTCCTTTGCGATCACCCACCGGTCTCCATTGCGCTGAAGGGCGTCCTGTGTGGGCGACCAATCGTTGAAGCAGCCGGCGACGGATACTGTGGGCGCGTCGTGATATCCCGCCAGCTCGAAAACTGTGACGCTGGCCTCCGGGTCCGCGGAGGCCAGATCCTTTTTCGCACGCGGTCTCCTGGGCGCCGGCTCCGGCTTGGAAGTTGCGACGGCGTCGATGACATCGGCCTTGGTCGCCTTCTTGCTCGAACCAGTCGATTTCTTTTCCAAAACGTTATCCTCCATTAAGCACTCTTGTGTTATGTTTTCTTAGAAGTTCGAGTTTAGTCCGGGTGATTGAGAATTCTTTAAGCAGGTTCCCGGTGCTTTTCGGCGGCAGCAGCGTGCGAACGCGCGATTATTAGAAGTACGAGGCCGTTATCAACGGCGACGGTTCGCGCCCTCCTGTCGGAAAGCGATGGCTATCCGAACAGGGCGGCTGCCGTCCATCCACAGATTACATGGTCATGCCCGCGGGTCTCGACGAGGCACGCGACGCACTTAGTATACCGCGACGGACGTCTTAAGCGCCCGTGTGGGTAAGGAATTCCGTGGTCGTGGAAAGCTGCATTCCTCGCGCGGTAAGATCCCGCACAAAATCCACCTGGAACTGCTCAAAACCGGAAACCGGACTCGTGGCGTCGGTGAGCAGAACGAGTTTCCGAATTTCGTCTGAGCCGAAGCAGTCCGCGATGTCGCGAACGGTATTGGCCAGGCAGTGGCTGCCCGCCTCACCCGCCACGGCGACCAGATCGGCCCGCCGAAGGCTGTCGATCAACGCCGTGTTTGTTTGCGTTGCAGGATCGTCCGGATCGGGCACTTCCGCGCGCACGGCGGAGTAGTGTTCGGTGTGGATGTTGGTACCCTTGGCGACGTAGTCGACAATGGCGAACTCCTTGCCGGAGGAGCCGATGTCCTCTCCTTTCGCTAACGCTCTCGGCGAGGACTGCTGCTCCCAGTCGGTCAGCGCAGCGAACAACTCGGGCATGACACCGTGCCCGGCGCTGCCGATCAGGCAGTGAGGCGGCCAAATGCACAGGGCATACCGGCCTTTGCTTTCCAGCGTGCGGACGTACTCCAGGGCGCGGTCGTAATAGCCTGGCCTCGCCGTCGTCCACCGGCCGCTTTCGACATCGTTGGCGCTGATAATGGTAAACGGCGCCGGCCGCCGGCCGTTGAGGTCGCGCCAGAAGATGGGATGCGCAATGTCCACGGTGTGATGGGAGTCGAGGGTCACGTGGATGTCGTTCAGTTCAGGCCCCAATCGTTGTACCATGGCTGCCAGCCTGACGATATCGCCCTCGGCCCCGGATACGTACAGTGCTCCGCGGCCCGGATCGCAGAAGTCGATTTGTGGATCGATTATCAGAAGCGCTACGTACATGTCTCTCTCCTTATGGTCAATGTCCCACACTCATTATTCACGGATAACCGGTAAAAATCACCTGTTGCAAGTCGATTTCAATGGCAGCGAGATAGTCGGCGTGGTCATCCGAGGATGGCCGTGACCACCTCCGCCGGTCGGCGCGGGCAGCGGTGCGGTCCGTACGGCAAGAAGCAACAACTCATGCGAGGCTTGGTTGACATTGCACCGAGGGTTACGCTATACTTTTCGCAGGCTTTATGCGATTTTCGTTATATCCTGCCTTTTACGCCAATGGCCGGGCGCGCAGCCGGTCGACAAATGCGTGGTCCCACCGGAGTGTGCCCGTTTCGGGCTCCTTGCCGGAGCGGCTAACGTCCTCTGGTTGTGTTGGCGCTCCAGGCGAGTACACGTTCGCGAATCGCAACCGCACCCGGCGCGAATAGCTCGGCACGGCTTCGGAATGGACGAGAACACAACTCACTAAACGACTTTCCGAATCTGCCGCAGGCTTCCCTGCCTGCGCCGGCGAAAACCCTGCTGTTGATCGGCACACCAATTACACTATACAAGACGAGGAACATCAATGTCTGATAATGTTGCGATTACCGTGGCACGCGGCGACGGAATTGGTCCTGAAATCATGGACGCCACGCTGCATATTCTGGAGGCCGCCGGCGCACGACTGGCGTACGAAGAGATTAAGATCGGCGAGCAAGTCTATCTGGCTGGTAATAGCGCCGGAATCGAGCCGGGCGCCTGGGACATCCTGCGCCGAACGAAGGTATTCCTGAAAGCGCCGATTACAACCCCGCAGGGGGGAGGCTATAAGAGTCTCAACGTAGCGACGCGCAAAGGGCTCGGCCTCTACGCCAACATCCGCCCGTGCGTTTCTTACCATCCGTTTGTCGACACCAAGCATCCCAAGATGGATGTGGTCATCGTTCGCGAGAATGAGGAGGATCTCTATGCGGGCATCGAGCATCGGCAGACCGACGAAGTTATGCAGTGCCTCAAGTTGATCTCGCGGCCGGGTACCGAGAAGATTGTGCGCTACGGGTTCGAGTATGCCGTCCGCAATAACCGCAAGAAGGTGACATGCTTCACGAAGGATAACATCATGAAGCTGACCGACGGCCTGTTTCACCGGGTCTTCGAGGAAGTCGGCGCGGAGTATCCCGACATCGAAAAGGAGCACTGGATTGTCGACATCGGCGCCGCCAAGATGGCCGATACGCCGGAGAACTTCGATGTCATCGTGTTGCCCAATCTTTACGGCGACATCTTGTCCGACGTCGCTGCGCAGATTGCCGGGTCAGTCGGCCTCGCTGGTTCGGCCAATATCGGCACCGATTGCGCCATGTTCGAGGCGATCCACGGCTCGGCCCCGCGACGTGCCGGGCAGAACCTCGCGAATCCGTCGGGCCTATTCCTGGGCGCGATCCTGATGCTGGTACATATCGGTCAGACCGATGTCGCCGAGCGCGCACACAACGCATGGCTGAAGACAATCGAGGATGGAGTCCACACATACGATATCTTCGACGCCGGCGTCAGCAAGGAGAAGGTTGGCACCAGGGAGTTCGCGCAGGCGGTTGCAGCGCGCGTTGGCCAGTCACCGTCGAAATTGAAGGCTGTCAAGTATGCGGCGCCGGCTGCGGCGAGCAACAAGCCGACCTGGACCGAGACTGTCCGCGCCAAGAAGGAAACCGTCGGCGTCGATGTGTTCCTTCAGTATAATAACCGCAACGCGGAGGAGCTGGCTGCCCGAGTTTCTGCAGTTGGCGCTGAAGGGCTGAAGTTGACGATGGTGAGCAATCGCGGCGTCAAGGTGTGGCCCGACGGGCTTCCGGAGACGTTCTGCAGCGACCACTGGCGGCTTCGTTACATGGGTGAAATCGACGGCGCGCCGATCACGCACCAGCAGATCGCGGCGATTCTGAAGCGTTTGGCCGATTCTGGTTTCGACTTTATTAAGACGGAGAATCTCTGCACGTTCGATGGCGATCCCGGGTTTTCCGGGCAGGGCTAATCGGCGAATAGAGCATAACCGGCTCAATCGGCAGCGGGTGCGGATCGTGCATACCCCCGTGCACACACCCGCTGCACCTCGATAGGTGGGCGCAGGCTGTGGATACAGTCTGCGCCCGTTTTGCGTTTCGACGCAGCCGGTTCGGCATTAGCCCGATGGCTCGGCCGACAACTCGTCAGGATTGATCCGCATTTAGTCAACTTGGTATCCGGACATTACTACGGAATGGGAATCTCTCTGATCAAACCTCTCACCGGGGCGGATTCGATATAATGCCTGCGCCACCGGGCTGCCCCGAATTTGAATAGAAACGGGCTCATCCGCATGTTGCTCGGGATCGGCAAGGGGCCCGGACGCCCGTCCGGAGGACCGTGCATTGCGCACGAATCACGATACAAACGGTATATTGCGTGAGTGAGCGAAGCAAAGAGCCGCTAATTATCCGGATTAATTACATCGCATTAGCGTTGACTCTGCGATATTATAGGTATAATGCACTGTGAATGCGTATTGATCGTGCATCGCATCTCTATGCGCACGCAGCACTTTAAATCGAAAAAGGAATGACAAAATGGGGTTCACGTGGTACTCTCCTAAGTCCAAACAGATCGTAGATGTCAAGGTGACCAAGTCCAGTATTGTGATCACAGATACCGGTCTGAGCAAGCTTGCCTCGATTATTCCGGGCTTTAATCAGGCAGGCACCGTCAAGCTGGGATGGGATCCGGATCGCGGGCTTGTCGCCATTGCGCCGACCGCCGAAGAGGATAAGGGCGGGTTTAAGATTGCACGGCGTGGCCGCAGCCAGAGCAGCCGCACCATTAACGCAGCGAAGTTCTTCGAGGCGTTCTCCATAACGGTCGACGAGGATGCGCCAAACGAGCCCGAACTCATTCCCGAGGAAGGTGCGGGTGTCTTTAAGCTGAACGTTCGCGCCGCTTCCCTGAACGGAGCCACAACGGTTCGCCGCCGTCGCGGACGCCAGCCACGCGTCGTTGCCGAATAGCTTTGCCTTTCATCACAACGATCCGGGCGGCGTTGCAAAGCGCTGGTCGGATCGTCGCTTGTTTGAGAATCGCATGTCGGCCGCGCGGATTCCATGACTTTGGGCGAGATGAACGAAGAATTGCGAGAGGCTTTGTTACGTTATCCAGGGTATGCTGTATTCCCGCAGTACGACGGATCAATAACGCTGTCGGGATCGATAGCGGCGTCACTTCATCTCCTTTCTATCTCCTGAAGCCGCTCGTATCACAAGTGTTACATGCTGAATATGGTCCGGACGATCGCATTGGCGTGTTGATATGTTTATCGACTTGTCCGGGTGGGTTAAGCGATTCATGCGTTCGGCTCGGATCGAACACATCGGACCGTGTGGACCTTCCCCTCGGTTCCTTCCAGGAATGTCAGGGCGGGTATGCGTGCAGAGCACGCCGGCAGGGCCACCGGGCAGCGGTCGGCGAAAGCGCATCCGGCCGGAATCTCGCCCAGTCCCGGCGGCTGGCCCGGAAGTGCGGGCAGCGGGTCTATGGAACGCTTGTGGCGCCAATCAGAGAGAGATGCCAGGAGTGCCTTCGTGTAGGGATGGCGGGGGGAATCGAACAGCGTACGGGACTCACCGTACTCGACAATCTGGCCTGCATACATGACCGCCACGGAATCGCATCGCTCGGCGACAACACCCAGGTCGTGCGTGATCAGAATGACCGACGTGCCATGCTCGGCCCGAAGGCTATCCATTAAATCGAGGATTTGCGCCTGCACGGTGACGTCGAGGGCTGTCGTTGGCTCATCCGCGATCAGTAGCGCGGGTCGACATGAGAATGCTATGGCGATCATGACGCGCTGTCGCATGCCCCCCGAAAGCTCGAAGGGATATTGCCGCAGGCGCTGTTGCGAGAGGGAAATGCCAACCTGCTGGAGCAGGTCGTCCGCCTCCCGCCAGGCGGCGCGTGTCCCGCCGCCGCGGTGTGCCAGAATCGTCTCGACGATCTGGGCGCCGACCGTCATTGTGGGGTTGAGCGATGTTAGCGGGTCCTGGAAGACCATCGCGATGCGCGCTCCGCGCACCGACCGCATGGCCGTTTCGGACAGGGTGAGCAGATCGGTACCGTCGAACACGATCCTTCCCCGGGCAATTCGGCCCGGCGGCGCCACCAGACGCAGCAGCGCGAGCGCCGTCACGCTTTTGCCGGAACCGCTTTCCCCGACGATGCCGAGGGTCTCCCCGCGCCGCACCGTGAGCGAGACCCCGCGCACCGCCGCTGCAACCTGCCGGCGCGCCGTAAATTCGACGTGCAGATCGTCAACGTCAAGGAGCGTGTCGCCGGGTATTAGCACTTTTGGTTTCTCGCTTAGGCTCTTGAGGCAACTGCCATGCCCGCCACCTCGCCCGCCGATCGTGCCGGTTGCTCACGGTTTACTGCCGCCGGCATTTCCGCCGAGCGAATTCTTGGAGGAAGCGCAGGACCGGATGTCCGGGCCCGACATTAATCGAACAAACTGCTTATGCTCATATCCTGGTTGACACGCCGGATAGCCTCGCCAAACAGCGAAGCGATCGAGAGAACCTTAATCTTCTCTCGCTCCTTCTCGCGGGGAAGATGGATGCTGTCCGTAACGACAACCTCGGCAATGGCCGGATGGTCCTGCAGCCGGTCGACTGCGCCGCCGGCAAACACCGCGTGTGACGCGGCGACATAAATCCGTTCCTGGGCGCCATGGGCCACGAGTGCGTTGACGCACTCGATGATCGATCCACCGGTGGTGATCATATCCTCGAGAATGACTGGCACTTTCCCTTTCACGTCGCCCGCTATATCCGTAATCGCCGTGTGTCCATGTGTCTCGTGGTGTTTGTACCCGACCGCCAGCGGCGCATTCAGCAGACGGACCATCTGTCTGGCCTGCTTGACGCGGCCTTCGTCGGGCGACACGATCACAACATTGTCGAGATTCTTCTCGAGAAAATAATTTGTGAAGATACCCAGCGCCGTGAGATGATCCACCGGGATATTAAAGAATCCCTGTATTGCGTCGGCGTGCAAATCCATCGCAATAACCCGGTCCACGCCTGCCGCCGCGAGAACGTCGGCGATCAGCTTCGCGGTGATGGCCGCGCGCGGCCGATCCTTGCGCTCCTGACGCGCATAGCCGAAGTACGGCATTACGGCCGTAATGCGGTCGGCGCTCGCCCGCCGCATGGCATCGATCATAATGAGCAGCTCAACAAGGTTGTTGTCGACGGGCGGGCAGGTTGGTTGAATGATAAACGCGTCTGCTCCGCGCACGCTTTCCTTGTACTGAACATAGGTCTCCCCATCGGGAAACCGCGAGACCTGAACATCGCCGAGCGGCATTCCAAGCCAATCTGCGATTGCGCGGCATAGCGGGCCATTCCCTGTGCCGGCAAACAACTTCATTTCCAACTTAACTCTCAAAGGCGCATCTCCTGGTCTAACAATTATAGCAGACGTATGGCAGATCCGCTATCGTTGGCCATCAATTGGTTGTCGTAAACAGCAAAATTCAACGCGACGTGCAATGCAGGCAAGAAGGCTATATAATGAACTATTGAAAAAGTTTGTGGAGAATTGTGTCGCTTGTTGCATTTCGCGAATGAGAATTGGGGACAATGAGCAGAGACCATCCCGGAAGTGCCTGGTGAAGAAACCAACAGCAGACAAATCGGGCATCGCGGAACGACATGGTTCGGATCGCCGGCCTTCACTCGCCGACCTGTTGCGAAAGGTGACCAATGGGGAGGGCCTGACCAACGACGAAGCCAGGATCGTCACGCGCACGTACCGCGACTTGCGCGTCCAGTACGAGCAGGTACTGGAAGACAGCGCCGAGGACGAGGTTAAGGTGCTGGCCATCCGTCACGCCCTTGAAGGTCTCGAGGCTCGGCGTTTGACCGGACCGGAGTTTGTGTCCGAGATTATCTACTCCGTGCATATTCTCAAAGATAAGCGCAAACGTGATCGGATGCTGCGATCGGAAATCGCCTATCGAATGGCGCTTGCCGCGTACTTCTATCCGCTTGTGCGCGGGGTCAAGACGATGCGTACGCGCGGCACAGCGACGTCGGAATTCCTTTTCCAGGTGAATTGTCTGGACCATTCACTGCGCGATTACCGGCGGTTGAAGGATCATGCCGGCGTTCGATCCGACGATGCTGCTTAGTCACGCAACCCGAAGTTCAGCCGGTGAGCCGTTTCGCCGCTGGCGGCCGCACTACGCGTGTAAGCAGATACTCGAGCGGATCGAACCCAAGCTCGCGCGCAAGCGAATTGACGCCGGCCAGTCCTCGACCGCGGTTCATGAGGCTGTTGGCGACAATGGGGGAGGCGAGAATTTCGTGGTTGGGGAGCATCGTTCCTTCACGCCAATCGCCGCCGGCGCCGGTACGAGTCTGAAGTGGGCCCAGAGGGATTCGAACCCCCAACCAACCAGTTATGAGCCGGCTGCTCTGACCGTTGAGCTATGGGCCCTCAACGTCTCCATGATTATAGCACATGCCGGGCGCACAGCGGGTCAGAGCCGCGACAAATCCATCGTCTCTACGTCGTTTCCGATCGTGGATGCTCGGCTTCCGGAGCGTTGATCGGCTCCTCGATGTCGCCGTGAACCGGACGCGGGAGACGCCCGTTCCGCGCGGGGCTCGACTCCACATTGAGAGGTGCGGCGCGATTTGTAGCCTCGGGTTTCGGGACGTAGAAGCTCGCGGAATTCTCTTCGAAACGGACTGAGGGGAGCTGTGCGACCGCCTTGCGGAGGGACTGCTCCCACGAATGATGGATGTCGGTCAGATCGGGCTCGTTCTCCTGGAACCGGCGCTGATGACGGATTGTGAACTCGCCTTCGTGGTAAAGGACCAGGTCGATCGGCGGTCCGACCGTTACGTTTGAGCGCATCGTCGCATCCATCGACAGGATCGCGTACTTCGCGGCTTCTTCGAGCGATGTCTCACAATACGTCACCCCGCGGTCCAGAATGGGTTTGCCGTACTTGGATTCGCCAATCAAGAGAAAGCACGTGTCCTTGGTAGCGCGTAGCGGATTACCCTGCGGGTATACCGTGTAGAGCCCCGGCTTCTCGCCTCTCACCTGCCCGCCCAGGATAAACTGGGCGTTGAATTTCATGGCGTCGCGCTTGAGGTAGGCCGAATCCATGCGCGCGATAGCTCGGATCTCGTCGCCGACGACGCGCGCGGCCTCGTACATCGAGTTGACGGCCGCGAGTCCCCGCCCCTCGTTAAAATCCTTGCGCAAGAGCGTTATCACCGACTGTGTAAGCGACAGGTTCCCGCTCGAGAGCAGGATGAACACGCGCTCGCCGGCCTGCACGAAGGAGTACATCTTGCGGCAGATGTTCGCTTGATCCGTTCCGGCGTTTGTCCGGCAGTCCGAGGCCATCACCAGGCCGTCGCACGTTATGATCCCCAGGCAGTATGTCATACGGTTATTTTACTGCCGACTGAGGCCAGATTGAAGGTTTTCGGAAAAGAATTCTTACGGAATTGGCACGCGGACGATTGTGGCGTGCATACTACCCACCCCCAAGCGCCTTCATAATCGAAGCCGGAGAATCCGAAACAAATCCATAATTCGTCAATGGGGGTCGATCACCGAGGATCTCACCGATTACCAAGTCAGCCTCTCTGCTATATCAGGTCTGCGGTTTAAGCTCAGGCGTCGCAACTAGGACTCGAAGCTCTGCAGGCTGTCGATGAGACGGGTGAAATATCGGATGTCATGACCACCGTGGCTGAGGAGGATCTTCTCGATCTTTCCCGTCATCAGGTGCCCGGCGAGGACGGCAATGAGCGTGTGCCCAACCGCGACATGCTCGTGGTAGAACCGTGCATGTTCCATGGGGACACCTACCGACGCGAGCGCGCCGACAAGTCCTCCGATAATGCCCCCTGCCATGGCGCCGGTGAGCATCGCGGCCGCCGCGCCATCAATGATGAGCGGGCCAATGCCCGGGACGGCGACCGCTGTGGCGACCAGCAGCGTCCCCAGTGGCACGCCGGCGACGATCCCTGCTACGGTGGCCGGCGCAAGGTTGGCGAGCTGGCCCCCGAGATCCTCAATGTCGTGCCGATCAACCTCGCGAAAGGAGTGGCTCGTATATTCCTCCTCCTCTCGATCCGGCCTGTCAAGATCGCAATCAAGATTACCCGCCGCGCCTCCCGCTCCTTTGCGAACAAGGGAAATGTCGGCAAACGGCACCCCCGCCGTATGCAGCGCGCTGGCCGCCCGCTCGGCGGTTCGGTGAATGTCAAACACGCACACCATCGTTCCGGCCATCGAGGCACCTCCAGAATCACGAATATCGACGTATATACCCGGACGGCGGAAACCGCAAACCCGTCATCGACGTGCTGATAGCAACTTCTATGCGGCAACTCCCGTGGTTGCGCACGTCAAAGCGCCATCCAATTTGCGACATTTTTCACGGGTTGGGCTAATCCGTCGTTTTGCGGATATTAAAAAATCCCCAAATCCCCTACAATAAAGTAGAATCAAGGCCGGAGGTCTCCCGGCCTCCCAAACCCGTACACCCAGATAGGAGACAGGAATGTTCAAGAAGGTAATGGTGCCAACCGATGGGTCCGCGACGGCGCTGCGCGCTGCCGAGACGATCGCCGAAACCATTGGAGCCGAATCTAACGCCGAGGTCACGCTGGTGCTGGCGATCGCGCCACTGCATTCCGAGGACACGGATTACGATGAGGAAATCGTTGCGCGGCACAATACCTCCATGCGCGACCGAGCCGAGGCCACGCTCAAGACCACGTCACAGGTGTTCCATCGCCACGGTATCGCCTGCACGGTCAAGGTAATCGAGGGCGATCCGGTATCCGCTGCCCTCGCAGGGGAAGCGGAGCAAAATGGCTACGACTTGATTGCCATGGGCAGCCGCGGGATGGGAATGCAGAAGAGCGATCTGCATTATCTTGGAAGCGTGACCGAGCACGTAATTCGTCGGGTTGGAATCCCGGTGCTGGTGGTTCCGGTACACCGCGAAAACTAGGAGGAGATAATTAACGATGGCTATTTACTTTTTCGAGGCGTCAAGCGCAGATCGCGCCTATGTCGAAGAGCGGCTTCCCGGAGAAGACCTCCACTTCTTTTCCGAGCCGCTGACGTCCGGTGATCAAATACACAACCTCAAGGAAGATCAAATCAGCGGGCTCAAGGATGTCGAGATCCTTTCGGTATTCCTTCGCTCTCATATCGGGGCCGATGTCATCGATGCCCTCCCCGAGCTCAGAATGATCAGCACGCGCTCAACCGGTTTCCGGCACGTGAACGTCCCTGCCGCCGAGTCGCGGGGAATTCCCGTCTGCAACGTGCCGACATATGGCGAGAACACCGTTGCCGAGCACACCTTTGCGCTGATGCTCGCGCTTACCCGTAACCTGCACATCGCCTACACCCGCACTTCGGCCGGCGACTTTCGCCTCGACGGTCTGCAAGGTATCGATCTCCGGGGGCGCACGCTCGGCGTCGTCGGCGCGGGCCACGTCGGTATGCACGTCATCCAGATCGCACGCGGCTTTGGTATGAAGGTACTGGCCAGCGACCCGGTTCGGAATGATACGGCGGCGTCGGTGCTCGGCTACAAGTATACAACTCTCGATGAACTCCTGGCGCAGTCCGATATTGTGACACTCCACGCGAGGCTGACCTCGGGATCGTATCATTTGATCGGCGAGCACAACATCGACCGGTTCAAGCGTGGCGCATTCCTGATCAACACCGCGGGCGGCGGGTTGGTGGACACACAGGCCCTTCTCAAGGCCCTCGACACAGGGATTCTTCGCGGGGCGGGGCTGGATGTCGTCGAGGGCGAAGAGGTATTCTCGGAGGACAATCAATTCCTTTACCAGGAGGATATCAGTCAGATGCGCCTGCGGATGGCCCTGCAAAACATGAGCCTGCTTCGGCGCTCCGATCTGATCGTGACGCCGCACCTGGCCTACGATAGCCGCGAGGCGGTGGAGCGGATCTTCGACACGACGATCGAGAACATCAAGGCGTTACGTTCCGGCGAACCGCAGAACTGCGTCCACACATAAGGATGGAGCCTCGGGAGGAAGATACCAGGATGTCGGACTCGACGATTTATTTGCGCACGCTGTCCCAGGCGGGAAATGTGCACAGCAACCTCAACGTCTCAGCCCTCGTCGAAGAGGCGATCCGGCGTGGCGAGGGGCTGCTGACCGATAATGGCGCGTTCGTCGTGCGTACCGGCAAGTTTACCGGACGGTCTCCTGAGGATAAGTACATCGATTGTGGTGCGTTGACGGATCATCAAATCGACTGGGGAAAGGTGAACCAGCCGTTCGATCAGCGCAAATTCGAGAGGATCTTCGGCCGGGTACTGGCTCATCTCGCGGGCCGAGACTTGTTTGTCTTCGACGGCTATGCCGGCGCGAGCGAGGAATACCGGCTTCCCGTGCGCGTGATCACCGAGACGGCATGGCAAAGTCTGTTCGCACGCCAGCTCTTCATTCGGCCGCACCGGGAAGAGCTGGTTCATTTTTCTCCTGAGTTTACGGTGATCGCCGCCGGACGGTTCCACGCAATCCCGGAGATCGACGGCACCCGGTCCGAAACCTTTATCATCATCGATTTCGAGAAGAAGGTCTGCCTGATCGGCGGCACGGAGTATGCCGGCGAGATCAAGACTTCCGTGTTCACAATCCTGAACTACCTTCTCCCGCTTAGAAACGTGCTGCCGATGCACTGCTCGGCGAACACAGGAATTCACGGCGATACCGCGCTGTTTTTCGGTCTGTCCGGCACCGGAAAGACAACTCTTTCCGCCGCGCCGGACCGGCAGTTGATTGGCGACGACGAGCATGGCTGGAGCGACCGCGGGATCTTCAACTTCGAGGGCGGGTGTTACGCCAAGTGCATCCACCTCGACCGCGAAGGCGAGCCGCAGATATGGCAGGCGATTCGTTACGGCGCCGTGGTCGAGAACGTAGCGATGGCCGACGATACCCGAATGGTTGCCTTCGACGACGCTACACTGACCGAGAATACGCGGGCCACGTACCCCCTCGAGTATATTCCGAATGCGGTTCCTTCTGCCACCGGTGGCCATCCGGCAACGATCTTCTTCCTGACCGCCGACGCCTATGGGGTACTGCCGCCGGTCTCCAAGCTGACGACCGAGCAGGCGATGTACCACTTCCTGAGCGGGTACACGTCAAAGCTCGGGGCCATGGAACGTGGCGTCGGACCCCCGCAGGTCACGTTTTCGACGTGCTTCGGCGCGCCATTCATCCCGTTGCACCCAATCCGATATGCCGAGATGCTGAGAGACCGACTGACGCGCCACAAGACAAACTGCTTCCTGGTAAACACGGGATGGACCGGGGGCGGTTACGGAGTTGGCGGCCGCATCGACCTGGGGGCGACACGCCGGATCGTGCGGGCAGCCATGAGCGGCGCTCTCAACGATGTCCCGATGATGACCGACCCTGTTTTTGGCCTGCGATATCCCACCGCGTGCCCCGGCGTGCCGCCGGAGCTGTTGCAGCCGCGGACAAGCTGGCAGGATTCCGCTGCCTACGACGCCGCGTCACGCGATCTGGCGGCAAGGTTCATCGAGAACTTCAAGAAGTTCCAGTCCGTGCCGGAGGCCATTGCCTTGGCCGGCCCGTGTGTTGGGTAGAGTTGCACGTTGCACGGGTGAAAGTGCGCACCGGGTTGCACCGAATTCGGCCGTGTCTGTCGGCGGGAGCGCGGGCTCGCTCCGGGCGCGCAGTCACAACATCGAAATCGTTAGCACCGCTTGCGCCCTACTCGAGCCCCTACAAACTCGACGCGGGCGTGAGACACACCCGCTCAGGGCAGCCGGCGTGGCACCCGAACCGAATTCAACTGTGCAACAAGCCTGCAACAAGCCTGTCATGAGGGCGTCCAAAACAACTACGGCGTCCCTTCCCCGAACGGGAAAGGGACGCCGATAATTTGGCTCTGGAGCACCTAGCCAGCGCGCTTCGCCATTGAGTATGCGCGCAGCAAAGTATACGAAGCCGGAGCCGCCACGGACGGTGACTGCGTCACCGGTTGAAAGCGAAGAGGGGGGTGGCGGTACTCTTGCTCTCAACCCCACATAACAACTCCGGCACCCGTACACCCATATTATAGGGATTCGAGAACCGACGGCCATCCCCGAATCGGCCGATTTCACTTCACGGGAACGAAACAATTTGCGGATGGAAACGCTGGATCAGGCCTGGTCGAATGCGCGTTCCGATTTACTTTACTCACTCCTACCGATGCACGTCCGGGTCGGTCTGCGTGGCGCGGGTTCGAATTGTGTAGATACCGTCTCCACTCAGAATGGCACCACGCGCAAACAGGCGGCCGGACTGCCAGTTGGAGAGGCCGAGTTCCGGGCGGCTGAGGGCGTACTGTCCATCCGGCCAGCGGGTGAATCCGTTGCCCACAAACGGCGCATTGACGGCCTCGAAAAAGCGCTTCTGCACGTCCGAATCGTCCGCAACCAGGGTCGCGATGAACTGGGGGCTGTGATGGTTGAACAGGAGCACGGACTCCTCCAGACTGTCAACCAGCTTAACCGTAATCTCGGGTGTCTCCTCCCACTCCCATTCCCGACCGAGTTCGGCGACCTCCAGCGTTTCGGCTACCGGCTCGACGCTCGGTCCGCCGGCCCGCCGCACCGTCAATGTCTCCGAGAACCAGCGCGCCGGGACTGCGGCCTCATCCCCGGATACCACGTGAAGCTTCACGCCCCGGTTGTTCGGCTCGCCGGCACGCTCGACGGCGACCCGAAAAACGTCGATCAAATCGGTGCGCCGGCGCGGAAGCGCGCAGACATTGAGTGTATTACAGACCTTCCGGTCCAGGGAGCGAACGATGGCTGCGCCAAGCCGGATGGGGTCCGCGGACTCGTCGGCAACCAGCCAGGCTCCTCCCGTGCCGTGCAGGCTCACCGGAACGCCGGATTGCCGTGCGACGCTGCCGAGTTGGGCGACGGAACGGCCGGAGCCCCTGGCTACTGCGAGTGAGAGCCGGGAGTCGGCGAATAGCGCCCAGCCGGCCGCGTGTTCCGCGCTCTGCAGCAGGACCACCGCCCCGTCCGGCAGGCCGGCCGCCGAAAGAGCCGGCTTGAGCGCGTGAGTCATAATCGCGCGCGCAGTACCGAGCGCATCGCTTCCGATCCGGAACACCACGGTGTTGCCCCCACGCAGGACACCGGTGGCATCTGCAAAGACGTTCGGGCGGCCCTCGAACACGAATCCGACCACTCCGAGCGGCGCCATCACCTGTTCAACGGTCCAGCCCTGATGCGAGATAGTCTCGACGACTCGGCCGCGAATCGGAGCTGCATCCCGCCACTCCCGAAGGCCGTCCACCATTGCGGTGCGCATCCTGGGAGTAGCCGCCAGTCGGGTTGTCGATCGGCCGCGCGCACGAGCTCGCTCGACATCTTCCGCGTTGGCCTCGGCGACGTCCGCCCAGACCCGGTCATCGGCAAGGCGCTCGGCGAAGGCCGTGTAAAACCCTGTAATCGAGGCATCGTCGATGGCCGCCATCGAGTGAAAGGCCTCGAGTGCCCGCGTCACGCTCTCCGCAACAATCTTCTGCTCATGTTCGGGAATATGGAGCAGGTCGCCGGAGTCCTGTACGACAAGAATCCGGTCACCCGCCTCAAATCGCGCTGCGATCTCGGGGCTGACTCGAGTAACTCGATTGCCGCCATACAGAATGGGCATTCCAGCGGCAAGGTGCGTTGCAATCGATTGGTCTTCGATCATGTCGCCCAACCTAACCTGGCGTCGCCAGAACCAAGTGAAGATTCAACTATGGAACGCACGGAAACCTGAGTGGTTTCCGCGCGTTCCCAAGTCCTGGATAGCTCCAACGGCCGCAAGCATCCTACATGCGGGCGTAGAGCTGGCCGACATTGGTGTATGTCCCGTCATCGTTGATGAGTGCGGACGTGCCGAGCGTTGGGTCGCTTGGCGATTCGCTCGTGAACATCGAGTAGCGGATTACATAGGACCGGCTGTTCATGCCCTGGCAAGCGCCCTGCACAAAGCCCAGCGCCGTGTTGTTCGATACGCCGGCCGGTGCAAACTCAGTTACCCAGATCGGCAGGTTATACAACGAATGGATGTAGTCGATGTAGCCCAGCAGGTCGTTGTACGTTTGGGAGGAGCCCGGGTAATTGTGCAGCGCCACAAAGTTGATCGTGTAATCATACGGCGACACAAGCGCTTGTTGCATGAAGGATGTCATCCAGGAGTCGCTATCGTCGGCGCAAGCCGGACTGCCGATACCGATCCCGCTCGACGAGAGGGCCGAGATGGGAGCGAACGCACTGAGCGCCAGAGATACGGTCATGTTGGCCTGACCGGAATTATCCGGCTCATTGAACGCCAGGATGTTCATCATGCCGGGGTCGTCGGCCACGATAGAGCTGACCGAATCCGTGTTGTTCCAGGCCATCGGCACGTATTCCATACCGGTCGGCAAATCGGACGGCGTGCCGTATGTCCAGTTGTAAACCCACGAACAGTTCAGGCCGGCGGCGTTGAAATCCCGCCCGGGAAGGCCCTTCTTGGGATTAGGCAGGATCTGGGATGGTCCGGACCAATCGAGCTTGAACTGCTGGTAGCTGCCACCGGTATAGGTCCAGATGTCCAGTGTGTCCCCGGCCACGATACTCGACCCATCCTCGCCGATGTCGAGTGTCAGTGTGCCGTTCGACCCGGACTGCTCCGGGATAATCCGGTAGTACCCGTTTCCCAAATCCACGAAGTACCAGAGCTGGTTATCGTTCGGGCGGTTGTCCGTCCACGTGTGCACTGCGTCGCCGTAAGCGCCGCCGTTCGAATCCAGCATCTCCATGGAGTTCTGGCCGGAAAAGGCGTAGATATAATACGTTCCGGTTCCGTCGTTTGTCGCCTGAATCCACCACTGCTGATTGGCCTGCTGAGTTGCCGAAGCCATTTGCACCGCGGTGCCGTCGGCGCTCACCGACCCAACCACATCCAATGCCATGGTCGGATCTCCCATCGGCGTCAGGCGATAGATGCCGCTAATGGGTTGAGCGAATGCCGGACCCGCGAGCGCCGTGGTCGCCGCAACGAGACACGTCAGCTTCGAAATGTTAAGCAGTTGCATTGTTCTCATTACCTTAACTTATTCCTCACTATGGCCAGATGGTAAGTCCGGTTGCGGACCAGCCCGGATACGGGCCATATGTCGTCTGTGTCATGGCGCCTGTGTTGTTGTTCAGGTTCCACAGCGAAGCAGTATTGGTCGATACCCAGAGCACGCGCGTTAGCCCGTCGGAGCCGTCGGCGATCGCCGTAGTCCACCAATCCGGATACGGACCGTAGGACATTTGCGTGAATGCCCCCGTGGCGACTGCGTAGTTCCAGATCGACGCCTGGCCGGAGGCGGTTGTCCAGACGATATGGGTTGTGTTGTCGGCGCCAACGGAAATCGGACCGGGAGTCCATCCGGCGAATGGGCCATAACTGTTCTGGTTGAATGCGCCGGTGTCGTTGTCCAGGTTCCAGATCGACGCAGCCCCGGCGCTCGATAGCCACAGCGTGCGCAATTCACCGTCCTGGCCGTCGGAAATAGTGGTTGCCGACCATCCCTTAAACGGGCCGTACGACATTTGCGTGAACGCCCCGGTTGTCGCGTTCAGGTTCCAGATCGCGGCCTGTCCCGCGTTCGTCCACAGCACATGCGTCGTATTGTCGGTTCCAACAGAGAGACCGTCCGCGGTCCAGCCGGGATAGGGGCCAAAGGAGTTCTGCGTGAAAACCCCTGTCGCCGCATCCAGGTTCCAGATCGATACCGCGCCGGCGGTGGAGGCCCATAGCACGCGAGTCATGCCGTCCGGTCCGTCGGCAATTGCTGTCGCTGACCAGCCGGCGTACGGCCCGAACGAGTTCTGTGTGAATGCGCCGGTCGAGAGCGCAACGCTCCAGATCGAGGCGGCCCCGCCATTGGTCCAGAGCACATGCCCGGAAACGCCGGTGCCACCTACGTCGACCGTGGTCGTTCCGGACGCGTAAGCGTAATTCGCATCGCCGGAATATATCGCCGTGATCGACTTGACCCCCGTTGTGGCGAATGAGGTGGTAACCGTGGCAGTTCCGTTCAGGAGCGTCCCGGAACCCAGTATGGACGTGCCGTTGCTCAGCGAAACAGTGCCGGTAGGCTGGGGTGAACCGCCCGCAACGCTGATCGTGAACGTGACAGATTGGCCGGTGCTTGGCGAACTTGTCGACGGTGTTACGGATACGGTTGCCGTTTGGGGCAGCAGGACGGACGGCCCGGCTGCGATGCTGGCGGCCATCTGCGCGGTGGAAAGCGCGTCGTTGTAGATGCGAAGCTCATTGATGCTGCCGTTGAAACTGGGGTCGTTGAAGGGTGAACCTCCGCCGATCGCGACAACGCTTATCCCGCCCGATCCGGCGGCGACCGAGGCGAAGGAGTTCGTCGTGGAGCCTTGCGCCACCTGGTTCCCGTCCAGATATATCGTCTCCGTGCCGGTACTGCCGATCCCGTTGAAACCGGAGAACACGAGGTCGATCACGTGGTTGGTTTGCCAGTCCGGGAGCGGATCGTGAGCCAGGACCTGGAGGTTGCCGCCGCTGTTGACCTGTGACATGACGCCGATCCCTCCGGGGACCGGGGTCGACGGGTTGCTCTGGTTCATCTGGTTTGCGCTCAAGAGGACGTAATTGGACGTCGTACCGTACGCATTTGCAGCCGCAAACAGTGTCTGACCCTGGCCTCCCGCAGTGTCCGCGGCATTGTTGGGAGGCGTGAAGTTGGTCGTGAATATCTCGATCGTACAGTTTTGCAGGCTGCTCACCGTGCTCACCGGCAGGCTGATGTACCCCGGGCTGCTCCCGGACGTTCCGCCGCTGAAGTCGGCGCTGCCGTTTCCATATGGCGACGATTGGAAGGACACACTGCCGACCACGGTGCCGTTGGCCGTTCCAACCGAATCGTTCGCGTTTCCGTTGAAGCTGTAGCGGTCGATGCATGTCTGGGCGATGGTGGGTGTGCCGGCCGCCGCAATCGCCATGATAATCATTCCCACGGAGAGTACGTGGAAATGCCGATCCTTCGATTCGCGGTACGGGAGGCCGTGACGCTGCGGGAGGAAACCAAAGGTCATAGAAGTCTACTTTCTGTCGCAGAAAACAAATCCTGGGACCAAGGACATGAAACCGAGAATCATGTGGCAGCGATGGCGGCGAGTTATCGCTTTCTCCACATCCTTCGTTAGTATAATCCACCGCCGCGCGCATTGTCAAATACGTTGACGTGTTGTGTCATGAACCACACCTGCGCTTCATCGGACTACGGCCCGGGCGGACACTGCCGGTGACCCGGCGGGGTTAGGCGTGAGAGCGATCGGCAATACGGGTACAATCCGCCCATGAAATGCGAGCCCTTGTGGCGTGTTGTACCCGTTCTCGCGGCTTGCCGATGAGCGCGACGGCGATCAGAGCGAGGCGGCGGCTCCGGCGAGTCAATTCGCGTCTCCAAGGCCGAGGTTGCGCGCGAGCGCGTCGAGGCTCGCCACCGCATTGGCGTCCGGAGCCAGCGCCTTCCGCGCATCGGCGAGCGCCGCTCTGGCTTTGTCGGCCTGATGAAGCACGGTATAGGCGCGAATAAGGCGCGTC
The DNA here is from genome assembly GCA_052139635.1 of Capsulimonadaceae bacterium. Classification (GTDB taxonomy): domain Bacteria; phylum Armatimonadota; class Armatimonadia; order Armatimonadales; family Capsulimonadaceae; genus JBKQWH01. The sequence continues at coordinate 42,231 of JBKQWH010000156.1, forward strand.
CATTCGTCGACGCTGCCGCCGGCGCTGGCGAGGCGGGTCGCGAGCCTCGACACCATGCCCTCGATCATCGCCTTTTGCGCTTCCGGAACGCTCGCCTCCCCGCCTGCCTCGGTCCCCGGCGGAGGAGCGCCCTTCAGCGACGCGAGCCGCGTCCTGATCGCTTCGACCCAGTGCGCATCCGGCGCCGCATCCGCGATCAGCGATTCATAGGCCTTGATGGCGTCGTCTTTCTTGCCGTCCTGCTCGGCGGCGAGCGCCAGATAGAAGCGCGCCTGCGGCTGGCCGGGCTCGAC
>JBKQWH010000157.1:0-3114 GCA_052139635.1 Capsulimonadaceae bacterium
ACTAAGTGTCCGACCCAGGAGGATCAAAAAATGGGTACCATTCTATCCAAAACAGAAGAATACCTTGGTGACGGACTTTATGTCCGGTTTGATGGTTATCAAGTCTGGCTCCGTGCGCCACGCGAACGTATCGACCATGAGGTAGCTCTTGAACCAAAAGTTTTAAATGCTTTTGATGTTTGGCGGGAACGCTTAAAGAAAGAGATCAAAGAACTTCATTCTACAAACATCCTAAAAAAGGTTTATTCCAAATGAATAAACCATCGTTTAACCACCTTGGTCAAAAGGCCGACGTGGTTGTCGACGCCTTTCCTAAGCATACCTTCCACGGTAAAGTCACCAAGATCGCATCCGGGTCGACCATCCAGAACGGAGTGGTCACATACGATGTCACCATCTCGATCAAGCAGGTACCGAAATACTTCCTGCGGCCCGACATGACGGCCAGCGCCACGATCGAGACGGGAGAGCAGGACAACGTGCTGCTCGTTCCGGCCGTGGCCCTGCAGATCGGCACGCACGGCTCGACGATCAGTGTCGTGACCAGGGAGAATGGCCAGAACGTACCCGTCATCAGCGACTTGCTCCGGCTTCTGAAGATCTCGGGGCCCTGGAGTACCACCACCGTTGTCAAGTCGGTTCCGGTGCGGACCGGCGGCACCGACGGCACCAATACGGAGATCGTGAGCGGCCTGACCGAGGGCGAAACCATCGTCGAGGCCGGCGCGAACGGCGGCGGGCGCGGATTCGGTCCCATGAATCCGTACCAGCAGAAGAGCACCAGTGGAGCTGGCGGTAGCGGTGGCGGTGGTGCTGGAGGGGGAGGACGGTAGCGATATGGCAGAGAATACACAGGCCGCCATGCTGCGCCTGCGCGACATCCATAAGACATACCATATGGGCGACCAGATCGTGCACGCGCTGGCCGGCGTGGACCTCGACGTGTTCACGGGCGAGATGGTTGCGATCATGGGGCCGTCGGGTTCGGGCAAGTCGACCCTGATGCACATCATCGGATGCCTCGACGTTCCGACTTCCGGCTCATACGAGTTCGACGGCATCGAGGTCGCCGACATGGACGAGAACGAGCTGGCGCGCATTCGCAACAAGAAGATCGGCTTTGTTTTCCAGGGCTTCAACCTGCTGGCCCGGACGACAGCCCTCGAGAATGTCGAGCTGCCGCTCCGCTACGGCCGCCGGGCGGACCGCGAGGAAAGAGCGGTCGCGGCGCTGGAGCGTGTGGGGCTCGGGGACCGGCTGGAGCATAAGCCCAACGAGCTCTCCGGCGGCCAGCAGCAGCGAGTGGCCATTGCCCGCGCGCTGGCGACCGACCCCCGGCTGATCCTGGCCGACGAGCCGACCGGCAACCTGTCGAGTGTCCAGAGCGAGGAGATCATGCAGATCTTCCAGGAGCTCAACGACGAAGGCGTCACCGTTGTCATGGTGACGCACGAGCCGGACATCGGCAAGCACTGCCGCAGGATCGTCTCGATTCGCGACGGTCTGGCCGTGGGCGACGAGGCGGTGCGGGACCGCCTGCTGGCCACGGACCTCCTGGCGGGATTGGCGGCGTCGCGATGAACCTGATCGAGAACCTGCGGATCGCCCTGCGCGGCCTGGCGAGCAACAAGATGCGGACCGGGCTGACCATGCTGGGCATCATCATCGGCGTCGGCGTCGTGATCATCGTCGTGGCGATCGGTCAGGGCGCCACCGAAAGCGTCACCAACGCCATCAATTCGCTCGGCACCAACCTGCTCTCGATCCGCCCGGCCGCGCCGCGTCTGCGCCTGACGGCGGCGGTTCGCAGCACATCGGCCAACACTACGGCGGCCGGCACGATTTCGACCAGCTTCGGGGGCGGGGCAGGCTCCAGCAACCAGCTCACGCTGGCCGATGCCAACAAGATCGGCACGAACTTTCCGCAGACCATCGCGGCCACAGCCCCGCAGGTGCGCGGCGGCGTGCAGGTGAGACTGGGCGCCACCAACTACAGTACGTCTTACATCGGTGCGACGCCAGACTACCTCTACGTAAACGCGGCATCCGTCGATAAGGGCCGCTTCTTCTCGCAATTCGAGGTCGACGGTACCCGGGAGGTCTGTGATGTGGGCGCGACCGTGGCTGCGAATCTCACCGGCGACCCACAGGCCGACCTGACCGGTCAGTCGATCTCGATCAGCGGTCAGAACTTCCAGGTGATCGGCATGTTGACGCCCAAGGGGTCAGGCGCCTACGGTCAGGACCAGGACGATGTCGTTCTGATCCCGATCACCACGGCGATGATGCGGATCGCCAACAAGCCGACGATCGATTTCCTCTCGGTGAGGTGCACGAGCCAGAAGATGATGCCGCTCGCACAGGAGCAGATTGCGGCGTTCCTGCGCAACCGGCACCACCTCCGCCCGCCCTACCCGGAGGACGACGACTTCCAGATTACCAGCCAGACCGAGCTTGCCGCCCGGCAGGAATCGGTGACCACCACGATGACATCGCTCCTGAGCGCCGTGGCCGTCATTTCGCTCGTGGTCGGGGGCATCGGCATCATGAATATCATGCTGGTGTCGGTGACTGAGCGGACCCGTGAGATCGGAATCCGCAAGGCCATCGGGGCAACTCCGCGCGACATCCTGCTCCAGTTTCTGATCGAATCGGCCATTATCTCCCTGCTCGGCGGCCTCATCGGCATCGTGATCGGCGTCGCCGGCGCCATTATCATGTCAAAATTCGGCGGCTGGAACTCGATTGTCAGCCTCTCTTCCGTGCTTGTCGCCTTACTTGTCTCCGCCAGCGTCGGCCTCTTCTTCGGCATCTACCCGGCCTCGAAAGCGGCGGCCCTCCACCCCATCGAAGCCCTGCGGTACGAGTAGATCAGGCCATCCCCGATGTAATCGATGAGTCCAACAAGCCAGAGCACATGCTGCGCCAAACGATACATAATCCGGAACAGATTGTTTAACGCCGACGAATATGCGGTATTTCCTACTCGAAAACACAGTCGTTGAGGGCAATGGAAGGGGCCGACAGCGTAGATAAGGAGTTCGCCTTCGCCGGAGCGGCGAGAGAGATTCTGCGGCAACGGCTGTCGCAGCAAAGGGTGTTCGCACAGTGTGC
>JBKQWH010000158.1:0-8781 GCA_052139635.1 Capsulimonadaceae bacterium
CGGTCCTTGGGAGGTTGTCGTCGCTGAATCGTTCCGCCGAGCCGGAGAAAGCATATCATCTCCTATTACTTTGAGGCAGCCGGACATTCTTTCTCCGGCTCGGCGGAACGATTCAGCGACGACAACCTCCCAAGGACCGACGACCCGCTTGTCGTCATCTACGACCCTCGGCAACCACAAAACAACCGGCCGATCGACTTTATTGCGGACGTGGAGCCGGTGGGCGGGCGCGAAACCGTTCACTATTCGTAACACCGCCGTCGCCGCCCGCTCTGACGAGCGCCGGCTTCGGGAGTCGAACAACGCGATTTTCGAACAGGGACCGATATGCAACCCCGTTACACAATGGAAGACCTGGGCCACGTCCCGGGAAGCTCGGCGACCTTTGCGGAGGGACTGAACAACAACGGAGACGTAGTGGGTGTGTGCGTCTATCCGGACAGAAACGTCCTTCACACGGCGTTTTTGTGGCAGCAGGGCGTCCTGTTCAATCTGACGGCGAATACCGATCGACGTATCGAGAGAGCGACCAGGATTAACGACTCGGGCCAGATCATCGCGGGGAGCGCCCTGTTCCAAACGCGGGATGACTTCCGGTTTATCGAACATCCGGAAACTCGGAACGCGATTAAGTTTGTCGGCACAGTCCGAATAAACTGGACCGTTACCCTGCGCGCCATCAACAACAAGGGGCAGATCATCGGTTGGGCGCACATTCCGGTCGAGACGCCCGTGGATGCCGGACTGCCCCGGCATATTCGCCGGTCGTTCCTCTGGGAAGACGGCATGTTCATCGACATTGTCGCTGAGGACGGCGATTTTTTCCAGGCCTATGACATCAACGACAATGGCGTGATCGTTGGCAGCGCGCATGACGGCGACCGCTGGGCAGCGTACTCGCTGGCGAACGGAACCCGGACGGACCTGGGTTCGCTGGGTGATCACACGGTGCCAACCGCCATCAACGAGAACGCTGAGGTCGTTGGAGAAGCGTCTGTGGGATCAAGAAACGACGAAGGGGATGCTGCCTACCACGGATTCCTCTGGAAGAATGGCGAGATGATCGACCTGGACCAGGGCACCAATCATCAAACGCGGCCGCTCGACATAAACAACCACACCCAGATTGTGGGTGAGCATTTCGACAACTCCACCGAATCCGGACCCAACTTCGGATTCCTATGGCACGACGGCCGGATGTACGACCTCAACGAGGCGGTAGACGATCGAGGCCCGTGGTATATCGTCAGGGCGGTTGCCATCAATGATGACGGGCAAATCGCTTGCGTGGCGAAGCGAACGGTCATATCGCATCGACAATTCGGCCGGGATAATCCGCACATTTACACAAGTTTATTATTGAATCCTCGACGAGAACGCCCATAGGATTCGGCCTGGTCCTCTGGTTCCTGAGTCCCGAAGGGACTCGGGACTCAGCAGCCGTGGACTTGGAGTCCATGGGGCCGTCGACGCGCACTCACGTACCGGAAAGCATCGTTTCGCAAGACAAACTACTGCGACTTTATAACCATCCCGGTTGATTGCAAAAATATCATATAAATAGCTGATATTTCATACACCTACCCCTTGTGTTGAGGTAATCTACTTGTGTCGCGGATAATTCATCGATGAATGCAGGCAACGGGATTACGTTGCCCTGGGGAATACTTGTGGTTCCACCCGGTCCAGCGCTCTTCCGCCCTCCGACGGCGCTTCTCGATTCCCACCGCGCACATTCGAAGATGTCCGTCCGTGCCCTCTTGATCGGCAGAAAGTATCGAAAGGCGAGTAGAAAATGAACAACACACCAAAACGCGAAGCTGACCTCTCAACAGTCCTCCAACCGTTCCGATCGGCGCAACTCCGAAGACGCGTACTTGCCGGACTGCGAGCCGGCGCCGGCGCTCTTGTCATCCTGGCCGGAATCATCGCCGGCATAGCCGCTCCGGCGCACGCCGCAACGGACATCGACTGCGGCGGTGCTGCCGCAGGCGCCTATCTGGCCGACACCGACTACTCGGGCGGCGGCACGGACACATGGACGAATACCATCAACACAACGCTCCTGGCGGCGCCGGTCCCTTCGCAGACGGTGCTCCAGTCGGACCGCGAAGGCACATTCACCTATACGATTTCCGGACTCGCCGCAAACAGCAGCCAGCCGGTGACCCTTTACTTCGTCGAGCATTACTGGTCTGCTGTTGGTGACCGGGTTTTCAACGTCACCGGAAACGGCAATACACTGCTCTCAAACTTCGACATCTACGGGACAACCGGCGCCGACTACAAGGCGGTCCAGGAGAACTTCAACGTCACCGCGAACAGCAGCGGCGAAATCATTCTGGTGTTTACCCCGGTTGTCGACCAGGCTTCCGTCTGCGGGATCGCTGTCGGCACCTCGGGCGTGCCTGCTGCCCCCACCCTGAGCGCATCGAGCGGCACGTCCGGACAGATCCAGTTGTCCTGGACGGCTTCCAGCGGCGCCACAACCTATAACCTGTACCGGGGCACCGCCACCGGCGCGGAAAGCTCCTCCCCGCTCTCAACCGGCATTACGGCGACCACCTATACCGACACGGGCCTGACTCCCGGCAGCTCTTACTTCTATGAGGTATCGGCCCTCAATGCGGCGGGCACGTCAGCCTTCTCCAATCAGGCCACTGCAACGGCCGGCTCCGCACCGACGGCTCCGACGTTGACGTCGATCACCGGAACAGGCGGCGCCATCGAATTGACATGGTCGAACCCGTATGGGGCCACCAGCTACAACATTTACCGGGGAACGGTTGCCGGCGGTGAAGCGGCGGCTCCGGTCGGATCATCGACTACCAGCAGCTACCAGGATACCGGGTTGGTTGTGGCGGAGACCTACTATTATAAAGTCGCCGCCGTCGATGCCTCAGGCACATCACCGCTCTCGAACGAGTTGAGCATGGCTGCCGGCATTCCGTCGCCGCCGGCACTCCAGACGGCCACCGGCACGGGAGGCGTGGTTGCGCTCACCTGGAACTCGGCCTTCGGCGCAACCAGCTACAACGTCTATCGCGGGACTGCGTCCGGAGCCGAGGCAAGCACTCCTGTCGGCCTCTCCTCGTCGACGAGTTATGAGGACACCGGGTTGGTCGTTGGCGCCACGTATTACTATAAAATCGCCTCGGTCAACTCCGACGGAACGTCGCCGCTCTCCAACGAGCTGAGCGCGACGGCGGGCACGGCTTCGTCGACAATCTCAATCGACTGCGGCGGGGCAGCGTCGACCCCGTTCGTCGCCGACACCGACTATTCCGGCGGCGGAATCGACACGTGGACCACAACCGTCAACACCACCCTTCTCACCGGGACAATCCCGAGCCAGACGGTTCTGCAGTCGGACCGCGAGGGCGCATTCACGTATACCATTCCGAACCTGACTGCCGGCAGCCAGCATAGCTTCACTCTGTACTTCGTCGAGCAGTACTTCAGCGCCGCCGGCGAGCGGGTGTTCAGCGTGGCCGCGAACGGGACGACTGTGATCTCGAACCTCGACGTTTACTCGACGGCGGGCGCCGACTACAAGGCCATTCAGAAGACCTTCACTGCCACCGCCAACAGCGGCGGCCAGATCGTGCTGATCTTCACAGCCAGCGTCGACCAGGCCAAGTGCGGCGGCATCGTCGTCGACTGAGGACTTCGCACCGCTGATCGGTAACTTCGGGCCGCGCCGGCATCATCGGCGCGGCCCGAAGTTTGTCCGACCCATTGTGACAAAACGAAGGCCGGACGCCTCTAATCGGACAATAGCGCCCGGTGAGAACAACGGAACAGGATAGGTCTCAATAATCCGGCATTGACGCGGATGCGTTATCACGGGAGGTCTTTATGTCCAGGGTTGCCCACATCTGTCCGCTGCTGTCCATCTTCGCACTGCTCTTGCTTTGCACCTCGGCTGCTTTGACCGACGACTCCGGTATTACGCCGCCCAACGTCGATATTTCTCCACTGGAGACCCGCGTCCTGGGGCAGTCGTCGTGGATCGCCGGAAGCCACGCCGGCTTGCGAATCATCGTCACGAACCATATGACCGGCAGTCCCGTGCCGGCTAACGTACGCCTGACGCTCGCCGAGCTCGCAGACGGCAAACCCGGACCGTCGACGTCCCTGATGGACGCCAACACGGATGGACGCGGGACAATCGAAAGCCAGTTCCAGGTGCCACGGCTGCGAGCCGGCGCCTATCAGCTTACGGTCGACGTCACCAGCCGCGCGGGCACCGATCAGGTGATCCGGGACATCGACCTTCACGACTCGCAGGAGGTCTTGCTAACCTGCGACAAGCCGGTCTATCAGCCCGGCCAGGTGATCCACCTGCGCTGCCTCGCCCTCGATCTCGCAACACGAAAGCCGGCGAGCGGCGAAACCGTCACTTTTGAAGTTGAGGATGCCCGCGCCAACAAGGTCTTCAAGCAGCAAGAGCCGCTGTCGGTGTTCGGAATAGCCGGAACGGATTTCCAGCTCGCCGATGAAGTCAACATGGGCACATTCACCCTCCGCGCGCTCCTTTCCAATGGCACGGCCGAGAAAAAGGTCACGGTCGAGCAGTACGTGCTGCCCAAGTTCAAGATCGATCTCACCACGGACAAGCCGTATTACCTGCCCGGGGCAACGACCCACGGCTCCGTGAAGTGCGCCTACTTCTTCGGCAAGCCGGTCGCCCACGCCAGGGTGCATATCGCCGTCGACACCATCGACATCGGGACGAATGAGATCGGCGCCATCGACGGGGAGACCGACGCAGCCGGGGCCTGCTCCTTCGACTACCAGCTTCCCAATTCCTTCGTCGGCCAGCCGCTCGACCAGGGCAAGGCGACGGTCGAGTTCGCCGCACATGTGACAGACACGACCGGCCATACCGAGCATAACAACAGGGATGTCCCTGTAGTCGCCCAACCCGACGATATCGCCATCGTGCCGGAGAGTCCCACACTGGTGCCGGGGATCGAAAACCGCGTCTACATCGCAGCCGCCACCGCCGATGGAACACCGCTGACGGAAGCCGCCCTCGACGTAACGGCCACTCCGGAAGCAGCCGGCGCGGAACAAGATGAAAACGTGCAACTGAGGACCGACAATCTCGGCATTGCCGTGTTTACGTTTACTCCCGCGAAGTCCGGATACACGGTTCATGTCGCCGCGGTCGACACGCTCGGACGCCGGTCGACGGCCGACAAGGAGATCGACGCCCGGGCGGCCGCGGATGGGATAATCCTGCGCGCAAGCGAGACCTTCGCGAAGGTTGGTGACGAGGTGACATTGCGAGCGGTCTCGACGATTACGCGCGGCACGATCTATTTCGATGTCCTTCGGGACGGCCAGACAATCGTCACGCGCTCCGAGGATGTGGACAACGGCGCCGCGCAGACGTCGCTGCCGATCACCGCCGACATGACCGGCACGCTGCAAGTCCACGCTTACGCGATCATGCCCGACGAGAACATCATCCGCGACACGCGCACGCTGGTCGTCTCGCCGGCGGGCGATCTCGCAATCGACGTCACCGCGGACCGTGATCAGTACCGGCCCGGAGACAGCGCAGCGCTGACCTTCTCCGTCACCGACCGCAACCATCGGCCAACGCCGGCCGCCCTCGGCCTGGCCATCGTCGACGAGAGCGTTTTCGCACTCAGCGAGCTTCAGCCGGGCCTGGAGAAAGTCTACTTCGCGCTGGAGCGCGATTTGATGGAGCCGCGCTACGAGATCCACGGGCTCAGCCCGGTGATCCTCCTGGAAGGCATTCCGCCGGGACCGAGACCGCTTCCTGTCGAGCGCCAGCAAGCGGGCGCCATGCTTCTGTCGGCCGTGCAGGCCGCGGACCCGTTTGGCTTTCGTGTCGACACCTACCAGCAGCGCTGGGACAAGGTCAAAGGCACCGTCGTCGAGTACATGACCAGAGTCAGGCAGCGCCTCGCCGACGCTGTCCTCGCATACGACAGCGCGCATCGCGAGCCGCTCCGCGGAGCCGATTCCCTGTGGGTGCTGGTCGACGATCACTACATCCGCGAGGCCGACCTCCTCGATCCATGGGGCCGCGCCTACCAGGTCGATATCGCCGGCGACGACCTGTACAACGAGTGGTTCGACCTCAAGAGCGCCGGGCCGGACGGGATTTGGGGAACTGCCGACGACATTATTGTTCGTCCGTTCATAGCCCGTCCGATCGACGTGGTGGCTAACCGTTTCGAAGGGAATGTGCAGGGCTTCGGCGGCGGAGGTTGGATGCCGATGGCCGCCGTACCGGCCCCCGTGATGGGCGCAGCCCCGGCGATGAACGGCATGGACCACGTCTATGCCCTCAGGGACGAGCAGGTTCTCGCGACCAAAGCCACCCCGGAATCGTCGGCCCTGGCGAGTCCCGAGCCCCGCGTGCGCCAGTACTTCCCGGAGACCCTCTTCTGGAACCCGTCGCTGATCACCGACGACGCCGGCCACGCGACCCTCAACGTGCCGCTCGCCGATTCGATTACCACGTGGCGGGTCTCGGCGATGGCCAACAGCGCGGACGGGGCACTCGGCAGCAGCACGGCGCCCGTGAGGGTCTTCCAGGATTTCTTCGCCGACATCGACCTGCCGGTCGCGCTGACCGAGGGTGACAGCGTCACGATCCCGGTCTCCCTCTATAACTACCTCCCGAGCGCCCAGGACGTCGCCGTCACGCTGGATCAGCAGCCCTGGTTTACGCTCGAGGGAAGCGCCACGCAGAACGTCCATCTCGATGCGAACCAGGTGTCTGTCGTCTATTTCCCGATTACCGCCAAATCGATCGGGAGCTTCACGCTCAAGGTGACGGCACGGGGAACCAGACTCTCCGACGCGGTCCAGCGCGAGATCGAGGTCTTGCCGAACGGCCGGCGGGTCGACGAGGCCGTCAACGACCGGCTCGACGGCGGCGTGGAGAGGGAGATTACGATCCCGGAATCCGCCATCGACGGCGCGAGTAAACTGTGGATCAAACTCTATCCCGGCGTCTTCAGCCAGGTGGTCGAGGGGCTCGACGGGATGCTCCGTATGCCGAGCGGGTGCTTCGAGCAGACAAGCTCCAGCACATATCCGGATGTTCTGGTGCTCTCCTACCTGAAGCAGACAAGGAAGATCAATCCCGAACTTCAGATGAAGGCCGAGGACTACATCAACACGGGCTACCAGCGGCTGGTCACGTTCGAATGCAAGAGCGGGGGCTTCTCCTGGTTCGGCAATGAGCCGGCCCATCAGGTGCTCACGGCGTACGGACTGCTGGAATTCAGCGACATGGCGAAGGTGCATGATGTGGACGCGGCCCTGATCCTGCGCACGCAGGCCTGGCTTGCCGGCAGGCAGCAGGGCGACGGGAGTTGGATCGAGAACAATCAGGGCATCGCCGAGGGAATCATCAACCGGCAGACCGGCTCCCTCCGAACCACGGCCTATGTCGCCTGGGCGCTCGCCGAAAGCGGGTACAGCGGCGAGGCGATCCAGCGCGGCGTCGCATACGTCCAGGCGCACGCTTCGGAGGCCACGGACCCGTACACGCTGGCGGTCATCCTGAACCTGTACACGGTTCCGGGCGCCGAGCGGTTCGGCGTGTCGTCCTCCGACGCCGACTCCATCGCTCGTCGCCTGATCGCCCTCGCCAGGGTTGACGACAAGACGGCTTACTGGGTGAGCGACACGCAAACGTTCACCGGCGCGGTCGCGGACGGCGCCGATCTCGAGACAACCGGCCTCGCCGCCTACGGCCTCCTCAAATACGGCCGCGAGGCAGGCTTCGTCGACAAGGTCCTTACCGACATCGTCAAGAGCAAGGACAGCTTCGGCACGTGGGAGACAACGCAGGGGACAGTCTGGTACCTCAAATCGCTGCTGTACGCCGGCAACTCCAACGCGTCCGGGTCCACTTCGGGCACGGTCGACCTGTCCGTGAACGGCACGCCGCTGCCGTCGATCTCGATCTCGCCCGATACCAGCGATGTCATGCGGCAGATCGACGCCGGCAAGCTGGTCAAGAACGGCGCAAATAGCGTCAAGCTCTCCTTCCACGGCACCGGCTCGCTGTTCACCCAGATCGCGACGCGGTACTACCTCCCATGGGCCGAATCCGGCCCGATGGAGCCCGGCGTCAACGATATCCTCTCGCTCCACGTCGGCTACGACAGGACGACGCTCCCGCAGACCGGTACCGCGACCGCAACCGTCACCCTGCACAACAACACCCCGGACACGGTCGAGATGCCGCTCATCGACATCGGCGTTCCTCCCGGCTTTGATGTCGTTCCGGACAACCTCGATGCCGCTGTCGAGAAGGGAACCATCAGCAAATACACCATCGCGGCTCGCCAGGTGATCATCTATATCGAACAACTCGCGCCCGACGCCACCGTCGAGTTGTCCTACGACGTTCGCGCGAAGTATCCCATCAAAGCCCTCACGCCGGCGTCGACAGCGTACCCGTATTACAACCCGGGCCGGGTCGCGACGTCCCCACCGCAAAAAATCGTCGTCACCCGGTCGTGACGCCCGTGTATATAAAGTGCGGCACAGCCGCAAACAACTCAAGCTGGCGCTAACCACGCTTATAAAAAGCGTGGCTGACAGACGAGGCGCCTATAGTAGGGTCGATAACCGGTCGTCCGTAGGACGTTCACCCCCGACAGCCTCACGAATTCATTCGTGGGTAAGAGAGCTGTCCGCACGGCCATCGCAGGCGCAACCGCCTGCGTTAGACGGGTAACGCGGTCGATAACCGGTCGTCCGTAGGACGTTCACCCCCGA
>JBKQWH010000159.1:0-3543 GCA_052139635.1 Capsulimonadaceae bacterium
GGATCGACGGGGAGGTCCAAGAAGATGCCCATTATCGATTTATCGTTCGTGCTGGTCGGGACGACGTTTCCTCTCGACCATGGTTACTGTTTGTTCTCGGCAATAAGTCGCGTTGTCCCTGCTCTGCGCAGTGACCACCGCATCTGAGAAAGTCCCGCTAGCCATGCTCCTGACAAGCCTTAACCAACTGTCGCGCTTTGACTTCGGGAAAGTCGCTCCCCTGAGACACGGACGAGAGTGGCAGGCGAAGCAGCCCTGAGATCTCGCTGTGAGCTGCTACGGCGGTTGCATTTGCCCAGAAGATCTGGGATTGTATACGCAATTACACTTACGGAACAGGGGGCTAGTTCGCTGGTTCGGCGCGGGCGATGCGTGCGCCGCTGGTGTGGAGCGGCCGGCGTTCCTTTCGCCGCCGTAAGGATGACCGGCCAGTGAAAGATTCAATGAGGGAGAAACGCATTGGGGAAGCCCTACGCGACCGAACTGGAAGCGCTGAATGAAACCTACGCACGCAGCTTTGCACTGCCTGTGCATCCGCTCGGCGTTCTGGTGCGGTCCGCCGCGCATCTGCCACTCATCAGCATTGGTTCGGGGGGCTCCCTCACGTCGGCCCACTTCGCGGCGTTCCTGCACACGGTGCACACGGGCAGGCTCGCGAAGGCAATGACTCCGCTGGAGTTGGTTTCCTCGCCAGCCGCCTTGCGAGACCTTGCTGTCCTCGTCTTAACCGCTGGGGGCAGGAACCCGGACATCCTCGGGTGCTTTGAACAGCTCTTGCAGCGAGACGCCGCCCTCATCGGGGTCGTCTGCGCCCGGAAAGACACCCCGCTGGCTCAAACCGCCGTGGCATCCCGCGTACCCGTTTATGACTTCGAGCTACCAACTGGCAAAGACGGGTTTCTCGCGACGAACACGCTACTGGCGACTTGCGTCCTCCTCGCCAGGGCATACAGGCATGCATGGTCGGAGGACGAGTCACTGCCTCCCCGGCTGGAAGACTTATTGCATCCGGGAGTAACATCTGCGGAGTTTCTCGGCGACCTCAGGCGGCGATCAAGGGCCTTATGGGGGCGCGAAACTATGCTTATCCTTCATGGGTACGCAACGCAACCGGCGGCCATCGATCTGGAGTCAAAATTCACCGAGGCCGCCATCGGACACGCACAGGTCGCCGATTACCGGAACTTTGCACACGGGCGACACCACTGGCTTGCCCGCCACGGCGACGCGAGCGGGGTATTGGCCTTTGTGACACCCTGGGACCGCGAATTGGCTGACAAAACGCTCCGGCTGCTGCCCGAAGAAGTCGCCGTACTGCGTGTCGACCTCCGGGAGGACGGCGTGACAGGTGGTCTGGAAGCCCTTACTCTCGCCGTTCACTTAGCGGGGATGGCGGGGGAGGCTAGGGGGCTCGATCCAGGCCGTCCCACCGTTCCCGCGTTCGGCCGCAAGATCTATCACCTTCGTGCCATGCCGAGCCCGCCTTCCTTCCTGGAGATGAACGAGGCCGAAGTCACGGCGATCGAGCGCAAAGCAAGGGCATCGATCATCACTCTTTCCGCTCAGGGCCGACTTCAATCCTGGAGAGAGGCTCATGCCACGTTTCTTCATGCCCTGCGCGCCGCCTCCTTCGGTGCTGTCGTTTTCGATTACGATGGTACGCTCTGTGATGCCTCGGAGCGATTCACAGGGCAGTTGCACCAAGTGTCACAACAGATAACCAGATTGCTGGAGTCTGGCATTTCCGTGGGCATCGCCACCGGACGCGGCAAGTCTGTGCGGAAAGATTTGCGCCAAGCTCTGAATGACTCTGCCCTCTGGAAGCGCGCCCTCGTGGGTTATCATAACGGTTCGGAAATCGCGTTCTTGGACGATGATACCCAGCCGCCGGTGGGCGGGAATTTGGACGAGTCGCTTCGCTCGGTTGAAGCCGCCATTCGAGCCCATGCATGGCTTACTCGGATTGCCAAATATGAGGGGAAAAACCGGCAAATAACGCTGGAGGGCGTGCCGGCCGAAGCGGCAGAGGAGGCGTGGGAGGCGGTCGAGGAGCTTCTCCGCGAAATCGGCCGCCCAGGTGTTACCGCGCTGCGGTCCAGCCATTCCATCGACGTGCTGGCCCCTGGGGTGTCGAAGCGAGCCTTGGTGGAAAGGCTGCGCGGCACCGTGCGCGCCGCGACCACTATCCTTTGCATAGGCGACCGAGGAAGGTGGCCCGGCAACGATTTTTCCCTGCTGAGCGAGCCTCTCTCCCTCAGCGTGGACGAGGTTTCTTCGGACAAGAAAACGTGCTGGAACCTGGCTGGCCCGGGACGCAGGTGTGTCGAGGCAACGCTGCACTACCTGCGTGCGATGCGTCCCGTGGCCGGGGCATTGACTATCAACTTGTAGAGCTGCTGGAGGGCACGTGTATGAAGGAAGCCTTGGCCGAAAAGCTGTTGGCCCGCGTATTGCAGTGGGGCCAAGAGGAGATGTCCCAGGAGCGGCCCGTGCTCTTGAACCTAGCCGCCTATAAATACGACGAATACCAGCAGTTCTCCGCCGGCAGCCGCTTCATCGAGAGCCTGACGTTGTGGCTCAACCAATTCGAGACGACGGAGGAACGCAGGCTTGCGTACGAGTTTGTAAAGCACAGATTGGTGTTCTGCTCCTCGGCGGAAATGCGCCACCTGGTCGAGATGGCCTACCCCGACCACATTCGCCCGATCCTGCTCGACTGGGCTGCCGGAGCAGACCTTGACCACTTCCGACCCGCCGCCATCGCGGCGGGAACCGAGTTCAAGGTTCGACAGCGACAGTGTCTTTTCTTAGGACTGAGCGACGGTGCGAGGATCGACATCTTCCGCCGGGCGAACCCTGACCTTAACCACGAACAGATTTGGCAAACCTATGAGCTTTCGGACCACCGCGTCAGCAAACTGTTGAAGAAGCTGGTTGATCACCTCCGTCAAATCACCGGGGACGACCCGAAGCCGTCCGATCGCAAGTTCCGAACACTCGTTCTGCTTGACGACTTCTCGGCAAGCGGTACGAGCTACTACGCCCGGCCCGCGAGCGCACCACCCGGAGGCAAGGTGACCGACCTCTTCGCCGACCTTTGCGACCCGAACAAGCCCGCATCGAACCTCATCGACCTGGAGAAACTGGAAGTAATTATCCTCCTCTACATGGCCACCGAACAAGCCCTCGACCACCTGCGCGAGGCGTCCCAAGCGACCTGGGGGGCGAGGAAAATTCCCTGCACGGTCGAGGCGGTCCAGCTACTCCCGAAGGACCTACGATTGGTGCGCGGAGACGGCAGTCCGATCGGCCCACTCATCGACCACGAGAAGTATTACGACCCCGACATCCACGACGAACACTTCGCAAAGGGCGGAACGACAGACGCCCGGTACGGCTACGCGGCCTGCGGCCTTCCCCTGGTGTTGTACCACAACACGCCGAATAACTCGATCGCACTCCTTATGTCTTACGAAGACAAGAGATTTCGGGGGCTATTCCCGCGCATTCAGCGGCACAAGGAGATGTCATGAGGGAGACACG
>JBKQWH010000160.1:0-6512 GCA_052139635.1 Capsulimonadaceae bacterium
CTCGAACGGCTTCGCGACATAGTCGTCGGCGCCGATCTCGAGGCCGGCGATGCGGTTCTCCTTCTCCGCCCGCGCGGTGAGCATCAGGATCGGAACCGTGGAGTGGGTCCGCAGCGACATTCGGCAAGGCCGGGAACAGTCTCGCGTCGATCGCGCTGGAACCTTCGGCCGACACTCAGGACCACCTTTTGCTATCGGGGATTGGCTGCTGACTGCTGGCGCGGACGGCGGCGCGGACGGCGGCGCGGATGGCGGCGCGGACGGCGGCGTTGACATCGAGTCCCAGCCAATCGCTGAGGCTCAGCGGCCTATTTACCCATCCGCTCAGTCCACTGTCCGGATCCTGATGCCAGACGCAGCCCGCCGGGGCCGTGACGGCAACTCGCTCGTCGACGGCTGCTGGTTGCGGCGCTACCTGCGATGCGATCCGCGGCGCAGGTGCGGAACTAGCTGCGCGCTTCGCGGCTCGGATCTGTCGCCACAGGGGAACGAGTTGGTTCTGAGAGTATGAAGTCGAGGAAGTCATCATCGGTCCCAACTGAAGCTCTGGATCAGGGCGTCCCCGCGATCCGGACTGCGGCCGAGAGCCGTCATCAGGTCTTCTTTCCGGATGAGCTTCACCTGGCGCTCTCCGATCAGCTCGTATGTCAGTGCGGCAAGATCCGTCCGCATCAGCGACCACCAGACCGCCCGCGGGATGTGGAACGGGGGCTGGCGGCTCGAGGTGGGGAATTGGTCATTGACATGCCGGTCGGGATTGAGCCGGTCGTGGAGCTTCCAGGCGCTTTCGGTCCGCAGATTGAAAAAGCGACGGGGCTCGGCGGGCTGTCCGCCGCCGACATAGCGAATGCAGCCGCGGAGCCCGTGCTTGGCGAGGTGATTGGGAAAGTCTCTCCCGACGCCGAGCCCGTCGTAGCTGATCCGTTCGGGAGGGACGGCCCAGCGGAGCGCAAGGCGCGCTGTCGCTTCCGCTGCATCAGCCAAAGATAGAGAACTCCTGGCGTCAACGTCGAGGATCCCATAGTCGTCTCTCACGAGGATGCAGGTATCGTCACGGCCGACGCCCTCAGACAGGTCGATCGCGATCCGGCGGCTCCGGTGCACGGGATGAGTCAGAGGCAAAACCGGCCGCTGGACCGAGGTCGCGTAGTCAAGCCAGGTGTCGGGGATAAGCCGCTGCGCATTCTCGGTCGGAATGATCGCGTGAACATGAGCATTGGCGTAGAAGGAATGCTCTCCGCCATAGCCTCGGTAGATCCCCTGGATCCAGGTTGCATCAGCGATTCCCCACGGGCTCTTTTCCCAGCTCGCGTGCGGGCTGTCCGTGCTCGGAATCTGGATAGCGTGGACTGCCAGCCGGTCAGGCGTCCCGTCGCGCTGGTCGATGGCAGCCTGGCGGATCAGGTCGACGAACCAGCCGTCCGAGCGGATCGGGTTGCCGATGGCTAACAAGCGCTCATACCCAAGGGATTCGATTGCGTCCCGGGCGTGTGCCTCGACGCCCGATGCCTCATCGACGATCACTAGGAGCTGCGGGTTGTGATGTCCAGACGCCCTCTCCACGTTCGTCGTAGAAAGACCCATCGCCTGCCACCCGTCGCTCCCGAGATCGACGACTTGCGGACTGGTCTTGATGCCCTTGCTGAGTCGCGCACTGACTGAAGGGATGTTCGTCCCGGGCCACCGCGGAGTCGCCTGCCTTATCTCTTTCCAGGTAATACTGCCTAAGCTCGTTTGCGACGGTCCGCACACATACACCATTGAGCCTGGGCGAGTTAAAAGCCACCACCACACGAGCCTCCCGACCAGAAAATCCTTGCCGATCATGTTGCCGGAGTAGGCGGCAGTCTTGCGGTACTTCACGACCGAGCAACACATCTCTACTTGTCGCCGCCAGAACGACTTTCCGTCCGCAATGAACAGCTCGTTGAACAGATCGGGGTCGTCCCGGCATTCATTAAGGATCTCCGCCAGCAGGCTCAGCTCCCCGGAGTTTGTCACGTTTGGCTTTCATCTCTCGGGCGATCGTTTCGAGATCGACCATCGGTCCTTGTTCCGTGGTAGTCAGCAGGCCGTCGATACGGTCGAAAATCTGTTGAATTGCGCGCAGGTTTACCTTGGCCTCGCCGTCGCACGCGGCCTCAACGAGACAGTCGATGATAGCTCGCGCCTTCGTCCGCTTTCCCTTGACATCTCGCTCGGCCAAAGCCTCGCGGAGAACCGTCGTGAGGCTGATAGCACCGGCTGGCCGCCCGTCCGGGTTACCGGATTCGCCAGGTTGGAACCGACCGGTTTTGGGATCGCGTTTGGCCACACTGCCTGTTCCGGCCCTGTTAAGCTGGCTTCATCCGCCGAACTGATCGCCGTTCTGCCGCGGTCACCAGCTCGGCGAGCTGGGCAGCACGAGCTTCATCGGCGAGAGAGCCACCGGGTGATCGTAACCAGCAGGCCGCAATGTCGGCGGCTCGCGATGCGCGATGCTCTCCGACGATCGCGCGGATGTCGGAACGTCGGTCGATCACGGAGGGATGGCACCCGACGATCATCGCGATGTGACGATTCGAGAGACCCAGGTAGGCGAGTTTGGCCACATCGAACTCAGAGAATTGGATCTTTCGGCCCTGCATCAGCGACCGGCCTCGTAGGCCCAGCCAGTCGCGGCCCAGACAGCGAATGAGCCAGCAACCCAGCACAGAATGGTAATCATGGTGCAGGCCTCAGATCAGCAGTCAGTACAGTTCGGAACCGTCGCCACGCGTCGCCCAGAAACTCGATCAGCGCCTTTTCCCGTCCCGTAGCCGGGGCCTGATACAGGTCCACAATCCGCCATGGCCGGTTGTCATCGAGAGGGAGAACGAGGTCGCCGATCTTCCAGGCAGTCATCCCGGCCCCAAAACACGAGCCGGTCCGGGGAGGATGCCGGACCGGCCCGCAGCACAGATCGCACGAGAGAGCGGACCCGCCAAAGCCCATTCCCTCATCTGTCAGTATGCGCTACATTCAGACTGTTCGATCCATGTCCATCCATCGATAGGATCGCACGTTCCGTCGGGCAGTGAGTTTGCGGCCGGTGAATCGAGCTGGGGCGGCGCAACCATAACCACCGGTCGCAGGACCCACCACATGGAGATCTCTTCCCACCATTGGGCCTCGGGGGGATGAGGGCCGGGGATCCATAGCGCGATTTCGTGCGGCATGCCATTGATCTTCAGCCGCCGATTGGTAAACGGCTGCAGCCCGTCATCCGGCGGCCGCGGGTCGCACCGCGGCGGCCAGGAAATGCAGGCCCGATGCCGGCGGCGGGCCTGTTGCTCGGGGGTCGGGGCGAGGGATCGAGCGCTGCGTCCAATGGAGATCGGAAAAACCTTAGACACGGTGCAGCCTCCTCGGTGAGGTTCACACCGTAATTCTGGCCCACGGCCGCCCGATCAGGACCGTTTCCACCGCCGGCCAGGTCCCCGCCGCCGCTACGATCGGACCTGGCAGGGATCGGCCGGTCGCCGCGGTCGTTCGGCCAGTTCAGACAGCTGGGCAATCGCATGATCGGCATTTGCCCAGTCACCCTGCAACCGGGCCACGCGCCAACGTCCGAGGATTTCCAGCGCATCGATCGGCGGCCGTTTCAGCGGTTGTTCCTCACGCTTGTTTACCATGATTCCCTCCGCGGAAAAGTTAACGCCCGGGGCCACCGCTGACCCCGGGCAATCCTGCCGCCGGCCTGAACCCCGGCGGCGGTGCTTCACTGTCAGTTCTCGGCAGCTTGCAAAGCGATTCGGGCTTCGAGATCGAGATAAGCCTCTCCGATCCCGATTGAGGAATCGCCGCAGAAGAAAAGTCTCCCAATTCTCGAATAGGCCCTCCATTCTCCGCCTACTTTGCGAGGAACGAATCTCGGCCATTGCGGGATAGCGAGTTCCAGATCGCGCATCAGCGTTTCAACTTCCTCTTCCTCATCATCGCACATGGACCTCCACTCCCCTGCCGGCGCCGCAGCCGGCCGTTTTTCGTCTCCCCCGAATCCAGCGAACCGCCGATAATCCAGGCAGTCCGGCAGACTGACCGCCGAGGCGGATGGGAGACCTGGCATGGACGCGAAAAAGAAGCCGAGACGCCCCGGCAAGAGGCTATCGGGGCGTGCGCGGAAGATGGTGTCAATTCCAGCCGACCTGGCCCGCCGGCTGGCTGCCTACGCTGGCTGGCACGGCCGGACAGAATCCAGCATCGTCGCGGAGTTGCTCGAGGCGAAGCTCAGCGGAGTCTACCTCGGCGAGCGCGGCGTCAATGAGCCGGCCCCGGTGATTGAGCCGCTGCTGCCGCGCCTGGCCGTCGGTGAATAATCGCGGACTCGCGGACATCTCGCTGGGTCCGCGCCATTTCGCGCAGTTCCGCCAGCAAATCACTACCCGTAATCGATCGCCAAAAGTCTCTTGCATCGCGAAGTTCTTCGGCGGTCAACTGTATCGTACATCCCATTTGCTTCTCCTTGATGTTAGCGCCTTCGGGTCAGGTAAAGACCCCACCTGGGTAAGATAGGGCAGGGGGGGTCCTACGGTTTACCGGACGGCCGGGCCTTCAGTCCGCGGCCGGAATCTGACGATTTATTGGGTGCGGCGGTCCTCGACGCCGCTTCCGGGGTCGCCCCGACGGGAGCTTCCGCCCGTCGGGGTTTTGCTTTGCGCGGGATTAGCGCGCAGATTCCGATTGGTAGGCACATGCATATCTCCTCAAAACAGTAGCCCTTGGTGCGTCGCCGTCGCCCTGGCCGGTTCCGATAAACTCCAGACCGCGAACGGTCCCTGGCCGACTGCGTAGAAAGAGCGGCCGACGCGGTACCAGCCCTCGGCAGCACGGACGGGACACTCGTTGCTGGGGTCGGCTTCGACCAGATCACCTTGAAACCACGCGCGTAACACGACGCGCATGGCCGCAAGAGCTTCCTCCTTCTCATGGGTGACTTCCGCGCGCATCGCGTCGAGGGTCATTGCGCCGGTGTCTACTGAAGGACCGATCCGTCTGGGCGCAACCGCGCGCAAAAGCGGATTTTCTGTCTGCATCGCAGCCCGCGAACGGGCAGCCTCGCGGGCCGCGCGCTTGCGCTCGAGGAACTCCTCGGGATCCCGGTACGGGATCAGCCCGACCAACATCTGAAGCGTGTTGGGGATCGGCCATCGCGAGTCCCGCCACCCCTGGATGCGTTTCACGACGCCCATCACTTCACCGCCTTCCGCCTCTTCGGGGCTGGCTGTGGCTCTGCCGCCGGCACGGGTACCCGTGGCAGGTCCAGGACGATCCGGACACGGGCAGCGAGCTGGAGACCGGAAAGAGTCGGAGGAATCTTTCCCGGAGCCGGTTTGGCGCCGACCCACAACTTCGGGACGGCGCCGCCAAACGTGGTGAAACCCGGACGGCTCGGCGGATTCGGTTCGATAAAGACGTTCCAATTCGGCCAGATAGCGCGCAGGAGCTCGAGAATGCGAATGTCGTCGCACCCGGTCTCCCGCAGCCGCTGCCAGTCGGCGCGCGCGCCGTCCATGCCCATGCTCGTCGGATGACACGCATCCTCGACACACTCATCGATCTCGGCGTCCGTCCATTTCCCCGGTCCCAGCAGCCGCTGAGCGATCCGCCGGTTGCCAGCGGCGGATTCCTCCTGGCCGAGGTTGGAAACAGTGGGTTCGCGGGCCAGATCGGCCTGCTCCGTTTGCCGCCGATCAGCGCGCCGGTCTCGTTTGGCTTTGGTCTTGGAGGGCTCAGCCGTCGGTCCCTGCTGCCGTTCGTCGGTGGTCTCCTCCCGCTCGTGGTCCCCTGGCTCTGCGCTTCCTCCGCCCCTCCGCGTTCGGGCCGCGGTGACAATACGAGCTGTCTCGGCTTCAACCTGCGGCCCGTTTCGTCCCGCTGCGGCGATTGCCGCCAGCAGCGGGCGGTCGGACTGGCCTGGGTTGACCAACTCGGCTTCGATCTCCTGGACCCGCTGGCGGGCCTTCGCGAGGACCTCCTTTTTCTCATGCAACTCGACCTTGTAATCACGTATATACGCATCATAACTCTGTTGCGCTCCGTCACGATCGCGACAAGCCTCCCTGAGCTCGATCAGTAATCCCCGGTCCGGTTCCATTCAGCCCTCCTGTAATTCACTGCGGCCTCAACGAATAAAACTCGGTTTATCAGGGGTAAACTTCGGTCGCTCTGGAGATTGCAAGGTTCGCGCCCAATGCAGCGCCTCGAAGGATTCCAGAAATCCCAATCATTGCTTGCGGCCAACTCAATGAGCTTGGCCTCTTCGGCGGCCAGATATCTGCGATTCATCTCTACCGCTCGTTCATCGCCTCGCTCGATCGCACGATCCAATCGTTCGCGGCGCGATTGAAGACAGTCCGTCAATCCGTGCAAGATTCTCGCCTTCGCTTCCGCGAGGTCGATGCTTGGCTTCATCGGATGCCTCGTCACAACTGCGGAAAATCTTCCTCTACCCTGGCAGTCCGGACAGATGTCCAACACGGACTCACCGAGCG
>JBKQWH010000161.1:0-5336 GCA_052139635.1 Capsulimonadaceae bacterium
GGGTCGATTACATGTGGCCCAAGCCCGGCGAGGAAACGCCCTCGAAGAAGCAGACCTACATCTACCGCGTACCGGGCAAAGACGTCTTCGTGGCAGCCGGTGTGTACGAGTGATACCGCGGACGGGGGGCTGGGGTTCCGGCTTCGAGACCCCAACTGTGGGGGTCAAGCCATGTTTTTAGACCCCTTATAAACCAAAACTGACGTCTCGGACAGAACTCACCGTGAGGGCGGTGGGTTTTCGCGTTCAGGCCGACAAGGTGAAAGCTGACAGCCACCAAATCTGGTGGGTGGAAAGGTGACAGCCACCAAATCTGCGGCACGAAAGAAAGGCATTGTAGGTCAGGCTGGAAAGCCTGACCTACTTCCTTGCCGGGGTAACCGTATAGCTATGCGCAACGCGTCTCCGTCCAATGGTCCTGTTGTACGTGTGGTCACCCCGAAGTCTTGCCAATCTAGCAGAAGGAAGAAACACAGGCGTGCTCCCCATTCCCTACTGATAATCAATCTCAGGACACCCACGCCGCGCGTCCGTGCCCCGGTTGACCTGTACAGCAATAATCTCAAGTCGTCCAATTAAATGGACGGCCGGCGGCGAATATTCGCTGCCACGAATATGCTGCATCCGCCAATTATACTGGTGACGAACCGGTTTGTCAACCATGAATTTGCAGATACCTGCCTTTACCGGTATTGCTGGCCTCAGGTTCACCGATCGACCCATCAGACGTGAATTGACACCAGTAGCCAACCGTTGTGTGCCCACGCAGCTAAAGTTGTTAATACTGAGCATTCGAATACGGAACCATCTCCAGATTCCTTCGCCCGCCACTCGCTGTAACGGAACTACGCCGGATTTGGTTCCGGTAATGCCGAAAACGATCAACTAGAATGCCCTCACGTGCGCCCGGCTGCTTCGACGATTCTCCATGCCCCACAGGTATAATCAACGCGTTCCGACTCTTTCTGGCTCAAACGAGATGGATATGATCTACGCCATCGGCGACGTACATGGGGAGGCGGAGGCGCTGCGGGAGATGCTGTCCACCCTTCCGATCGTGGACGGTGACCTGGTGATCTTCCTGGGCGACCTGATCAACCGCCGGGGATCGGACCCGTTCGACTGTGTCGAGCAGGTGATCCGTTTCGACCGATGCCGCAAGCTGTGCATCATGGGGAACCACGAGGAGGCCATGGTCGACCTGCTCGAGACCGGGGCCCTCTCCACCATGGAGGGGATGGACTGCCAGTCGACGCTCGATTCCTACGCAGCGGCCGGATATTCGATTGTGCCCGGCGACCCGGCGTCGATTCCCGAATCGCACGCCCGCGTCTACTATCAGACGGAGCCGTGGACCGTGCCGTTCTACGCGACTGAGACCCACATATTCACGCATGCCGGATGGGATCTCTCGCGGCCGATGCGGCAGCAAGTCGCCCATCGGCTGCGGTGGGGAAAGGTGATGGGCTTTGAGGCGCCGGTCACGGATCAGGTAGTCGTGCGCGGGCACACCCCCATGCCCAAGGTGACATTCTCCCGCGCCAAGCGGTACATCGGGGTCGATACCGGTTGCGGGCTCGGCGGGTTCCTCTCCGCGGTCGCTCTTCCAGGCGAGGCGATATTCTCCGTAAAGCCGGCTTCCTACCGGCCAAGGTGGTTCCAGGGCCTGCGTCAATACTGATAACAGATTCCGTGACGGTCCACTTCTCAATCTCGTTTCTCAAGCGTCTCCTATTGACCTCAAACGCTGCACGCACCGGCGATACCCGGTCCCTCGGATTGCAGCCGATGTCCCACCGGATCGACCGGATATTGTATAATGGGTTTCACGGAGGTCTCGCAGCATGATGGAAAGTGTCGACGCAGCAAAGCGCGCGAAACATGTGCTACAGTCCTCAACCCTTCTGACGATGATGAGCCCGCTCGCACTGAGCGGGCTTGTACTGACGTTGCTCCTTGGCGCGGGCGGGATACTGATGCGCCTAGATGTTCCCCACCAGCCGTTCAAATTCCTCGAATACGGAGTTGTCTGCCTCGGTCTTCCCGCCGGCCTCCTTGCCCTGGCCGCGGCCGGCAAGACTCGGTTTGCTCCACCGGAGCGGGTCATTGTCGCAGTAGGGACTGCGGCCGCAGTCGCGATCAGCACATGCTACGCCCTCGTGACCTGTCAGGTGTTGTGCCTGATGCTGGCTCTCCTGCAGGTATTCCTGATGACACGGGCCGGGGCGCTCGACGGCGTCGACGTTCAGGAAAAATCGGGTCTATTGCCGGTCGAGGAGGCTGGCTCAACCGGCGAACACAGCCCCCACGTCGATCCCGCCGTGCGCCAGTCCGGTCAGCCGTTGCTTCTAGCGCTGCTCGTCTGCGTGACATGGGCTGTCTGGACCACGAGCTATGCAATGCCCTGGTGGCATAAGACGGCGACCGTCGGGCTCTACCGCGCGGCGCTGCTCGCCGGAACCGTACTGGTTGTCTTCGTACTGCGCCCGGCAATGGAAATCGTCCGGGACGCAGCGAGGCCCGGTCGAGACTTCGGCCGCATCGCACTGGGAGTTCTCGACGCCCTTATCGTGCTCCTTCTTCTTCTGGCCAGCTTCCGGACATACTGGCTGTTCAGCGGCGATTCCAACGTTCCCTACCATCACTGGGGGGTCTATATCGGCCCGGCCCAGATGGTCCGACAGGGCGGCTGGCTCTTGTGGGACGTTCCATCGCAATATGGGTTCTTGAGCACGCTCTCAATTGCGTTCCTTCCGACGACATCGGTGTGGACATCGTTCTACTATCTGATAGGAGTATTCCAGGGCGCGACAGCGCTGTTCCTCTACTGGATAGGGCGTTCCACCGCGAGATCCTTCGCGGGCCGCATTCTTTCCGCGCTGTTGGTGCTGTCGGCCGTTTTCTGGATCGGAACCCGCTCCTACGGGGTGGTTCCAGGCCCGCAGACATTTCCCAGCACCGGGGCATTTCGGTTTTTCTGGGTCTACGCCGTCCTTGCCGTATTGATTTACTGCAGCCGGCTCACGAGGCGCGGAACCGTGCCCGTTTGGCCGCTTGCCGTAGGCTGCGTCTGCTGGGCGATAGGTGTCTGCTGGTCGGTCGAGTCCGCTTTTTATACGTCCGCTGCGTGGCTTCCGGCGTTTTACTTTATTATCTGGCAGGTGACGACCGGTCGCTCCGACCAAAACAGCCCCACCCTACCCCGCCATATGGCCTGGATACTCGCCGTGCTTCCTCCCGCGTTAGTGAGCGGAGCCGTGATCGGGATCGACCTGTTCTACCGGCATGGACTGCAAAGGCTGCCCGATTGGTCGATGTATTTCGAGTACGCGCGCTCCTTCCAGAGCGGGTTTGGCGAGTTGCCTCTCGACTTCAACGGGTCGATCTGGGTCGCCTTCATCTGCGCCCTCGTCCCGGCGACACTGGCGCTGACGCTGTTTCGAAAGTCCCAATCCGATCCGGATATCGGAGTACTCGTCGCCGGGGCGAGCACCGTGGTCGCGGTATCCAGCTATTGCATGGGACGGAGCCATCCGAACAACCTTCTGAATATTATGCCGGCTTGTTTGGCGGCGGCACTGCTGTCCCTTCGACAGCTCGATCGGTCGTTCTCCGGTCGGTCGCCGGCAGCGTTACTGGCGCGCGCCTGCCTGATTCCCATTCTGGTCACGTGCATGGCGGCCACCGCCAACACTCCCACCCACGCGCTGCTCTGGATCCGAACAACACTCACCGTGCCACCGGCAACTGTTGACTATTTACTTCCGCGGTACACCGGCGAAGCTGCCTCTCTCTTGCTCGGAGCAAGGGTAGGCCCAACCGATCCGCTGTTCTACTACGATGTCAACCTGCCGATGGCGGATCCGTTGGAGGCCGAGCCGCGCGTCCGGGCGTATGCCACGCCGTTTTCGCCGCTTGCCGCGATGGACCCGCTCGGGCCGAGCCGAGCCGGAGTCTATCTCGAGCGCTTTACTGACCGGGTCCATTCGGGCACGTGGGTCCTGATCCCGAAGCACCCTGAGTTGTCCGGCTACGACGATTCCTGGTGTCTGGCCGAGTTACGCCGTTACTTCGTCCCGGTTCCGGCAAGCATGCACTCCTCGACGAACTGTACGCTGATGTATTTCGCGTATCGAGGGAAACACTGAGCCTTCAAACTCCACCGACAATGGTCGCTGCAAATGGGGCAATGGGACGCACTTTCAAGTATTTCGCAGACGCTTGATTTTCTTGAAAACGTGCGTTTTTCAAGCGAGGGAAGGATTAATTGGTATACATTGGCCCAAACCGGCGAATCTCATATCTCGCAGTCCGAAGTCCGGAGTCCGTGAATCCTCTGCATCGCCTGACGCCGGCATGAGAGTACCTGCCCATACCGGCATATCTGTACCTCTTGGAGTATGCCGCTGCGCGCGCATTCCGCCGTCCGGGAGACGGTTGGTGGTCGGAAGCGAGCGACGCGCCTGGCCGGTAGTGCTCGCTGAATTCTCACTGTGTTCAGTTGTGAATGTACAATTTCCTCTGCGGTTGGCCGCCGGGCAGACGTGTACGATGCTTGCGTCCGCAGTGGTATTATACCCGATTATGAGAACAAGTGTTCATACGTGCGCCGGTCGATCCGGAGCCCCGCCCGCTTGATGCGGGCGGGGCTGTTGAGGTTGCGGAGACTCAGGGAGCCGCGGTTGCCGCCGGATAGGCGCAGACCGCAGTCGCCGCGTCCCAGATCGACGCGGCACCTGCGGTGCTGTTCCAGAGCATCCGCGTGGTTCCGTCGGATGTGTCGGTCACCGAGACTTGCGCCCAGCCATTGGCAGGCCCGTAGGTGTTCTGGGTGAACGTTCCGGTCGTCCAACTTGTGTGGCAGACTATCATCGCACCGCTGCACACAATCCCGATAATCGGACTCGCGATCCAGTTGCTCGTTGGTCTACCCGTTGTCGTCACATCCGCCTACCTGTTCTTCCGCGTCTGCGAGCGCCCATTTATGACCCATCCGAAGGTATAATGGCTACGCTTTTCACAAGGCTTCGCGAATAGGCCGCCCACGCGGCCGGTCGACCTGGGAACACGATTGATCCAGCGGGTCAATTTCGGCTTGAGATGCCGGTCCGGCTCGCGCTCCCTCTGGCCCCCTCTCCGGACTTTCCGATAGTCTGAAGTTCTTAGCGGCGAGACGAGCGGCTGTCCGTGTGGTGGAGGTTAGCAAAGTACTTATGACCGCAAGCATCGAAGCTCGCGCCCGGCGCTCCATACATGCCATTGCGCGAACCTCGTTCGACGTGCTCCGTAACACACCGCAACTCCTGATGGTCCTCGGCCCGCTTGCCTTGAGCGGC
>JBKQWH010000162.1:0-16603 GCA_052139635.1 Capsulimonadaceae bacterium
GTCGGCAGCAGTGCCCGTCCCCACCGGCCCAGTCCTGAATGTGACTGTCGAGGCACTTCCAGCCCCTCAGGTTGAAGTAGCCGACAGCGAAGTCTGCTCGGTCGGAGATCGTGAGCGTTTGCTTTAGGGCCGGCAGTAGCGAGCGGTCAATGTTATCGAAGATTCTTGGCATTCATGGACCTTCCGGGTCGCGTGGCAGTTGCTGTACTGGTGTTGACGGCGTTAAGGGATAATACGCGGCCGCCGTTGCTAATGATCTGGCGTTGTCGATGATGCTGGACATAGGGCGATGGCATCCTCGGGATCGGTCGATTCGCTTGCTATTTAGACATCCCCGCGCCCACTTCCTTCTTTGTCGAATAGGAAGTCATAAATTGTTTTTGCACGGTGGGGTCGATGGGGACTTTGGGCTTGACAGACCCACTCATCTGTGATATACTGGGATCATCTGTTCGCATACGCCAACAGAAACCAACAACCTTGGCCAGGGCCCGGCAACGACGCCCCCTGAGCCGCAGCCCATAGCGCTTCCGCACGCCTGCCGCATAAAGCCCGGGACCACCGTCCCGGGCTTTCGTACGTCAGAGGGAGCGACAGAGCCCCACTCCCGTAAAACTCGCGGAGCCGCCCTCCATCCGACACGTCCGACACGTCCACCGTGTCCATCACTCTCTGTACATCATAGTAAATCGTTTCATCATCTGCATCACCGTTCGAGACCGCCGGAGCCCCGTAACGGCCCCCCCTCGCGCGCCCGCACGTAAGGGTGCCACAATTGCCACATATCACCCCCGGTGTCCGCCTGGTCCATCGCGTCCATAGTGTCCATAGCGTCCATACTGCCCACACGGGCGTCCGAGACGAATGCTTGCTCGAAGGGCGATGAGTCATCAGGTATCTTCGATCCACCGGCTTATGGATGAAAATCGTGGGTCGTCCGAAGGACATTCTCCCTGGCAGCCCACGAATTCATTCGTGGGTCGATTTCGTCGCCGTCCGCGACGAATCCCACGATGAGTATCGCCGAACATTTTTCCCGGGCTCCTGTAATATTGTGTTCATCGCTCCGTCCTATCCTTCGTGTAACACGATGGGGGAATAAACGGGAGATGAGAACCATGGGTAACCTTGCAGCGAACGGTCTGATCAGCGGGTTGATGACGATATGGCTTGCGCCGCACCTGTCGCTGGTCATCGTCGGACTCATCGGGCTCGGCGTGGCAGCCGTAGTCGAAGCGGTCGCCGGAATCATCCATCGCCGGATGGACGTGGACCGCGTGGTCTACGACCTGGGATTGTACGAGACCAGAATAACGCGCCGCAGCCGGCGGTAGTTCACTCCTTCGCGATCTTCCGTCCTGGACCGACGGCTGGCCGAAGGCCGATCAGCCCCGGCGTTTATCGCCGCGAGCGACGGCTGGAAACTGGAACTTTCTCATCCCGGAATTTCAGAGTTGTTTCAGAGTCGCATCCTAGAATGTCAATGTGATCCGAGGGCGGTTCAAACGCCCAATCGAAAAAGGGGAGGAACAGGAAAATGAACATTGGCAACCTTGCGGCGAATGGTGTGATTGGCGGACTGGTCGTGGTGTGGCTTGCGCCGCAGCTTTCGTTGATCATTGACGCGGTCATCGGGTTTGGCATTGCGGCGGTCATCGAAATGGCGGTGCTGCTGATCAATCGCAGGTTTGGCGTGGACCGGGCGTACTGAGGTTGGGGTTCTACTTGACGCCGCGGTATTGCTCGAAGGCGACCGCAAGGTATTCCAGCAGGTCCGCGTAGTTTACCTGGCGGACACCCGGCGGCGGGGTGATGCCCAGCCGTTTCATTAAGGGAACGGCCAGCCGCATGGCCGCGGTTTGCTGGACATCGAGCGGCAGCGACCAGCGCCGGTCGATCGCGTGGCGGATCGCGCGGTACTCGGGAACGGTCATCTCATACACGTGGCGCCCGATGTCCTTGAGCGCGTAGGGGGCCAGGTGTTCCGGAAGGACTCGCGGCGGAGGCGCCAGGGCCTCCAGGGAAGGCACACGCGGTGCGCGCTGCTTTACGACCATTGTCCCGGCGATCAAATCGCCCAGACGCTGGTAACGCGGCGTAAACAGGAGAAAGCACAGTGTCATGAGCAGACAGACCGCGACCAGGGCGGGGCCGCCAATGTCGGGCTGAGTCGATCCCAGTTTGGTCACCAGGTAATAAGCGTAGACCAGTCCGACAACCATCGGGATCCCGTCGATGACCCGGAGAAGATTGCGGGTAATGGCGGCGTACGAGCTAATCGGATATCCTCCGGTGCGAATCACCCGGAGGCCAAGATGAGACTTGCCCGGTGTCTGCCCGTTTCGGACGATCTCGTAATAGATGAAATACCCCCAGAATAGGAGGAAGAACGCGATGCTTCCGGCCGCCAGGTAAACGCCCTCGGAAAACACTCGCACGTGCGCGTAGGCGTTGGCGCTGAAAACGGACAAGACGAACATGATCAGGCCGAATATGACAATCAGTACGATAAACGCCAGAGCCTGTAGAATGCCGTCGAGTGCGTTCGCCATCAGCCGGGTACCGACCCCGGCCAATTCGTACTCGATCTCGATATTCTCCGGTGTTACGACGAGTATCTCACGTGACATAGCGCCTGTGCCTGCGGTATAATCGGACTACCATGGCGATCGACGAACGTGCGTTCATCAATAAGAAGAGGACCAACTGGGAAGCACTTTCGCTGATGGTCGAGCGCTCCAAGTCCGGCGGGCTGAAGCGGTTGACCAAAACCGAACTGCCCACTCTCGGCTCCCTCTATCGACGCGCCGCCGCCGATCTCGCCTACGCGCGCCAGCAGGGCGCCAATCCTAACCTCGTATTATACCTGAATGAGCTTGTCGGCAACGCGCACGGGGTCATTTATGCCGAAGAGTCCGGTGGCTGGGACCGGATCAGGCATTTCCTCATCTACGGAGTTCCGGACGTGCTCCGGCGCCGGATGCCCTTCGTTCTGACGGCCTTTCTGTTAAGTGTGCTGGGCGCCTGGCTTTCCTATGCGCTCGTTCATAAGAACGAAGCCTATTTGAGCCTGTTTATGCCGGAGCAGTTTCGCAGTTCGTTCGACGCCTGGAAGCAGGGCTTTGCCGACCACGGCGATGTCTCCGCGGGTGAGGGTATTGGATTTGCGGGGATGCTGATGACCCACAATACGGAGGTCGGCATTGTATCCTTCGCAACGGGGATCACGTTCATTCTCCCGATCATCTTGATGTTTTACAACGGCACAACGATCGGCGCCCTGATTGCCGAGGTGCAGCCGACGGGTTACCTGACCTCGATGTGGGCCGGCCTGCTGCCACACGGCGTTTGGGAACTTTCGGCGATATTCATCTGTGGGGGGGCGGGACTGACCATCGCCTGGGCGGTCCTTGCGCCAGGCCGTCTGACTCGCGGGGACGCGCTGATTGTCGCGGGACGCGATGCGTGCAAGATGATGGTTGGAACTGTGCCGATGTTTGTCATTGCCGGCATTCTCGAAGCCAACGTGTCACACTCGTCGCTACCGCACTGGGCCAAATTCGGGCTCGCGATCCTCGAATTCGCCTCGCTTGTGTTTTACATCTACGGCATTCGCGAGCCGCGCCGGCGTGCAGGCGGTTAGGCCGATACATGATGGTTTAACGACGGAAAAGCGGCTTCCGTAGTCTCGGCGGTGAGTATTCCGGCGGTCGGAGCCCAGACATGACGTTTACAAATCGTGCCGAGGCCGGGCGGCGGCTTGCCGACTGCCTGATGCGCTTTTCGACACCACAGACGATTGTCGTAGCGCTTCCACGCGGCGGAGTTGCCGTTGGATACGAGGTCGCCGTTCGACTCCGGGCGCCTCTCGATGTCGTTGTGGCACGGAAGGTCGGTTCGCCCCAGCAGCCGGAACTGGCAGTCGGCGCGGTGGCGCCCGGAGGGGTGGTACTGCTCGATCGGTCGTCGATCACCGACCTCCACATCGACAATGAACAGTTGGATGGGCTGATTCACGCGGAAATCGAGGAGATGAGGCGGCGCGAATCTCTCTATCGTCAGGGCCGGTCGGAACTTGACCTGCGTGGTAAGACCGTGCTGCTGGTGGACGACGGTCTCGCCACGGGCATGACTGCCCATGCCGCCATCATGTCCATCCGCCGCCACGGGCCGGCATCCATCGTCCTGGCCGTACCAGTCAGCGCTTCCGAGACGATCGCGTTCCTTCGCCGGGAAGTGGAGGAAGCCGTCCGGCTCATTCGACCACGCGTATTCCATGCGGTTGGCGCCTGGTATAAGAACTTCGACCAACTCTCCGATGCCGATGTCATCCGGCTGCTCGACATGGCCAGGGTTCGGTACGAGGAGCCGGAACACGATCCGGCGGCCGACTGATCCTGTCGTGGGAAAGGCCTCCATGCCTGTCTTCTTCCCCGTACATCGCGTCGATCGCGTCGATACGTCTCGTTTGTATGAAGTGGAGCCTCGCTATATCTCTGGAATCCTTCGATGGAACGTTCCGAACCGCTCGTTCGTTCATCCCTGGAGATGGAACATAACTCAAGGGTAGCGCGTCGACAGCGCCCAATCCCGCCGGTCGCCGCAGACATGCCCGGGGTCTCGTTTCCAAAGTCCCGCGTCCTGGAGGATTTGATGACTGCTACAGATGGTACGGTCGATGTTGGGGTGCGCGCGCCGGGATTTCGGCTCCCGTCATCGTGCGGGGAGATCGGCCTGGACGATTATCACGGTAAATCAAGTCTGGTGCTCTATTTCATGCGCGAATTTGCCTGCATGAGCTGCCAGATGCATGCGGCCAGCCTCGTACGCCTGTATCCGCAAATTCGGGCTGCCGGCGCCGAAGTTCTGGTGGTCGGAGGCGGAAATGTCAAGGATGCCGTTCGGATGGCACAGCGAATTGCCGCACCGTTCCCCATCCTCGCCGATCCGGATCGGGCTGTTTACGAGCGCTACAACCTCGACAAGGCGCTCGGCCTTTTCCAGCGCAGCGCCACCTTCGTGATTGGCTCGGACGGAATCGTACGATATGCCCACCGCTCGACAAACCCTCAACAGGGTTTTCGGCAGGCCGATCTGCTCACCCATTTACTTCCACGATAGATAATAGCGTTCCTTATTGACTATCCGGCGCGCGGTTTGTATAATGTCCCTGCGCTGCCGGCCGCCGGCGAAATCGTCCCGAGGCAGCATGCTTATGCCCAAATCCACAAATTGGGACAACGACTCCGCCACTTCATCGAACGGCAAGTCCAACGCAATGCCGCTGGCAACGGGCTGCGCCGCATCCGACCCATCCCCAGCCCTCCCCGCAAGCGGAGAGGGAGTTGCCGCATCCGGCTGGTGTAGCACCATGCCCGGTCTACGGTACGGAGGGTCCCCCGCTCTCTTCTATTTCGCGCTCTTCCTGCTGACAGTATCAGCCGCGGCGTGGCAGGGTTATACGGTAAACGGGAGCGAGTTTGCGGGGTTGGCCAGCCATCAATTGTTCAGTCGCCGCGTCGCGATCGATGTCGACAACGTCCTGCTGTTAAATAGCCTGCGGGCGCACCCCACCCTGGTGTCAACACTCGGCTGGCTGCACGAAAGTTGGTGCGGGCATAGAGTGCCATATTATTGGCGCCCGCTGACGATGTTTGCGTTCTGGATCGAGAATGCCGCCTGCGGCCAACACCGTGCCGGCTGGGTTGATGTATCCATCGGGCTGCACGCCGCGTTCACCGTGCTGCTGGCGCTGTTCGCAGGCCAAGTCGCGCGCGGCTCCGACCGGACAAGCCCGATGACAGCCCTTCCCGCACGGAGTTTCGTCGCGGCAATTCTGACGGTCTTGATATTCACCGAGGTGCTCCCGCCGATCCGATTCCTCAACGCCGACTTCGCCCTGAGCGGCGCCAATGTCGTGCTCGACAATTGGAAAGACCAACTGGAGACCTGGACCGGGATGGCCATTCTGGCGTCGCTCATGTTCTCGCTGGACGGTCGATGGAAACCGGCACTGGTATGCGTTGCGGCGGCCATCTGCTGCAAGGAAAGTGGGTGGCTCGCCTTCATCGGGCCGCTGCTGATCGTGATCACGCGGCCAGTCCGCGCCGGAGCGGAGCGACAGGGGCGGACCTTACGCCGTCCGACAGGAGTCCGCGCCGGAGCGAAGCGACGAGGGCGGACATTACGCCCTCCGCAAGGAGTCCGCCTGCGCGCCGCAGCCTCCTGGATTGCCACTGCCGCGGTCCTCGTGGCACTGCGGGCAAGCTCCGGCTGGGAGGTGTTCCGCGCCCCGTCGGCGTCCAGTGGCCACATCGAGATCTGGCACACCCTGCATGCGGTTATCGATAACTACACCGCGATGCTCGGATCGGACCTGTGGCCAATTCCGCTGCTTGGCGCGGCATATGGAACGATCGCCGTGGCGCGCGGCCTCCATGCTCGGGCACGGCTGGGATTGTGTGGTGTCGCAACACTCCTGGCCGTATCCGCCCTGATGTTGATATCCCATGCAAGTGCCGCAATCGCCGCATTGGTAATCCTGGACCCGTCGACGGGCCTGCATGCAACGCTAATGTGCGTCGGCTACGCGATCGTGGTGATACTCGCACTTCGCGAGCCCGACTTCTGGCGCAGCGCCGCCTTCCTATACCTCCTGGTGTTGATTACGGCATCGCCGTCACTGGTGGTCAGCCAGCCGAACATGCATATGTATTACTTGACAAACGGTATCCAATGCGTTCTTATCGCCTCATTTCTGGCCGCGGCGGCGGGCACGGCCATACGAACATGGCGCCCAACGGCGAGCCATCTGCGGGTGGCGCTGCCGGCAATCCATTGACGAACCGGAGCGGGGTTTTGTATAATGAACCCGCTGCCGGCCGTCTCCCATCCGTCAGCCCGGTCGGTGACGCCAGGCCGTCCGAGTGATACCGGTAACAAGCACACAGCATCCTTATGCCCGAATGTACAAACAGGGACAACGACCTGGAAGCTCCCTTGAGCGCCGAGCCCGGCCGGGGTATCACTCCGTCCGGCAAAGGTTCAGGCCGTTCCCGTACGCTCTATTACGGGGCACTGTTTCTGTTCACCGTCGTAGCAGCGGTATGGCAGGGATATACCGCAAATGCGACCGTCTTTGAGGCGTCGGCGAGCCATCAACTGAACAATCTCAGCGTGGAGATAGGTGTCGACAATGTCGACACTCTGCGAAGCGTATACGCGCATCCCACCTTGCTCTCGACGCTTGGATGGCTGCACGAGAGCTGGCACGGGAACCGCGTGCCGTTCTACTGGCGTCCGCTATCGATGTTCGCGTTCTGGATCGAGAACGCCGCCTGCGGCCGCGACCTCACCCGGTGGGTCGACGTGACGATCGAGCTGCATGCACTGTTCGCCGTTATGCTGGTGCTGCTGGCAGACCGCCTCGCGCGCGGCGTCGACCCAATCGGCTCGCTCACACCCGGGAATGCGGCGGCGGCGATTCTGACAGCGTTGATTTTCACGGAATCTATCCCCGTACTCCGGTTTCTCAATGCCGACTTTGCGCTGAGCGGCGCCGAGGTCGTGCTCGTGAATTGGAAGGACCAGGTCGAGATGTGGACCGGGACGGCCATCCTGGCCTCCGTTATCTTCTCGATGGGCGGCGCGTGGAAACCGGCTCTGGCGTGTGCGGTGGCGGCAGTCTGCTGTAAGGAAAGCGGCTGGCTCGCCTTCATGGGGCCTCTGCTCGTCCCGATACTGCGCCCATCGCCGTCCGACAACGGCAATGGGTCGTTCGACATACGCGTGCCGGCCGCATGGATTGCTGCGGCGGCGATCCTCGTCGCACTCCGTGCCAGCGCCGGCTGGGGGGTATTTCACGCCCCGACGGCGACCGGCGGCCACCTTCACGTCGCAAAGTACGTGTGCGCGGTCATTGACGTTTACACCGCGATGCTGGCGACAAACACGTGGCCGATTCCGCTGCTGGGCGCCTCGTTTGGAGTCATCGCCGTAGCTCGCGGGCTGAGCAGCCGCGCACGCCTGGGCCTGTGCTCGGCGGCGGCCGCCCTGGCCGTATTCGCCCTTGCGCTGACGTCTCATGTGGACGCTCCGTCCGCTATCATGATGATCGTCTCCACATGGGAAGGTCTCCGTGCGATGCTGATGAGCGTTGCTTATGCGGCCGTGGTGATGCTTGCGTTTAGGACTCCTGGCGGAGGGCGTAAAGCCGTGTTCCTTTACGTCCTCGTGCTGATTACGGCAACACCGACCCTGACTGTCAACCAGCCGAACATGCATATGCTGTATCTGACGAATGGCGTGCAGTGCATCCTCATCGCCAGTTGTCTCAGCGCGGCCGCGTGCGCGCTCCGGAGCACCATGCCGGTCGCTTCGAGAACCGTTAGGAATTAACCTATCGTGATATCGGCAAAAGTACTGGGCGACCATGCTCGCCGCTTCTGGGAACAGGCCGACAGCCGCATAGTCCGGGCGGCATATTACAGGGTGCTGATCGTCCTGGCGGTTGCTGCGGCGGTCTGGCATGGATACGCGGCAACCAACTCCGTCGTTGAGGTGTCGGCCGCCCATGGGCCCAACAGCCTCGACATCGACATCGACAATGTCGACCTCCTGCGAAGCGTACATGCGCACCCGACCTTGCTCTCGACTCTCGGATGGCTGCACGAGAGCTGGCGCGGAAACCGAGTTCCGTATTACTGGCGTCCGCTCACGATGTTCGCCTTTTGGATCGAGAATGCGGTCTGTGGCAACCACCTCGCCCGATGGGTCGACGTTTCCATCGGACTGCAAGCCGTGTTTGTCGTGGTGCTGGCGTCGTTCGCGGACCGTGTTGTTCGTTCCTTCCATCCGGCACACTGTCTCACGCGAGCCAGCCTGGTCGCGTCGATCCTGACTGTCCTGGTATTCACGGACGCGCTCCCACCGCTCCACTTCCTAAACGCGAACTTCGCGGTCACCGGGATGGAGGTCGTGCTCGACAATTGGAAGGACCAACTGGAAATGTGGACCGGGATAGCCATTCTTGCCTCGGTCATTTTCTCGATGGACGGCAGATGGAAACCGGCGCTGGCATGTGCGGTGGCGGCGGTCTGCTTCAAGGAAAACGGTTGGCTCGCCTTTAGCGCGCCGCTGCTTACGTCGATACTGCGGCCCGGGCCGGCAGGCGCCGGCCGCCCGGCGTTCGACCGGCGCACGGCAGCCGCCTGGATTTTCACGGCCGCAATTCTCATCGCTCTGCGTGCAAGCGCTGGTTGGAAGGTATTCCGCGCTCCGTCGGCGTCCACCGGTCACTTCGAGCTCGTGCAATACCTCCACACGGTCATCGACAACTGTACAGCCACTCTGGCTACAGATATGTGGCCCATAGCGCTGCTTGGTGCGGTTTACGCGGCGTGTGTTCTGACTGGCCGCCGGCGCCGCGGAGCGCGTGCGGCCCTGTGTGTGGCCGCGACGGGCATTGTGGTAGGGGCGCTGGCGCTTGGCTTGCACTGCAACGCGGCGACCTCCGTCACGATGATCCTCGATCCCTCGACTGGGCTTGGCACCCTGGTGTTGTGCGCCGGTTACGCGGCCGTCCTAATCCTGGCATTTCGGGACCCGACCTTCTGGCGCAGGGCCGCGTTTCTTTACCTTCTTGTACTGGTGACAGCAGCCCCCACCCTGACCGTCAACCAACCGAACGTCCACATGCTTTACCTGACGAATGGTGTTCAGTGCGTCCTGATCGGCGCCACACTCACTGCGGCCGCCTGCGCGGTTGGCCGGATCGTCTCGGCCCGGAACCCCAATCCGGCGCTGCGCGCCGATCCCCGAACCGGAGCATGAGGTCAACGAGCGATTTGCAATCAGCGGGATCTTTACAGGAATCGTCAAACCAGATATAATACCCGCGGGCCGGCGACCATCAGAAACTTCCATTATCGCTTGCACTATTTCATTCCTGGCACCCGGACGAGCCGAAATCCGGCGGCTTGATTTCTGCCCGGGTAGTCAATTGAGAACGCATTCATGACCAAGAGAAAAGGCAGGATCACCGTCGATCAACAGGACGCCGTTCGTGAGAACGCGAGTCCGCGCCGGAGCGAAGCAACGCGGGCGGACATTACGCCCTCCGCCAGGAATCCGGAAGGTTCCCCTCAAGATCGGCTGTCCTTTCGCCTGCCGCCGCATACGCCGCAGCTTTTGCTGGCGCTTGTTGCCTACAGGCTGCTCTATGTGGGCATTATGTGGATGAGCACCCAGCTTCTTCCAAAGATATATGCCTTTAACAATTACAATGCCAATCGCACCTTCCAAATGCACCACGGCGATCCCGAGATGTACTGGCATTTCATACCTTGGGACGCAGGAAATTACCTCAAACTCAGCATCACCGGGTACGGTCCCGCATCGATAGCCCGCGCCTTTTATCCGCTCTGGCCCGGCCTGATCTGGTTGTTCTCAAAAATCACGCACGGAAATCATATCGTTGTTGCCGAAGTCCTGGCAAACGTGATCACGGTTGCGGCATGCTATTTTCTGTACTGGTACGTAGCGGAGATGTATAACGCAAAGGTTGCCTGGCGAACCACGGTACTACTGCTGGCATTCCCGGGCGCCGTATTTCTGGCCCTGCCCTTCAGCGAGCCGGTGTTCCTGCTGCTGTCGACAATTGCAATTCTCGCGTTGTTTAAGAACTGCTCGTGGGGCGCGGGGATTTCCGGATTCCTGGTTGCGTTATCGCGGCCGACCGGCATATTGTGGGCGATTCCGATTGCGGCGGACGTCATCCGGAAGAAGCGCTATCGAGAGTTATGGACCGCGGCACTGCCTGTAGCCGGCTTTGGCGTGTATCTGCTCATCATGAAAGCTTTGACTGGTGATGCTTTCAGCGGCTTGAAGATCCAGTCCGTATACGTCGCGCACTCCTCGATAGCGGACCTTCTCAATCCAGGCGGCTTTATCCATGCGCTTTTCACCGGGCCGAACATCCATGACATTCACGAGCCGCTCACGTCCCCAATCGATCGTCTGTGGTTTTGCGTGGCCCTGCCCTTGCTCTGGCCGGTTTATAAGAGCGACAAGACGGCTTTCTGGTATGCCCTGATTATGACCATTGTCCCGGCCGTCACCGTGAAGTTCATGTCGTACACACGCTTTGCCGAGATGCTGTTTCCGTTCTTTGTAGTCGCCGCGCACCGGTCTTTCAAGACCGATTCGGAGTTCTGGTATCCCGTCGTTGTCGCCGCGTTTTTCGCTCTCCAGATCCTGTTCCTGATTCGGCAAATCAACTTCGCCTGGGTGGGATAGCCGGGAATAGGAAGTGGCCTCTTTGTGCATGAACCTCGGCGAGACAACGGGCACTGGAAACGATCCATGTGCTTGAGCCGGCTTCCCAGCACAGCCGAAATCTGACCTTCGTCTCCTGTACGTTTTCCCGGCTATCGAGTGACCGGATCGTGGGTATACACGGTATGGAAGCTGCGCGGCAAAGCGCGGATCTTCGCCGAAAGGGGATCGTACGATCATGTTGGAAGATGTGAAGAGCCGGATAATACGCTACCTCACCGATGCCTATGCCGTTGAGGAGGGAGAGTTGGCAGCGCTGCGCGATTTGACGAGCGAGACAGCCGACCTCGAGGTCAAGCAGGTTGTGAGTGAGCACATCGCTGTTACGGAATCGCAGATGGCGCGCCTGCGGGAGCGCATGGAGACCCTGGGAGGAAATGTCAATCAGGCAAAATGCGTTGTGAACACAACCCTGGAAAAAGGCAGCCTCCTGATGAACCTGTTCCACGACGCCGAGGATAAGGCCACGCAGGATCTCATCAAGGTTTATGCGGTCGAGGCCTGCGAGGTAGGCATGTACACGGCCCTTCATGCGTTTACCGACGCGGTCAATGACTATGGCACGGCCAGGCTGGTGGACACAATTCGGGATGAAGAGCAACTCGCCGCCGAGCGAATCCTTCGTCTTATTCCGCCGGCCGCCCGACGTGCCGTTGCCAGGACTAACCTCATGCCGCAGGACGTGCGTCCCGCATGATGACCACACTACTGACCTATCGGAAACGTCCGGACCACGGAGTACTTGCTGACGCCGGGAGTGCGGCCGGCGCCGGCCGGCATGGTCTGCATCAGGACGAGCCGGTCGACGGCCAGGGTGCCAGATAGCGTTTTGCCTAACTCCTGGATGGCCGCGTCGATGAGAGCCCCACCGGCGCCGGCCTGCACGCGGGCGAGGGTAATGTGGGGTCGAAAGGGTTTCACGTCGAGAGGAAGGCCTCGAAGCCTCTGACGCAGCCCGGCGCAGATCCTCGAGGCTGTCCGCGCTTCGTCCTCGGCGC
This sequence comes from Capsulimonadaceae bacterium, assembly GCA_052139635.1. Classification (GTDB taxonomy): domain Bacteria; phylum Armatimonadota; class Armatimonadia; order Armatimonadales; family Capsulimonadaceae; genus JBKQWH01. Next base: position 12,333 of record JBKQWH010000162.1, read on the forward strand.
CGCCTGCCCAAACCACGCGAGGGGGTCCGCCGGGTGGGAACCGGCCAAGGCCGCCAACCACAATCTCGAACGGCTCGACGCTCGCCACGGCTGCGTCTCCGGAATCGACGAATCTCGGAAGGAAATCCTCCGCGTACTCTCCCAGAAACAAGACCGTAATGTGCCAGTCCGACGGCAAGGTCCACCGCAAGTCGCGCGCCCCCAACCGCCGGACAAGACTCTGCTGCGCTCGCGCGATTTGAGCGCGAAGGGAATCGTCAAGCTCGAACGCATAGAAAAGACGACAAGTCTCCACCTCACCCTCCAGGCACTCGTGAGTCTTGCTCAACAATACCCCATCACACGGTAACCTTACGCCCAGAACACGCACTAATGTTCGTCTGATTACGTCAACGGAAAGAGTTCCTTAAGGTTCGTTTCTCCAAACCACCCGAGATAGCGTTGCAATGCGATATTAACAGATTCACTGTCCTTTATATCTTGCTTGATTTGCTCTTGTATGTCGTTAGTAAGCGTATCAGGAATATCATCCGTGATAACGGTTTCGGGGCCAATCGGAATATCGTTAATCGTTCCAAATCGCGTGTGTAGCAAAGAGTTAGAAAACAAACCAACTAGGACCGCTGCGGTCCACATTCCGCCTCCCTTCGGCTCGATTTCAACAATCCCGTGCTCCTTTAGCATAGGAAATATCCACAGAAGCAACGCTGCGAGCACTCCATAAGATATACAGTACACATAGAAGTGCCAACATCTACGTATGAGGAAGAATCTGCGAGGATAACTTGTTGTCGCCAAATTGATTCCATTGACGATTGCCGAAAGAAGGAATGCAACAATATAGTAGAACCAGAATGAGATGTTTAGAATAGCCGCTGCATTGGCGGCAGCGGCATGCGTACCCGGCATCGGGTCGAACTCCTATTAAGTCAGTCGTGTATCTCAGGCTTTACGAAGTCTTGAGGCCGTGCGCCAGCCCGCGTTTACCTTTCGATGCGGCAATCTGACCCCGCCTCTTTCCACCCAAGACCACAGGGACCTTGACAAATTTCCGCGTCATTAGGTCCGAATTGCCACATGAACGCTGTTTGTAACTTTGAACTTCGATATGATCTTGTGGCGATGCCAGGCGTACTGTATCTCCACTTACAATAACCACCCCCGTACTTTGGAGGATCTTTATCAAACGCTGGACCTCTGAAGGTTTCCGATTTGCAGACGTCGCCAAATAGTCAATCGGTACGGACTTGTATCTTCCAAAACTTCGAAACCGCCGAAGCGTCCCAATTACTGATGTACCAATACCAACATTCTCTACCATCGTTGTTACCCATTGGCGCCCCACGTTGCTGTCGCGCCTTATCAAAAGTGACTTGACTTAGAATACATGATAACATGCCGAAGAACAGCCAGTGGCGGACAAATATATCCGGATCGACCACGATTTGACCGACACCCGCGGTATCTCACGCCTTCGCCGCCGAGGTGACCACGCCTTCTTCATTCACGGTCCAGATTGTTGGGACCTTCTCGACGACCGTCTCGATATTCACCGGCCGGCCCCAGAGCTGCTGGATGTTCTTGAGAACGCGGTGCGTATAATCGGCATCGAGTTCCTTGCCGTCGTAGGCATGCTTGAGGTAGAGTTCTCCGCGGCGCTTGTAGTCTCCGTCCTCCACGGTCAGGATCGGCTGGCCGAAGTTGGTCATCGAGTCGACGATCGTGTCGCGGACGCGGCGCCAATCCGTATCCTGGACCACCCAGACCTTTTGCCCGTCGACCTCCTGCTGCTTGTATGTATAGAGGTCGAGCTTCTTGACGAGTGGGTCGGTGAGATACTTGCGCAGAAAGGTGACGTCGTTATCTTCCTCGCAGACCTGGAAGAGCTTGGCGCGTCCCATTCCCTGCGGCCTCTGTATGGGGCGGCCCATCCAGTCCTTCTCCTCCTCGTCCCCAGGCTCGACAATGCCGTCCCACCGGCGCTCGATGTCCTTGAGGATCTGGAAGCCGACATAGTACGGGTTGATCTGGACACGCGAACCCGACGGGGACAGCACCGAGGAATGCAGGCGCCGGAACTCCCAGTGCTCCTCGCTGGTGATCGGAATCGTCTCCAGGATCTTCTCGTGCCAGAACGAAGCGAAGCCCTCGTTCATGATTTTGGTTCGCATCTGCGGCAGGAAGTAGAGCATCTCCTCGCGGACAATCTCGAGGATGTCGCGCTGCCACTCGGTCATCTCGCGCCCGTACTCGACCAGAAAGCGCAGCAGGTCCTTTTCCGGCTCCTCGGGGAACTTCCGTGGATGTGGCTTGGGTCGCTCCGACCTTCCGCCGATGTTCCAGATATCGTCGTACTCCGTATCCGGGGCCTGTCCGGCACGCTGGCGGTCGGCCTCGTGCTGCTCGGGCGTCTTGCGCTTGAAGACGGGCGTGCTCGGGTCGAAGTGCTCCTCGATTGTCATCACGGTATCGAGGAACTTCTCGACCTCCCGCCAGCCGAACTCCTGCTCGTAGGCGTGAATCCGGTCGGCGTGCAGCCGCATCTCCTCGACCATGCGTCGATTCGTGTGCTGGAAGTACGAGTTATGCTTGAAGAAATGGCAGTGCCCGAGAACGTGCGCCACGACGAACTTGTGCGACAACATCGAGTTGTCCTCGACAAGAAACGCCTGGCACGGGTCGGTGTTGAAGACGATCTCGTAGATCTTCGACATGCCGTACTCGTACGAAGTCTTCTGGCGATGGTAGTCCCGGCCGAACGTCCAGTGCGAAAACCGCGCCGGCAGACCGTACGCGCCCAGTTCGTAGATCACGTGCTGGGGCGCCACCTCGAAGTGCGTCGGGTACGGGTCGAGCCCGAGTTCATGGGCAGTGTCCCAGATGAGTTCAATCCACTTCTCCAACTCGACTTGTTCCGCCGTGGTCAATCCCATATACTATGCTCCGTTCCAAGCATCGCTGGCGCCGGCCCCCGGAACCCCGAGTCTTGTCCGACATGTCCGACCTGTCTGATCATTTCACACCTTGGCCCGCACGACGTCGGGATGGCCCTTGGCGAAGAACTTCTTGAGGGCCGGCCAGACGTCCTCTTTCTCGTTGATCTTGACCAGAATAACACGCGGATCGTTGGCGAAGGCCTCTTCGTAGGCCTGCCCGAGGGGCGCAAACCCGAAGGACGACTGCCATCCGTCGGTTCCAATCTCTCCGTAACCAATCAGGTTACACATGTCCCTCATCTTGCGGACAAGTTCCACACACTCGCTGTCTCCCCAGTTATAGCCGTCGGAGAAGAGGAACGGGTAAATGTTCCACTCACGCGGGTTGTATCGTTTGCTGATGATATCGAGGGCAAGTTTGTAGGCGCTCGACATACGCGTTCCGCCACTCTCGCCGAGACCGAAAAACGCACGCTCGTCAACCTCCTTCGCCTCCGTATGGCAGGTGACGAAAACGATCTCCGTGTTGCTGTACTTGGTCTTCAGGAACTGGAGCATCCAGAAGTAGAACGAGCGGCAGATGTAGGCCTCGAACTCACCCATCGAGCCGGAGACGTCGCGCATGGCGAAGATCACCGCGTTGCGCTGTGGCTCAGTAACCAGCTCGTAGTTCTTATAGCGGCGGTCCTCGTTCTTGATCTTCCAGCGCTCGCCGGTTCCCTCGCGGGCGTTGCGGCGATATGCCTCCATGAGGGTGCGCTTGCGGTCCAGATTTGCGGCCACCCCTCGACGGGTTATCGTATTGAAGATCGGTGTGCTGGACAGGATTTGCTTGACTCCCTTGTCGAGCAGATTCGGCAGGTGAAGGTCCTCGAAGACGAGTTCGGCAATCTCGTCGACGGTAAACTCCGCCTCATAGTAATCGATTCCGGGCTCTTGGCCGGCCTTCTTTCCCGCGCCCTTCCCGCCGGCATCAGTCGGCGCCCGGCCGATAATGTCGCCCGGCTTTGTGCCGCCCGGTCCCTGGCCGACTCGCTCACGGTCGTTTGGATCGAACCGGATGCGCGGCAGCTCGAGGCCGCGGACGGGCACTTTGACCAGCTTGCCCCGATCGGCCGTGATGATGTCCTGCTGCGAGATGATTTCGCCGAGGTTTTCGCGGATAACCTCCTTGATCTTCTCGTTGTGGCGCGCCCGGTCGCGATCGGCCCGGCGGTGCAAGTCCCACGAATCATTCGATAGTGAATATAACGGTGCGGCCATTTGTGACTTAGTGACGGAATTATTTAACGATTGATCAGGCATCGAGGCCCGAACGTACTATTGGGGTGACAA
>JBKQWH010000163.1:0-2924 GCA_052139635.1 Capsulimonadaceae bacterium
GAAGCGTTTCCTCTTTCGTCCTGAGGACGTTCTCCACCGCAGCCCACGAATTCATTCGTGGGTCGATTTCGTCGCGGGCGGCGGCGAAATCGACCCACGAATGAATTCGTGGGCTGCCGTGGAGAACGTCCTCAGGACGAAAGAGGAGTCACTTCTTCTCGGCAGTTTGCTTGCGGCTATGCCGCGCTGTGCCACATACGCAATTATTTCATGATCATCGAAGCACATGAGGACGTCGTCCGGCTGGAAGGACGTCTCACCAAGAACCTCTGGCCCACAATCCAGGCGGCCGCAAATCTGCTGCTGCGCCACCATGTCCAGGGCATCATCATCGACGCGAGCGGGCTCATCGAGTGCTCGCCGGAGGGCGCCAAGACCTTCGGGGACGCGATGACCTACATCGAGCGGTACCGGGCGAGAATAGTCGTCGCAGCAATGCCGCCCGAAGTGGGGGAATCGGTGCGCGCCGTTCCGGGGATCCGCTCGAGACTTCCGATTGTCGGCACGGTCGACGAAGCGCGCGCGTCCCTCGATCTGGCCGGGACAAGACGCGTGCGCGCGCAGGCCGGCGGCCGGCAGTTGCGGGACATCCTGGTGCCGCTCATCGGAGACGAGCCGGTCGAGGCGGCCGTCGGACTCGCGTGCCGGCTTGGCAGCTCCGGCGGAGAGAAGCCGACCATTCATCTGGTCTGTGTGCTCGAAGTCCCGCGCGGCCTGACACTCTCGGCTCCGCTGCCCGAAGAGGAGGCGGTCGCATCTCGTGTCATCGCCCAGGCGGAGGCGCTCGTGCGCCGTCATCGGTTTGTGCCGGTCAGGCACGTGTCCCGAGCGCGCGACGCGGGAGATGAGATTGCCCTCCAGGCCGGCAAGCTCGGCGCCAACATCATCGTCATCGCCTACCGCGACACGGAGGAGTCGGAAGAAAATCCGATGCTGCGGCTCATCCGCAGCCTGCTGGACCACGCGCCCTGCGAGGTGATCCTGAACAAGGTGCCCGTTTCCGCCAGGGCCGGATGACGCCGCGTTCTGTCTGCACATCCCTATTCAAGCGTGCGAATTTCTAGCGAGGCTCCGCCTCAGACCGTCAAGCTTTATGGACATATGGACGCAATGGACGCAATGGACGCGATGGACGCCGTTCCCAGGATGGACTAGCCCTCTCTCCGTGGCGCCCCGCAAAACTTGACTCAGGCACAACAAGCTCCGTGATTCAAGGAATCCAGGTATACTGCATCAAACCTTCCCGGAAAGATCCACTTGCATGCCGACCCGGTACCGTCACGCCCGCCTTTCTACCCTGAGCGCTTCCCTGGCGATTCTGGTCTTGACCGTCGCGTTTGCCGGTCCGGCACGGGCCGATTCGCCGAACGACCTCGTACCGCCCGGATCTGGCGTGTACGAGGCAATGGCTGTCCTGGCTCGCGGCGGCCTCCTGCCGCCGGGCAGCCCCGACGCGATCGAATTCGTCGGCCTGAACGCGTCCCTTCGAACGCGCGGGGACCTCGATGCGATGGTGGAGGCGGTCGACGACACGGCGACGATGACGGATCGGCAGCAGACGGCGCTCGCTTACGCGCGAGCCGCCCTCGGCGACGCGCAGGTGACCGACCCTCGCCCGAACTTCGCGCCCGGCTTCGGCACGGCCGGAGTAGCGCAGATGGAGGCCGGCGACCGGTCGGATACCGGAAGCGGCAGGCGGTTTTTCGAACAGCCCTACGGCGACCTGACGGCTTTTGGCACGGCAGGCGCCAACGCCTTCTACACGGCGAGTCTTACCAACGAGTTCAGTTTGACGCGCAGCCGCGTGCCGTTTGCCACGGTCGACAACGGGCGTGGCGATACGGGCAATCCGGCAGCCCTCAACGGGATCGATGAAGCGTATGTTACGCTGGTCGGCGGAAAGGGCATCCGCGGAACTTTCGGACAGATCCAGCGCCGCTGGGGACCCGGCTATCTCGGCAACACGATGATCGGCGACAACGCTCCCAGCCATCCGGGAGCGCAGATCGACGCGCCGATCTGGCTGGGACACATCCTGGGACTGTACCGATTCACCCAGTTTCAGGAAGCGTACAGCAATGTCGGCCGGATGATCTACTTCGGCGCGCGCCGGTTCGACCACCCGATCGGCGACCGGGTCGACCTGGATGTCCAGGAATCGTACTCGTCGACACGCCTTCGCGACCCCGCCATCGAGGTCCTGCCGTACTATTTGTACCAGAAGGTCTTCATTCACAACAACAATGAGGAACCCAACGAGTTCAATTACAACGTCGACGGGGCCCTGAGTGTCCGGCCCGGCGGTCCGACCGGTTCCGGACTGGGATATGTGGAGTTCTTCATCGACGATATCCAGGCGCCCAACGGACTCGGGCTTGGCAACTACGTGCCGCGCAAGATTGGGTACCTGGCCGGTTACAATCAGACCATCGGATGCACCAATCTGGTGGTCGAGTACTATCACACCGACGAGACGACCTATACCAAGCCATTTCCGCCCCAGGTCCCGCTCGGATGGTTTTCCGGTGGTCTTCCGATCGGCGATCCGGCGGGGCCAAACGGAAACCTGTTGTTTGGCCGTGTCGCCCAGCCGCTCAGCGACCGCCTCGATATCGCCGTCGAGGGATGGCTCCGCCGCCGAGCCGACAACGATTTTCCAGCGCCGAATGACCGCGAGATCGACGGTGCACTATCGTACCATGTCAACACCGCCCAGACCGTCAGCATCCGCTATTCGGACTACATCGAAGACCCGTTCACGGGCTCGGCCGGCAGTCCTCCACCCGCCCCGGCCGGCGGGGCCGACGATGGCGAATATGACCGCAGCCACCTCTATTCCGTCGATTACCTGGTCGCGTTTTGACACCCGAACCGAACTCGACCCCTCCCCGGCCCTCCCCGCAAGCGGAGAGGGAGTTGCGGAA
>JBKQWH010000164.1:0-5057 GCA_052139635.1 Capsulimonadaceae bacterium
CAATCGATGCTCAAAGCGCAGTAAAGAAGCCGGGAGAGTCCCGGCTTCTTTACTGCGCCCGTTAGGAGGCCACGGCCATCCTCGGGCTCCGCTCGATCTGCCCCCACGTGTTTTCAACCCGCAGGTAGCAAGCTACCCGTCCGTCGAGCGTGGCGGGAAGGACGTCCTCTGTCTCTAAAAAGATCTGTCGCCCATTGCCTTCGACCAGGCGATAGAAGCCGGCAGAAACGCGCTCGCCGGCCAGGTGAAACCCGTCATCGTCGTCATAATTGCTGTGCCACATAATATGCCTCTCCTTTGCAAAATTGTGCGGCGGCAGGGCATGAAGGCCCGACCGCAATTTTGTCGGCAGCAGGGTGCGAACGCCCGACTGCTAAGTTGTGCTGATACGACAGGGTATTATTGTCTCACCTTTGCGACCCGATGGCTCTTCAAGACCGGTCGCTAAAAGTGCATTAAAGCACTCGTGCGCATCCGAATTATTCCACCTTCACCTTGCGGATTAAACAAGATTTTTTCCGGTTCGCGCTACAATTTTCATACACATAAGCACACGGCAGCGGGACGAGTTCGGGTCGCCCGGGCACCACGTGGTAACCCCTGGTAGATGTGCTATAATCCGTCGTAAATGAGCGTCCCCAATCCCATGAATGCCGTTATCGTAAATCCCACCGCGGGGCGCGGCCAGGCCGGCCGCCAGGTAGCCGCCATCCGTCGACTGCTGTGCGGAACCGTCGAGCCCGCCTCGTTGCCGTCCCACAAGAGTTGGATCTGGCACTTTACGCAGAAGCCCGGCGATGCGGAAGGAATGGCCAGAGCCGCTGTGGCAGCGGGCGCGGCAACAGTTGTCGCCGTGGGCGGCGACGGAACACTGCATGAGGTAGTAAACGGGATACTGGGCACGGGCGCCATCCTTGGACTCATCCCGTTCGGAACCGGTAACGACCTCGCACGATCGATGGGGATACACGGCGATCTCGAATCCGCCTGCGCGGTGGTCCGCGGCCAATCCATCCTCGACATCGATGTCGGCGTCGTGCGTGCCGAAGGCATCGTTGGAGAGCGTCATTTCCTGGTCATTTGCGGGGCCGGGTTTATCGCCCGGACCGCACAAACGGTCAACGAAGGGATTCGATTTGCCAGCGGCGCCGCCGCTTACGTCGCCGGCGCCATCGCCACGCTGTCCCGATTCCACCCCTTCGACGTCACTCTCGGCCTCGACGACGATGCACCGCTGAAACAGAAGTCGATGTTTGTCTCAATCTCCAATGCCGAAACAACCGGTGGCGGGATGCGGATTGCCCCGGGCGCCCTCGTTCACGATGGCGCGTTCGACGTCTGCCTGGTGGGTGAAGTCGGGCGCGCGGACTTCCTGTACCAGCTCACGCAGGTGTTTTCGGGCGGCCATGTCCGTCACCCGGCCGTGACGATGCGCCGTGCAAAATCCATCCGAATCGACGCCGATCCGCCTCAGCCGATACTTATCGACGGTGAAGTCGCGGGAACAACGCCGGCAGTCATCTCCATACTGCCGCAGGCCCTGCGCATGAAGGCGCCGGGAGTTAGGAATTAGGACCTGGCGAGGCTTCCCTAAAGTCCGACACAAAAGCGCAGTCGCAACCGCGAATGCAGATATCGTGGTTTAGCCGCGGTTTCAACCGCCGGGCGTCGGAGGCCGCTGCGTCGTCTATCGCGTCCATAGCGTCCATAGCGTCCATAGTCCATAGGAAAGACACGAAAATGCGGACCGGCGTCATCGACGTAGTTATTCCGGCCGGCGGGGCGGTTGGGCCGGATTACGAGCGGGAGGCCGGCACGTCCGTGCGCGCGCTTGTCCCCATCGGGCCGGATCGGCAGCCAGCGCTACAATATGTTGTGGATGCATTGCGAACTTCCGGTCGCGCGGGTAAGATCATCGTAATCGGACACGAGTCGCTTGTGTCTCAAATCCGAGGCGTCGACCAGTTTCTGCAGGAGGCCGGAGATATCGCGGGTGGAGCGACGAACGTGCTCAGCGCGTTCGCGAACGTTTCCGTCGACCGGCCAGTGCTCGTATGCGCTTCCGACCTGCCGTTCCTCAATGCGGAGGCAATCGCGGATTTTCTGGATCGCGCGAACGACGATTCGGAAATTACCGCCGCACTTGTGCTTGCCGGCCGCTATCTAGCGGCTTATCCGGACGCGCCTGAGTCCGAGTTCGTGTCGCTCGTGGAGACAGGACCAGTGGCCATGGGTGGGGTCTTCCGGGTCGTGCCCGGAGCCCTGCTCGCCAACCAGACGCGCTTGCGCGCGGCATTCCTGGCCCGCAAGAGCCAGTGGCGAATGGCCATTCTTCTGGGTCCATGCCTCACATGGCAGTTCGCCCGCAAGCGGGTTTCTCTTGCGGCGGTTCAGGCGCGAGTTGGGCGGATTCTCGGCTGCCGGGTCGACGTTGTCGTCGATTGCTTCCCGGAGCTGGCCAACGACATCGATACTATCGAGGATTACCAATACGCGTCGACTCGTGCTGGCCGCTAGCCGCACTATCGGCGCCTAAATTCAGAATGCAGACAACGGCCAACAGTATAAAAGACCAATCCGAAACACACGCGCAGCCGCGCCGGTCGATGGTGATTCGAATCGGTGTCGGCTTGCTGGGCGCCGCTCTTTACCTGACAGCCGTATTTATACAGGTAAACGGCTGGCCGTTCGCGCTTGGTGTGGCCGTTTTCGCCATTCTTGGCGCCAGCGAGCTTTACCACGCCGTCCAGCGCCAACAAGGCGAACCTACGGAGTTCATCGGGTACATCGCCTGTATCGTATTCCAATACGGCGCCTGGACCCACCGTGGGGCGCGCTTCGGCACGTTCCTCCCGGCCGTATTAATCCTCTTGTTGATCGCGGCGCTCCTTTCGGAACTCGTAAAGCGACGGCCTCACCCACTCGTCAATGTCGGGGCTACCCTGCTGGGGGCCGTTTATGTGGGTTGGATGTGCTCCTATCTCACCCTCCTGCGCAGCACCAGCCTCCCTGTCGGTGTCCTCGCCCCCCCGATCGCCGGCACAACCACCGCCGAGTGGCTGGTCGTATTCGTGACCGGAGCCACGTGGCTTTCCGACGCCGGCGCGCTGTTCGCGGGACGTCTGCTCGGCCGGCGCAAGCTTGCACCGGCCATCAGCCCGTCCAAGACCTGGGAGGGCTCCATTGGCGGTATCGCCGTTTCGGTACTCTTTGGTCTGGCGCTCGGGCACTGGGTGCACTTGCCGCTTGTTCATTCGCTAACGCTGGCACTTATCTGCTGCATCGCAGGCCAGGTCGGCGACCTGTGCGAGTCCGCCCTCAAGCGCGACCTGGGTCTCAAGGACTTTGGCGACTGGATACCCGGACACGGCGGAGTGCTCGACCGAATCGACAGCCTGTTGTTCTCCGCCCCACTGGCGTATTACTATGTGGTGTACTTTCTCCGTTAATCCCCGCCGGGCCTCACACGATCCGGCGGAACGACTCCAAACCGCGGTGGTCCTGGCTGGCCTGTCGACCGTGCTCGGGTCCCCGACGACTGCGTCGGCTGCCGGCTCCACGGCCATGACCCCACCACCCTCGTCGAGCCGCTCCGCGCCGGAGCTGCGCTGCCTGATCGTCGGCGGCGGACCGGATCGGCCGGACAACCAGATCGGCATCGAAAGCAACGTCCGTTATGTGCGGTCGCTCCTGCCACCGGGCTGCCCGGTTCGCGTCCTGTATGCCAACGGAAGAAACACGCAGCGGATTGTCGAATATGAGGATGCACAGGGCAACGATAGTTATGAAAGACCATCTCTCGAACATATCGACGGCCCGTCGACGTTCGACTCCTACTCGGCGAATCTCGAGGACTTATCGAAACGGGGAAGGGAGCCCTATCTTCTCTACTTTACAGGGCACGGTTCTCCCGACGAAGCCGGCAACTACGCGGAGAACGGATACGATTTGTGGGGAACAGACGAGTTGACCCCGTCTGACATCGAGGATTCCCTCAAGTCGATCGACACGCTCGCGCCGCTAACCCTCGTAATGGTGCAGTGCTTCTCCGGTACGTTCGCGAACGACTTTTTCACGGGATCCACGCGCACCCGGCCGCGCGTCCGTCCGAAAAGCTGCGGATTCTTCGCCAGCATCGCCCAGCGCGAGGCCGCCGGATGCACGGACGAGGTCGATGAGGCCGACTACCACGACTTTACGACCTATTTCTTCGGCGCTCTCAGCGGTCACGACCGCCTGGGACGGCTCGTGACAGGAGCGGACTTCGATCACGACGGTAAGGTCGAAATGGACGAAGCTTACGCTTACGCCCTGATCAATGATCCGTCGATCGACACTCCGGTTGCGACCAGCGACGCATACGTGCGCCGCTTCTGCAATGCCTCGGACGAAGACATATTCGCAACGCCGTGGCCCCATGTCCTCATGTGGGCTGACCCCGCCCAACTGGCGGCGCTCGACGCGCTTTCCACTCAGTTAAAGCTTAGCGGCGATGACCGCCTCAAGCTCGCTTACGCGGAGTTTCGCAAACGCGTGGGTGTCGATGAAGACAGCATAACGGAGGATGAGGACGAGCGCACCGCGGTCTGGATCCGCTTCACCCGCCTCGCCAAGACCGTTGTTCTGGAGCACCTGATCCGTCAGTCAGGCACGCCCGCCGTGCAAGCCGGCCTGGCCGAGTTGATTGCTGCGGAACACACCAATCCGCTCGAAATCCCGGTGGTAGCCGCGGCGCGTTGATGCGCCAAATGGCACGCATGTGCCGCGCTCAAGGCGCACCGGCGGCCCGTCGCTCTTGCAACTCGCTCCATGCCATGTTATAATGAATCGCACCAAGTGCGTGCCCTGCCCCGCGTCTAACATCGGTCGGTCGGGATAAGGATTTCACCAGGCGCCCCACAGTTCAAGAGGAATCCGTCGAATTCGCAGGGGCTCGAGTAGGGCGCAAGCCGTGCTAACGATTTCGATGTTGTGATTGCGCGCCCGGAGCGAGCCCCTGCGAATTCGACGGATTCCTCTTGAACTGTGGGGCGCCTGGTGAAATCCTTATCCCGACC
>JBKQWH010000165.1:0-4685 GCA_052139635.1 Capsulimonadaceae bacterium
ATCCGCGAGAATGTCGAGGCCGCCGTCGCCCGCATCCAGGCCATGTCCCTCTACTAGCGAGGCTCTGCCTCAGACCGACAAGATGTATGGACATATGGACGCAATGGACGCGATGGACGCGATGGACTAGGAGGAAGACAGGCACGGAGGCCTGTCCCACGATAAGAATTATCGGCATGTCGCAAAACTTGACTCACGGACAACAAGATCGGAGACTCACGGAATCTAGCCACGAGGCGAGAGATTATCGAACGTCATGGAACTCGAAGCCAAGTCGTTTCTGCAGGTTCCCATATCGACTGCGTCCGACTGGAACACGACGGTTGTCTGAAAGCCGAAGTTCGTATACGTGGTTGCCGAGAAACAGCAGTTCCTCGATCGTTCCAATATTAACAATATACGATTCATGAACTCTCAGAAACCGGTCTTGGGGAAGAGCGTCTTCGAGGTACTTGAGCGTGTACTTGGTCCGGAACACAGCGTCGGAAGTGTGGATAGTCACTCGCTTATCGCTGGCCTCGGCGCATACGATGTCTTCCACACGTACAAACCGCACTTTGTAGTCGTCCCGGATCGGCAATCGTTCCAGACGCGGCGGCGTATCGGCCTGTGAGGGTTTCTCGACAAGATCCAAATGCTTGTCGCTCATGGACCTGGCTGCCGCTCGGGTGATGCTGTCAAGTAATCGCCCGCGCGCGCGTCCGAGTGTCTGGGCCAGACGCGTTTTGGAAACCGGCTTTACGAGATAGTCGAAGGCCTCTCTGTCAAATGCAGAAAGCGCGTGCTCGGAATACCCCGTTACGAAGATAACAAGTGTTGGCGACGACATTTGCAACAATGTGTCCGCCACGTTCATCCCGGATATCTCCGGCATCTGGATGTCGACAAACAGCAAATCCGGCTTAAGCGCCTCGGTGAGCTCCACGGCCTTCGCCCCCGAGTCGGTGTCGCCGACCACGAGTACACCTTGCGCCTGCAATTGACGGCGCAAATGCATGCGGGCAAGCGGCTCGTCGTCCACTACAATCGCGGTCATCTCGTGCATAGGTTCGCCTGCGTGAGGTCGTTTCGAGACATCGATCCTTATCAGCGTTTGAGATTTTGCGGTTCCGGTATCGCGAACACCACGAGAGTCCCCTCCGGCGACGAGAAAACTCTGAGCCGTGCAGCCGGCCCAAACTCGATTGTGAGCTGCTTCGACAGGATTTGCAAGCCGTGCACGGCCTGGTCCGCATCAATGGCAATTCCGCGCCGTATGGAATCCGCCATACCGGGCCCATCGTCGGTCACGGATAGCAGCACTCGACCGTGACCGCGCCGCACCTCAACTGTGATCGTCACCGGCCGGGCGAGACGTCCCACTCCATGCTGTACGGCGTTTTCAACCAGTGTCTGCAAAGACAGCGGCGGCACTCTGCACATCGCACAGCCATCCGCAACGTCCCATACGAGACGCATCCGGGAACCGAATCGGCGCTGCTCGATAGCCGCAAATACGTGAACGTGTTCCAGTTCCGCAGCGAGCGCAATTGTCGACGTCGCGCTGGTCTCGAGCGTGCGGCGCATCAGTTCTCCGAGTTGCACGGTCGCTTCTTCGGCCTCGTCGGGAGCCGATCCGCAGAGGCCTGCGATCGAACTGAGTGCATTATACAGGAAATGCGGATGGATGCGTGCCCGCAGCGCCACCAGTTGAGCCTTCGCGGCAAGCGCCCTGGATTGCGCGGCTTCAATGCGATTCTGCTCACTCTCGACGCGAACCAGTGCCTCGTTCAACACCGCCGTCATCAGCAGCATCCCAAGACTGTTCCCGGCAATGGCGCCCACTCCGTACCAGTCAAACGCTCGAATCCCGAATTGCGAAAGGCGCACGCACTCCACTGCCGACTGGGCCAGCATTGCCGCGACCAGACTCTTTCGCGCACTGAGCCGCCCGCCGGGACGGCGGCGCAGCGGCCCGCACACGACGACAGTCAGAAGAACGTCAACCACTCGCATGAGCGAAAAATGCGGCAATGGCACACACAACGCCGTGAGTGAAACAACACCGGCGCACACCAGCCCGACCAATGGACCGCCGGTCAACGTTGCAAATCCGGTCGTCAATGTGTCCGTCAAATACGGATATCGCTCGCCTGGAAAGATGACCTCCGTTGCGGCGATCGCCCCCAATAGTGCCCCAACAAGGACGGCATCCCGCCGCTTCACACGATCTTGAAATAAAACGGAAAGGGGGAGCCCACGACCGAGACCGTACGCCGTCGCAACAATGACGCTGGTATCCTCGATAAAGTCGTTTATAGTCGGCAGATACGAGTGGAGCGTCATCGCGGCCTCGGTGTGCGCTGCGTGCGCGTTCTGTGATGCTGACTGATCCTTCCGATAGTCGCGGGTGTCCGGTGATCCGTTGCGGCTGCCTTTGGTTATGGCTGTGCCGCGCTGTGAGTATAGCACGTCTCCATGTGCCGTTCAGCCATCGTTGAAGTGCCGACCGTCATCGGAACTGCTGACCCCATCATTAAGACCGCATAATATAGGTATGCACCGATGCGCGAGGAGTTTGACACATGTGTACTCAGGACAAATCATTTCCGTCGGTGATGTATCATAGTCGATACTTTTGCTCAGCGTCGACAGCTCTCATCATCTTCGTTTTGGGACTGGCAGCGACAACCGGTCTGCGTGCCGATTCCACGCCAACGAACCCGTCGAGCACGCAGCCGGAGACGCTTATCGTTATCAAGTCCGAGAAGAAGCCCGGGGACGCCCCACAGGCGAACGCGAGCAAAACCGTTTTGTCCGCCCCCGCGGTCGCGCACTCCGACCCCGACCTGACCCTTCCGAATATCATTGCCAGGTTCGTTCCCGGGGTGTCCGCGAACCCCGACAACGGCCTGCGGATACGCGGCGCCGACGATGAATCTCAAACATATCTCGATGGGATTCCCGTTGCTCAGGGCATCTCGGGAACGGTCACCGACGTTCTTGACCCAAAGGACATTCAAACGGTACGGGTCTACACCGGCGGCTTTCCGCCCGAGCTCGGCGGACAGTTGGCCGGAGTTTTCGATGTTACGTCGCGAACCGGCACCGAGAAACAGTCTGGAAGTATCTCACAAAGCGTCGCCGGCGAGAGCTCGTATGTGACGGCCGGAACATACGCCGGCAGCGACGGAAAGGCTAACTACTTTGTATCCGGATCGGAACGACAGACGAATTTCTATCTGAACCCTCCTCGCGAGAATCCGTTTCACGATGCCGGACATGAGGACCATGGGTTTCTCAAGCTGGACTACAACGACAGCGAAAACGACAAGCTCATTCTCGACGTCGGCTCTAACGGCGCAAGCTTCGAGAACCCGACCATCGAGCCCTCCTACACGCCGGACATGCAACAGGAATCGGGAACGCTTGCAAACCTCGCCTGGAACCATTTCAACGGCCTCGCGGTGACGAAGGTTGCGCTCTACACGCGCTCTTCCCTGCTCCGCTACACCGGCAACCCGGATGACCTGGAAAGTGAGGGGAACTTTGAAGCGAACCAGAACCAGCGCTCGAATACGCTGGGAATTCGCGCCGACCAGACCTTGCCCGCCGGCTTGAACCATCTTATAAAGGCCGGATTCGACATTTCCAAATCCACCGTCGATCAAGACTTTTCGGTTGTGCCGCAGTCGGGCGGTATCCTGACCGACGACAGCACACCCCACGCCTGGAATGAAGGACTTTACGTTCAGGACGACTGGACCGCCGGCAGGTTCCTGGCGAATTACGGCGTCCGGTTCGATCAAAACAGCGAGGACGTCACCACAAACCAGCTCTCACCGCGCGTCAACATGAGATACCGCCTGAACGCCCACGACACGCTCCATGCGTATTATGACCGTCTCTTCCAGCCGATCCCCGCGGTCGATGCCTCCCGTCTCGTCGGCAACGCGTCGATCCAGGACAACGGGACCGTTGCTCCCATCCTGCCGGAGCGGGACGACTTCTATGAAGTCGGTATCGATCACTCGGTCGCTGGCCTTTCACTCGGTGCATGTGCATATTACAAGTTTGGCCACGACGTGCGCGACGATGACCAGGTGGGCAACACGAATATCACGCTGCCGGTTGACGATGCCAAGGCGTATTTCAACGGGTTCGAGTTCACGGGGTCGCACGATTTCTCGAGAGACGTTCACGGGTTCGGCAGCCTCGCTCTCTCCTGGAACAAGAACGCCGGCCCGATCACCGGAGGACTCAACGAACCCGGCGACTCGACGTCCTATTTTTACGACGACCACGACCAGACCTACACATCGAAGTTCGGTCTCGCTTATGATCGCCGCAACACGTTTGCCGATATGACAGGGGACTACGGCTCCGGGCAGCCGTACGGTCAGATTAACGACGCGGCCGGCAACACACTGGACCTCAATTATTTACGCGTTCCGCCGCACCTGGTCTTCAACGTCGACTTCGGCAGGCGCTTACCGTCCGGCTTTGAGGCGGCCGTCTTCGCGGATAACCTCTTGAATGACGCCTATCTCATCAAGCAGGTCACGCTTCAGTCCAACACGCAGTACGCGGAGGGAAGAGTTGTCGGCATAAGAGTCACCGAGAATTTCTAAAGAGCATGCACTTCCAATCGTGGGACAGGCGTCCCTTGCCGAATTATTCATGTCCTATCGTGGGACAGGCGTCCC
>JBKQWH010000166.1:0-8021 GCA_052139635.1 Capsulimonadaceae bacterium
CACCGTTATGTCGGTCAGTGAGCGCGGCGAACCGTGCAAAACTTACCAATTGGAGGAAAATCGAGACGGTCGGGAAAGACGAAATCGTCGGTATACTCAAGACGAAGCGTGCCCCTCAGCCCGCAGAATGGCGCGGGCTCCTGATCCTGTGGTCGTACATTTCGGACGGAGTGTCACCGTCCCGATGGGACGCACAGTCGGTCCGGTGCCTACCAGTTCAAGGTAAGGATGACCTATACGCAGCATCAGAGGCTGTACGCCTTGGAGAGAGCAGGCTACTTCAATCAGACGAGGATTGGCAATTCCTCGCACCGCATCTTCTCGTAATCGACCAGAACTGGACACGATATCTCGCCGACCGGCGCCGTGAGGCTCAGGAGAGGTCCGATAAGGCTCTTTCCCGTAATGTTGAGCAAGCTTATTCGGTTTTAAATATAATCGGCCGGGGCGATACGAGCGACACAAGTGAAGTTTTTAACAAAGTCGCCGCAAGCTTCTTTCAACAGGAACGCATTTCTCTGCCACTGTGTATACGCATCGCGCAGATCGCAGCGAAACTGGGCGCGTCTGTCGGAAAGTCAATGAGATTCGTCACGAAGGACATGAAGCGCAGGGGAACGGACGGCATCATCCTTTCCTGTGTCGACGCATCCCTTGAGGCTTTTTTCCCTGATACGTGGTGTTCGTCACACTTGCTGCATCCAGATTATCTAAAGCCATTTGTCTCGTGTAATGCCGCGGATTGGCATACATGGATTACATCGGGTCGCGCAGGGCTTCATTCGTTTGCGCCAATTGTCGAGCGCAGATCAGATAACATATACGGCAGATCCAAGGCAGTCGCCGAGCTTAGCCGCCGTGGATATAAGGGGACCCCAAATTATCGATACAGCTCCTACACATTCGTAATTGACGATTGGGATTTCGATGCCGCATTGTGGGAATATTGGCTTTCACGAGCAAACTGCAACGACGATATTATTGGGCGCGTTGTCGATAGGATTCTTGCGGAGCCGAAAACTTTTTGGTCAAGGGCCGGTGCTGCACGAATGTTACAGGTGTCTCAGAAGGGAAGGGAGGAATCGATAACCGATGTGCCTATACTTCCCTCCTGGGTTGTGCAATTGCGTGACTCGCCATGTCTTCGTGACACGCATGGCGACTACAGATGCCCAGCTGACCTCCTGAGGCGAACGCCGGAAACAGAAACGTTTATCGATACGGAACCCTTCGTGAACGGGAACCTCGACACGGAAGCAAATCGACCGCTACTCAAACTGCTTGGAGTTCGCGACACTCCACCCTGTCCCACGCGTATGTTGGATTATCTGCGGGCACTCGCCAAGGCCGACAGTTCGCCCGGCAATGAGATCCAGAAGTGGTGTCGCTATCTCGATCGCGTCGCCTCAACTTGTCCGCCCGCCGACCTTCAAACGATTAAGAGTGCGTTTCGCCAGGAGCGTATCATCCCGACTGAGGGTGGCGGTTGGGCAGACTGGGATAGCGTCTACGTGTATCCGAACGAGGAAGAGGTGCCGGGGGCGCTGGTCGTCCTCGCCGCAGTGCGCGACCTGCCCCTTTGGCGAAAAGTGGAGGTCGTTGAGCGCCCAATCGCGGAGTTCACCTTTGAGTGGTTAATGCAATTGCCTACCGGTACGACTCTGTCGCCGCGCGAAATACGCGGCGTCAAGACATGTGCGAAGCGGGAGGCGAAACGAATTGCAGTTGATTGCTCCCACTGGGTCAATCTTTCCGGCTGCTGGGTGCCGACAGAATCCCTTCGCTACTCGCTTTCTAAGCGGACGCAGATCCCATATGACCACCTGCACGACGCGGTCAGGCAAAAGGTAGCGGATTTTTGTGATCTGCCTGAGGAGATAACGGCGATCTGGTCGTTTGGCAGCTTACCCTCTCTGGTCGGATGCATTGATGAAAGACCGCTGGTCAGTTCATTAATGGCGATCCGCATCGAACGTAAGCCCTGGCTTAATCAGATCGGTACGGACCTTTGCCGCATTGAGCTAGACGACGATGCTGAAAATGCCCGGGTTCGGGCGCTGGCTGCCCGTTTGGCGGGGACCGACTGGCGCACCGTTCCTGGGCTTAAGACTGTTCCGTATATAGACGGGCAAGTAGCAGGGTCACCGAGGCCTGCGGATGTCGAGTGGATCGGAGACACGCTCCACGTTGATAACCTTCCGAAAACCAAGCTAGCCCGTCTGGTTCCGGACAATTTGGGACGGGCGTTTGGCAACGGGAAAATCACCGCTGCCTTGAATCACTGTTATGATAGATCCCCGGAATACGTAACAGAATACCTGGAGGAAAACTTTAAGCTTGCACTGCGCGATGGGGTCACCCTTCCCGTTGACGAATCCGACGCCTCACTCGATCCAATTCAGATACCGGACCCGGGCAAGTCAGACGACAATATTGTGACACCGCAGGACGCGGTTGACTTGCTGCTTGGCGGCGAATTGAAACCCACGCCGGCCGTGCCCGATCCATCAGGCCCCGAACCGCACGGGACGGGCGGCGGGACGGGCGACCACAGGCAGGGCGGCGACACGGGGCGCAACGGCGCTGATGCTGGGAACAGTTCAGCTTCCCACGCCGGTGGGACGAGGGGAGGCCACGGAGTTGGAGATACCAGGCCAGGTGGAACCGAAACCGTGCCGACCCACGGGCGCCCAGCGGGCAGAGCGGCTGGTCCAGGCGGCTCACGCTCGTTCTATTCGTATGTTGGTGTTCGCCTGGACGATGAAGACGAGCATGACCCGGATAGCCTTACATGCGATGAGCGTCTCGCCCTCGACCAGAAGGCGACCGAACGAGTTACGGCAATGGAGCCTACCCTCCAGCGTACCCGGCATGATAATCCAGGTTTCGATCTCTTCGAGCCTGGGCCCGACGGCAATCCGGTAAAATGGGTGGAGGTCAAGGCGATGTCCTGCACAATGCGCGACCGCCCGGCAACAATGTCGAAGCGTCAGTTCGAATGCGCGCGAGAGCACGGTGAGGCCTTTTGGCTATACGTTGTCGAAGCCGCTGGTTCTCTGGAAAATGCTCGCGTCGTGAAGATCCGGGACCCGCATGGCAAGGCCAGGACGTTCACCTTCGACCACGGCTGGTTGAGCGTAGCGAACGTGGATGAGGTGACCGCGTCGGACGAAGCCGAACCACAGGAAGTTGAAGAATAATCACATGGCAAAGATTGAGATCACAAAAACGGAACTGGTTTGGCCCGGCAAGTACAACGAGGACGGCACGCGCAAGGAAGTCCCTCGAGTTAGCCTTGAGACGGTCAATGAGAGCCGCGCATCGACTAGCGGGAAGCCCATCCCACGGTCGGAATGGACGCGGACGTTGGCGGTCTAGATGGTGGCGTCGAGCGTTGCCGAGTGCAACAGCGGACGGGTCGGGGCGTTCCGGTTTCTGCACTCCGCCGCGAGTGTTTATCCGTAAATTGTGGAGACAGTGTCTCCACAATTGAGCGAGAATCTCTTGCCCAAACGGCCGGGTGCTCAATTACGACAATAGGGAACATAATGCTGTAGGTTCGTCGTCACGGCTGTAGTGTCGTTGTCGAGGGCAAGCGACGGCATGGTACAATGCAAAACGACAGAGCGCAAAGATAGGCGCCCTGTCGTCTCAAGACGTTCCCCGAAGTTCATCACTGTCGAGTTCTCGGCAGGAGCGGAAGCCTCCGGGGACTACAACGTTATTAAACCGCTCAGGTGACGCTCGATTTGAAGCGTGATGCGGGGCGGGAACCACGAGGTGTATAGCGCCAGGGGGCAGACGCAAGAAAGGGCAGCCTTTCGGCCGCCCTTTCGAGACTCCGCACCGATTTCACCTTTCGGCATACGTCGGCAACTTCACTATTATTATGGCACAAGTCGAGAACAATCAAGACGTTTTGCAGGGTCCGGAGCAAGAGTTTTTCAAATCCTTTGAGCGCCTGGTCTCTACTCCGCGACCGAAGAGATACCGGCGCACGACCAGTAGCAAGAGAGAGGCTATCGCGCTCTACCTTTGGAATATGGCCCTCTGCGAATCGTTGTACCCTTCCTTGCAGACGTTTGAAGTCTCGCTCAGAAACGCGACACATTCAGCCCTGGCCTCTTTACACGGTAACCCTCGTTGGTTCATGGACGCTGGGATTCTTACTGAGTCTCGCCATCAATCACAGGTTCTGGACGCCATCGTAACGCTTAGAAGGGACGGGAAGGGTCACTTCGTCGGAAATGAGACCGACCCTTCCTTTCCCAAAGAGCCAAACCGTATTGTTGCCGAGCTATCTTTGGGCTTTTGGGTCAACCTGTATTCCAATCCGTACACGCGGTCGGTGGTCGCAAAGATCGCCACTCAGGTATTTCCCTGGGGACCGACCGACGCCCGGCAGGATGTGTTCTACCCACGTCTCAATCGCGCACTCGTTTTGCGAAATCGCGTGTTCCATCACGAGCCTGTTTACCACTGGACACTTTCCAGATCCGACAACAGTCTGATAGCATACTACGACACAATCATCGAGGTATTAGGATGGATGTCGACGTCCCAACCCATTGCCCTATCGGCCATCGATCGTTTTCGAGCGATACACGATAACGGTCACCGTGCCTA
Organism: Capsulimonadaceae bacterium; assembly: GCA_052139635.1. Classification (GTDB taxonomy): domain Bacteria; phylum Armatimonadota; class Armatimonadia; order Armatimonadales; family Capsulimonadaceae; genus JBKQWH01. The sequence goes on from JBKQWH010000166.1 coordinate 4,627, forward strand.
TTTGGACTGCGTGGATCTCGCCTTCCTGGAAGCCGAGGAGCGCTTAACAAGGGTCGAAAACGATTGACGCGGGCGTTGGCGATCTTGACGGGGGCATTGAGGGTGGTCGGGGGCAACCGGCGGAGCTGGCTTGGCGAGGGCGGGACGGCGTCGTCATGTTTCTCAGGGGCGAAGCATGGCACTGCCGTCCGCGGCAATGGGAGACTAAGGTGACGTGGGTCGAAGCCGGGAGGGTGTCGGCAGGGCCGTCCAGTGCGGACGGAGCGCAGGGCACGGCTGTGGCGGCGTGGTTGGCAGATGGCGTCCCTTCGTGCCCTTTGTCCCGTCTACGGCTGCGGTCGGTGGCGAGGGCGTCGATAGTGGTGGACGGATGGGGACGCGATTCCGGATTCTTATACCTGCCGTGAGTATCTCGACAGAACGGCGGGAGTCCCCACCGTGCCAAGCCGGTGGATAGGAGTGAACAATGTCTGAGTCGGTTCTATCTGAAGAAGGTCAAGGAAAGATCGTGGTGTTCGGCGGCAGGCAAATCCGCCGGGCATGGGTCGATGACCAGTGGTTCTTCTCCGTTGTCGATATCGTCGCTTCACTCACCGACAGCGGAAACCCGCGTGACTATTGGTATCGGATGAAGCGGCGGGAGAAGGAATCGTCCGGCGTTGAGTTGTCGACACTTTGTCGACAACCGAAACTCACGTCCTCCGACGGAAAGAATTACAAAACGGAAGCCGTGAGTACCGAGGCGGCCTTCCGTGTTATACAGTCCATACCAAGCGCAAAGGCGGAGCCGTTCAAGCGAAGGCGGGACGGTGTCGCCATGCTCTCTTGGAGCCCAAGCGTGCCACATCCGGAACGGCTTCCGAGGACCAGTCGAAACCCGCGCCATAAAAATGGCCTGCACATGAACAATTGTTCGAATAATTGGGTATAATGCCATTACGGGCGCAAGCATCGCACACGCCCGTCACGGCGAACCTTCTCCGCGAAAGTTGTACATTGAAAACCAAATAGTGGTAATAATACGAAAGTCGTGCCGGCCAGGCTCATCGCTCGCGCCCGACTGCCAACCGGCTGCCGGATGGAGCAATTCGCACACAACGGAAGCCCGAAATGGCGCATTTATGGCGGCATGGACTGGTGCACACATGCCAACATCCGGCGGTACAGTTTCACCCGACTCCGGGCTATGAGTTCTCGAGATTTACCCATTTTTTCCCAATTTATCCCAATTAACCCGTCCTGAACTTGAAAAACGCGCGTAATCAAGAAAATCAATCGGGCCGCAAAATCACCGTAATCGCGGAACATTTGGAACATTTCCGACGACTATTATCGATGGATTCTGTCTACCATTGCGGCCCGCAGCGTGGATCACTAGAGTCGGGAAAGCATTGTGATGCGTGGCACCCGGAGGCAACGTTGACGGGGGCGAGACCAGGGGCGCGGACGCGGCGACGGGCACGGCGTTTGCGGTTTGGTTGGCAGATGGCTTCCCTTCGTGCCCTTTGTCCCGTCTACGGCTGCGGTCGGTGGCGAGGGTGTTGGCCAGCGGCGGACGGGCGGGGACGCCCATCCCACGGTCGGAATGGACGCGGGCGTTGGCGGTCTCGTCGGGAGCGTCGAGGGTAGTCGAGGACAACGGGCAGAGGTGGCTTGCCGAAGGCGGGACGGCGTCGTCAGGTTTCTCAGAGCCGAAGCATGGCACCTCTCGAACTCTGGAAGACGATTACCCGTAAGACCTATCGTCAAATCACGCGGGTTGATGTATAATGATAGCGGTATAACCTGTTTGTGGAAGCCCGCAACTGTGCGAAACTGCGGGTACGTTGTTAACTCGTCTACAAAATGCGGCAGATTGGCCGGTATCGGCCCTGTCCTGCGACCATCGTAACGAGGCAGGTGCAAGACATTTTTGATTTGGTCGCAGAATCGGGAAGGGATCGACGATGAAGTTAGCAGTTTCTACACTCGGGTGCCCAGAGTGGACGCTTGACGAGATCATTGACCGCTGCCGTGAGTTCGGCTACGAGGCAGTCGAATTGCGCGGACTGGGCGAGCATCTGGACCTCGCCGGAGCGCCGGAGTTCGCAACCGACTCCGCGCTTGCGGCCACTCGCCGCCGCTTCGAGGACGCCGGTTTGGCGCTGGCCGGAATCGATTCGTCGGTAAAGTTCTCGGACCCCGAGACCACCGACGACAACCTCGACGCCGCTCGCCGCGCCGTCGACATGGCGGCGGCCCTGGGCGCGCCCTTCGTCCGTATCTTCGGAGGCGCCATCCCGGAAGGCGTCACACGCGAGGATGCGGTCCGCCTCGTGGCGGACTGCCTGCGAACTTCCGGGGAGTACGCGGCCAGCCGGGACGGCGTCTCCGTCTTGCTCGAAACACACGATGCGTTCTCGACCGGCGCCGAGATTGCGGATGTCCTGCGCCTGGTCGACCACCCGCGCGTCGGAGTCCTCTGGGACCTGCACCATCCGCCGCGGCACCAGGAAACTCCCGCCCAGACAGCCCTCCAGATCGGCGGCCGCGTGCGTCTGACCCATGTCAAGGACAGCAGGCCCGGGGAGCCCTATTGCCTGCTCGGCGAGGGAGACATCCCCATCTTCGAGGGCTTGCAAATCCTCAATGACCTCGGCTACGACGGCTATGTCAGCGTCGAGTGGGAGAAGAGATGGGTGCCCGGCCTGCTGGAGCCCGAGATCGTCTTTCCCCAGTACGCTTCAAAGCTCAGAGAATACCTCGCCCGATTGAACTGACGGCGACACCCCGACAATCCCCGAACTCGACGGATTTTGCGGCTCCATGCCGTGATACCGTCCCGTTTGGGGTAGTGTAATGTTATACAAATCGGGAGGAACATGGATGGGTGAGTTAGAAGAGAAGCGCCATCGGGGCCAGAATCCGGAAGACCGGCAGTTGTTCGGTCCCGAGCAGTTGCGTACCCTGCAAGGCGCAGTCGCCGATCTATCCTGGCTCCTGGAGCGCGGGTACACCGCATCCACGGCGGCCCGCTTGGTTGGCGACCGTTACAGTCTGCACGATCGCCAGCGCAACGCCGTGACGCTCGCGGCGTGCTCCGACAAGGATCTGGCGCGCCGGCGCGCGGCCCAATTGCCGCCTGAAGCGGTACTCGGCCGACCCGTGGTTATCGACGCCTACAGCCTGCTCGTTACCCTGGAAACGGCCCTGAGCGGGAGCGTGCTCCTGCGCTGCCGCGACGGGTGTATTCGCACCATCGCGGACCTCCACGGTACATACCAGGATGTCGAGGAAACGGACCGCGCCCTCGAGTTGGCCGCACAGGCCCTTCAAGCGCTGCAATCGTCGAGCATCCGCTGGCTGCTCGACGCCCCCGTTACCAACAGCGGAAGGCTGCAGGCGCGCATGCAGGA
>JBKQWH010000167.1:0-4143 GCA_052139635.1 Capsulimonadaceae bacterium
GGTCGGCAATATCGGCCTGATCAATGCCCTCGACCGGTACGATCCCTCGAAGGACGTCAAGTTCTCGACCTACGCCATGCCGACGATCGTGGGCGAGATCAAGCGCCACTTTCGTGATAAGACCTGGCAGGTCAAGGTGCCACGGTGGCTGCAGGAGCTCTCGATTAACGCCCGCAAGGCCCAGCACACACTGACCGCAAAACTGGGCCGATCACCAACCCTGCGTGAGATCGCGACGGTCCTCGGCGCGACCGAGGACCGGACCCTCGAGGCCCTCGAGATCACTCATCTTGCCAACACGATTTCTCTTGACACGCGCCTCGACAGCGGCGCGGGCGGCGATAGTGCCACGCTGATGGATGTTATCGGCGAGCACGATCGGGGACTGTCGGATATCGACGCCTACAGCGATGTCCGCCGAGCGATCGCGCTTCTCGATCCGCGTGAGCGTCAGGTGATTGAGCTGCGCTTTTTCGAGGACCTGTCGCAGGCGAAAATCGCCCAGCAGCTTAACATCTCGCAAATGCACGTGTCCCGGCTGCAGCAGCGCGCGCTGCAGCACCTCCGCTGGATCCTGGCTGAGGAGTCGAACCGGCCCAAGCGAGGCCGGCGCAAAGCCGGCTCCCCGCGGTCTCCCGCGCGAGTCGCGGCCAGCAAGTAAAACTTGTAACAATCGTTTAGAAAGATTCAACCACGGAAAGTTCGGAAATCACGGAAATGGGAGTTCCGGATTATCCGACTCCCGTGGTTTCGCTGCTTAAATCCTCGCCTTCCAGCGGGGAGCTAGAGAAAGAAAGCTAGTTGATATTGAATCCCGATTTCATTCTTCGCGGCGGGCTCGTATTTGACGGCCTGGGCAATCCGCCCGCCGTCGCCGATGTTGCCATCACCGACGACCGAGTCACGGCGGTCGGGGACCTGTCGTCCGTGCCGTCCGCGCGGACGCTCGACGTGACCGGGATGGCCGTAGCCCCCGGATTTATCGACATTCACACCCATTCGGACCTCGCCCTGCTGGACAACCCGTACATGGAGAGCAGCCTCGCTCAGGGTGTCACAACCGAGGTCGTCGGCAACTGCGGAATCAGTGTCGGCCTGGTGACCAACGATCCCGTCTTCAATATGGAGACCCGCTGGATCGAGCGTGGAGGCGGGAAAGTGCGGTGGAATAATCTCTCCGATTTCCTTGGCCTCGTGGGCGACTCCGGTATTGGCCTCAATATCTGTACGCTGGCCGGCCACGGAACCATTCGTAAAGGGGTTATGGGATTCGACAGCCGGGTGCCCGATGCAGACGAATTGGAGCGCATGCAGGCCAGGGTTCAGGAAGCGATGGACGCGGGGGCGGTAGGGATTTCCACGGGCCTCGAGTACGTTCCGGGCTCGTTTGCCGGCTTCGACGAGCAGGTTGCCCTTGTCAAGGTTGCGGCGCAGAATGGCGGCTTCTTCGCGACCCACCTGCGCAACGAAGGGGACACACTTGTCGAAAGCGTCCGCGAGGCCATCGACATCGCCGAGGCGGCCGGCGCGAGGTTGCAGCTCTCGCACCACAAGGCGGAGGGCCCCGCCAACTGGTCCAAGATCGATACCACCATCGGCATGATGGAGTCGGCGCGCGCTCGGGGGATGGACGTGCTGACCGACCAGTACCCGTACACGGCGTTCATGACCGGGCTCACGGTGATCCTCCTGCCGGCATGGGCGATGGAGGGCACGACGGAGGATACGCTCGCGCGGCTGAGTGATCCGTCGGCGCGGGCTCGAATCCTTGCGGATATGGAGTCGAGAAACTTCGATTGGGACGCCATCCGCGTGGCGATTGCCCGTAACCGGCCCGATGCGCAGGGGATGACCCTGGCAGCCCTGGGCGCCGCAGCCGGCAAGCCACCGGCCGAGGCAGCCCTCGACCTGATTGCCGGCGAGGACGGCTGGGTCGGCGGCGTCAACTTCGCCATGTCTGAGGAGAATGTCGAGCAGATTCTGCGTTATCCCCACACCATGATCGGCTCCGACGGACTTGCGCACGATGCCGGCGGGCCGCAGTCGAAGGAGAACACCCATCCGCGCTCGTACGGCACCTTTACCCGGCTGCTCGGTCGCTATGTCCGCGAGCGCGGGGTCCTGTCTCTGGCGGAGGCCGTCCGGCGTATGACCAGCCTTCCCGCGAGCCGCCTGCGCTTCTCCGACCGCGGCGTCCTGCGCCCCGGCGCCTGCGCCGATATCACGGTCTTCGACCCGTCGACCATCATCGACCGCGCAACCTTCGAAGATCCCCACCAGTACTCCGTCGGTATTGTCCACGTTCTCGTCAACGGCCGGCCGGCCCTCGAGTCCGGCGTCGTCCAGCGTCGACGCGACGGGCGTGTGCTGCGTCGGGTGTGATGTCCCAGAATTCGTGGGTGGGGAGTGTCGCCAGGCGGACAGCCGCAAACGGCGCGCCCACACCTCCGCATGTGTCCCCCACCCTCGCGCCGGTCGCGGCGTCGAGTAGTACGCAGCCGACCGTCGGATTTGGGCGGGCATGTCGACTTACTAGGGCAGCCAGCCGTAAGGCTCGGGCCATCACACGTTGTTCCGTTTCAGGGGTCAGCATAGCCGTGTACTCATGCGCGAATATCGTTGGGAACCCACATACAGCTGGAGTGGTTCCAGGGAGTAGAACCGTCGGTTCTCTTCTACAAAAACGACTCTTCGTCTCGCGTCAGTCGTAAGTAATCTGTTCACGAGGTGCCGGTGACCGCGATGAGGTCGGCCAAGAGGTCCGAGCGGAGTGCGTAGAAGCAGACCGGATCGTCGGCCGGCCGGCGATATCGAGGAGATCCTACTCGACGGACGTTTCGATCGCAGGAGGGCCAGAATGACGTCCAATACCTTCGTCATATGACACATAAAGCGACCAACCACTCGCAGTCGACAGCGTCCCGATCAAGGCCGACAATCTCGCAAGCGTCCGGTGCATGTGGGAGCGCGAAGTGTTCCTGGCGACAGGCGAGTGCATCGCGGGGTTATCCGCAGTATAGCCGAATGGCTGACATACTGTCAACGCAGTTGATAAGAAGCGTGCGATACGAAAGATACGTGCCGAAAATTGGATACTCGCATATGTTCGTAACTGGCAGTCGAACGTAGAAACATTAATCCGGACCCGTTTCACCGCCTTCTTATTCGACTGTTGACTAACCTGTATCACACTTGCGAAAAGACGGCAAGCCATAAGGCTGTTGGCTGCCAAACATACAGCATACCGGCGAAGTGAGGTAATATCTACCAGAGAGATGGATAGCGCAAATGACAACCGGAGAGACAGCGACATTGACGCGGTTGGCAGCCGCGATATCGGCGTGCGGCAGTTCGCCTTTGACGTTTTCCTTAGCCACAGCTCGATAGACAAACCGTCCGTCCTCGCCCTTGCCGAGAGGCTCCGCGCCGACGGCATGCGCGTTTGGTTCGACGAGTGGGAAATACTGCCGGGAGATCCGATTGGACTGAAGATCGAGCAAGGGCTCGAAAGCTCGCGCGTGCTTGTGCTGGCAATGTCCGCGAACTCATTCGGCTCGGACTGGGTATCTCTCGAGCGCCACACGACCCTCTTTCGCGATCCAACGAACCGCGCCCGCCACTTCGTGCCGCTCCTGATCTCCACCTGCACCATCCCTGACGTGCTGCGCCAGTTCCGGTACATCGATTACCGCACTCGGTCTGCGGACTCATACCGCCGGTTGGCGGACGCATGCCGGCCGCCGGCGGCACAACCCAGACCGACCCAGTCCCATGTCGACACGCCGTCAGACGATGTCTTCCGGACCGCGCTCGAATCGATCCGCAAGGCGGTTGCCTCCGAGACTCCGCTCGAGCGCGCCCTAGCGGACCGTGTGCAGGACTCCCATGCGAAAACGACGGCGGACCACCGCATTCGCTGTGTGGCACAGTGGCTTTCCGCGCGGCACCGCTTCGACCAGCGTTTCGTCAGCCTGAGCGTGCTGGTCTCCCCGGATCGTGACGAAGACGTCCGGGCGACCCCGCTAGATCCGGACTCTTACGCGACCCGTTTCGGATGGGGCGGCGAGCGGCGAGCCGGAGTCGATTCCGATCGGGACTCCCTTTCCTCTAAGGAGTGGTTGGGGGTAAGTTCCTTCCGCTTCA
>JBKQWH010000168.1:0-18426 GCA_052139635.1 Capsulimonadaceae bacterium
GAAGTCCCAACGAAATTGGGGACTCCCTGCGAGAGATCGATCACGATCCGAGGAGATGCCGGCGGCGCCGGCGTCGCGTTCGCTCTGGTCGAGGCCACTGCGGCGACGAGGAGCATTACCGCGAGTAGAATCAACGTTGTCCGAAGTTTCATTGTTTACTCCATAATCTTGAGAGTCGTGCGCGGATGGCGCACCGATCGGCTAAGTCCATCTCGACCGGATCTGACGGCCATTGCTGATTTGTATAGCAATTGTCTCATCCGATTCTGTAAAACCGGTTCAACATCATGCCCGCAGCAAATCCGGCATTCCCGGCCGGTTGAATAACGGAGGCGCCCATTACGCGATAATGCTCATAAATTGCGTAAAGTTGGGTGAGTCCGTCCGTTTGCCGGCGTTTCTCTGTCTTGCAACGCTAGCAAAACGATTAACTGTTCCACTTGACATCCGTATCCCTTCCAGCACTCCGAGATTGTGAGAAAACACGCCGATAATCGATCTTTACGGCGGGACGCTTTCATAACCGATCGTTTATTCAACGCCTCCCTGCCCATAATAGCCTATTTTAGCGATAGGTACCGACAGAGCAATTATAGCACACGATTCCAGCTTGTCAATCGAAATTTTTGCGGGTCAAACGCTCGATCAAGCGGCGAGCAGTATGATTTATCGACACAAACAGACACTTTAATCGGGTTTATTGCTGATAACGCCACACAACGGCACGTCGATTTCGATGTAGAATACCGCCGAAATCGCAATGTGAGAGCCGTATGCAATCCATGGTACCCGGCAAGCGTTTAGAGAGCCCCGTGAATCCGCAGGAGCAAGCAAGCTAACGGCCCATGCCTGGCGGCGTGCCGGGTGCAGGGGGCGAGCAGCTACCAGCGATTGCTCGAACGATGGCACCACATGGAAACGATCACGGCGACCGGCGAAGTCATCGCCAGCGCCGAGCGTGGAAAGTGAAGCCGGCCAAACAAGTCTTCGCCGAGATGATCCTCGCAAACCCTCGATCGGGTATACTTACCTCAGTTACCCATCACCATGGCCATAAAGCTCACGCGCGCCCAGGTGGCGCAAAGCCTACAAGTTACGCCGAAGACTCTGGCGGTTTGGGAAAAGCAGGGGCGAATTCCGACACCGGAGCGGGATTGGCGGGGATGGCGGCTGTACGACGAGGCCGCCATCGCCCGCATTCGACAGGAACTCGGCCAGGAACTTGCAAGGGCGCCGGAAGCGGAGCCGCATGAGATCCAGATTAGCGCGCGAAACCGGCTTCGCGGCGTGGTTCGCGAGATCAGTGGTGACGGAATTCTCTGCGAGGTGGTACTGGACCTCGGTAACGGTCAGGAAATCGTGTCCGTGATTACCCGATCTTCGGTCGAGCGTCTCGGGCTGCGATCAGGGGTCGAGGCCTATGCCCTCGTCAAGTCAACGGAGGTAATGATTGCTCGCTAAGAATCCCTTGCAACGGAAGTCACACCGGACTTTGTTCTGGCTCGCCCTTGTTCTGTACCTTCTTGTGGCGGCGCCGGCGACACGGGCAGATACGCTCCGAGTGGCCGCGGCGGCCAACCTTCAGCGTGTATTTACCGAAGCGTTGATACCGGCCTTCGAGAAGGCGTACGGAGCTACCGTGACGCCTACCTTCGGCTCGACAAAACTGCTCGCGTCGCAGATCGAGCAGGGAGCGCCGGTCGACGTCTTCGTCGCCGCCGACACGGCTTCTGTTGTGCGACTCGCAGCCAAGGGACTGGTCGAGAAAGCATCGGTAAGCCCCTACGCAATCGGCCAGCTCGTCCTCTGGACCCGGCAGGACTCGCCGCTGCATCCATCGCGTGTCGAGGACCTGTCCGATCCGCGCTACGTCCATGTGGCGATCGCGAACCCGGCCGTTGCGCCGTACGGTGTCGCCGCCGACCAGGCTCTCGACCATGCGGGCCTCACGTCGACTATCAAGGACAGGCTTGTATACGCCGAGAACATCGATCAGGCGCTCCAGTTCGCGCGCAGTGGCGCGGCCGACGCGGCCTTTACGGCTCTGTCGCTTGTGATCGAGGACACAACTGACCCTTATGTTATCGTCCCTGCAGCAGACCACGCCCCGATTATCCAGAGCGCCGGCATCGTGTCGGCGTCCACCTCCCAGGCGCTTGCTTCTCGCTTCCTGGCCTTCCTGACCGGCCCTCAGGCGGCGTCAACGTGGCATCGATATGGGTACGAACTGCCGGCGGCCGCGCCAACCGTCAAGACGCCGTAACTTGCATGTAAGGCGCCACGCAACATACGATTCAGGAGTTTTCACCACCGAAAAGTCGGAATGGACGGACACGGGACGTTCCGATGTCCGTGCTTTCCGTGGTGAAATCTCCTCTGTTCTTCTGTTGGTACCGGCTTTGCCGGGTTACGGAGACAACTCGTGGACTGGTCGCCGTTCTGGCTTTCGCTTCGGGTCGCGGGCTGGTCCACCCTGCTGTCGGTGGTTCTGGGTCTCGCGGTCGCTTACCCGCTTGCTCGACGCCGGTTTCGCGGCCGCGCGCTGGCCGAAGGCGTTGTCCTCCTGCCGCTCGTGATGCCGCCCACCGTTCTCGGTTACGCGCTGCTGGTGCTTTTGTCCCGGACCGGCCCGATCGGCTGGCTCTGGGAAGTACTCTGGCACCGGCCGCTCGGCCTCGTGTTCACGTGGCAGGGTGCGGTGGTGGCGGCGACCGTGGCGGGTATCCCCCTCTTCATTACGCAAGCACGGGTGGGGCTGGCGTCTGTCCATCCGGAAATCGTCGATGCTGCCCGCATAGACGGCGCCGGGCGGCTTGCCGTGTTCCTGCGGATTCTGGTTCCCCTTGCCTTTCCCGCACTGATCGCGGGAACCGCCCTCACCTTCGCCCGCGCACTGGGCGATTTCGGGGCCACTCTCATGGTGGCGGGTGACACTCCCGGATTGACTCGAACCATGTCCCTTGCGATCTACGATGCCGTCATCGCCGGCGACACGCGGGTCGTGGAAACGTTTGCAATAATCACGTGCGCCCTCAGCCTCGCGGCAAGCTATTTGGCCACCGGGCTTGCTCGACACCATGCCTCGTAGCTAGTTCCAATGTCAAGACCCGTGGCCCCCATTGTCCCCGGCACGGGCACTTCGCCCGTCTATCGGTGTCGACCGTAACCGAACATGTTTTTTTTGATTGCCGCCTGCTTGCTGATAGAATTTTACGAAAATCGTGCTAATCTATTCGAGAAAGGACTACCAGACCCGCAATCGTAGCTATAGATGCAAGATAGCGTCTACTCGTTTGCAGTTCAGTGTCAAGCCGTATTCGGCCCAGCTCTTTGTCGAAGGCAAGACCAAATAGTCGGGTCGAAAAACGGGGCGGTCTCACCCGCGAGATGTTCGTTGGAGAAGGAGGCCGACGCTTCCCCCGGTTCCTGCCGGCCAGTACGGAGACTGCGGTAAAATGCCAGAGTCTGAGAGTGGCTTTAACAATAAGGGACGCAGCGAATGGGATGAGCCCAGTTTTCGACTCGAGTCGGGGGCGGGTCTAACCGGCCGGCCGACGACGGCGCGGGCTCGACGCCTCACGACGCAATCGAAGGAAGCCTACCAACAGGGCAAATACCGAGAGGCATCGTCGTTGTTGGTGGAGGCCATTTCGATCTTTCGCGACATGGGTGACGTCAGCCGGGTTGCATGGTGCCAGAACAACCTGGGAAAGATCCTGTACCGGCGGCGTGCGCTTGAAGAGGCCCGGGCTGCATTCGAGGAAAGCGCTTCGTTGTTTTCCGGGCTGGGCGACTTCAACGGGCTCTGCTGGTCGCTTTACAACCTCGGACGTACCAACCATCGGCTCCGTAACTTCGAGGCCGCGGTTGCCAATCTCGATGAGAGTGTGCAGAACTTCCGAAAGGGCACCGACCGAAACGGCACAGCCCACGCCCTAAACGCCCTTGGAAAGGCCGCATTTCGCCACAACGACCTCGCCCGGTCCGAGGAGGCCCTGATGGAAAGTCTGGCAATCTTCCAGGAGATGGGCGATGAGGCCGGCTATGCATGGTCGCTCGAGAACCTCGGCAAGATATCCTATCGCGACCACCGCTACGAAGAGGCGCACGACCGATACTCGCAAGCACACGAGACCTACAATCGGATCGGCGATAAGGAAGGCGTGGCATGGACGCTCCTGTCCCTCGGCAAGGTCGCCTATCGGACGGGTAACTACCCGGAGTCGCACGATTATGTTCAACGGGGCCGCGACCTGTATGCGACCGCCGGCGACGCCTACATGGTTGCCTGCGCCACCGAGCACCTCGCCCGTGTGGCATATACCAGCAATGAATTCGAGCGCGCGGAACAACTCATCTCCGAAGGGATTTCCCAGTTCGAACAACTACGCAAGTCCGGATCGGTCCGCGACCTCAAGGCGGCCCTGGCCGAAGTCCGCGAGCGCATTCGGGCCGAACGCGGCCCCCTCAGCGTTAGTGTCAAGCCGTCGGAAGGAACTGCCGGCTTCATCCTCGACATCGGCGGCATCGAAATCCCCAAAGTGGCTCCCTTCGTCTGGTCCACGCGCTCCGGCCCACTCTCGGACAACGACCAGGAGGAATGACAGCCTTCGAGGCCTATCCCGCGATGGGATCAGGCGTGGCCCCGGCTCCCGCTCGCTGCCGATACACATGGTATAATCAAGTGACAGAGAGGACGGCGCCTGCACGGCCCGCTGCACAACAGAATGCCACGTGATATTCCGATCGGGAATGGAAACCTCCTGATCACATTTGACTCCCGATACACCCTTCGGGATATCTACTTTCCCTATGTAGGCCAGGAAAACCACACTCGAGGACAAGCGTGCCGGTTCGGCGTATGGGTTGACGGTCAGTTGTCGTGGATCCACGAACCGTCGTGGCATAAGCAGCTCCGTTATGAGAACGAGACGCTCGTAACAGCCGTTACGGCAGTCCACTGGGGACTCGGCATTCGACTGACCTGCCGGGATTGCGTCGATTTCGACAGGGATCTGTACATCCGCAAGGTCGAGATCGAGAACCTGTTACCCATGCCACGAGACGTGCGTCTCTTCTGGCACCATGATTTCAACATCTGGGCCTCGTCGGAAGGAAATACCGCGTATTACGCCCCGAACCTTCGGTCCATGGTTCACTACAAAGGCAAGTGCTGGCTTCTCGCCAACGTCTGCGTCGGAAGCGAAAACCCTCAGTACGGCGTGGAGCACTACGCAGTCGGCGTCTCGCGGGCGCATGGTGCGGAAGGCACCTGGCGCGACGCCGAGGATGGCGTGCTCGGAATGAACGCCATTGCTCAGGGCTCCGTCGACAGTACGATCGGCGCGCATGTCAAACTGAACCGCTGTGAGGTGGTTTACTACTGGCTCGCCGCGGGCGAGGACTACCAGGCAGTCAAGCTAATCGACGGTCTCGTGCGCGAGCGGGGCCCCGAGTTCTTCCTGCATCGCGTGCGCACGTACTGGAATCGCTGGGTCAACAAGGACAACATCCCGTACGGCGACCTCCCCGAGCCGCTTGTTACCCTTTACAAGCAGTCTCTCTTGATCTTACGCACACAGATCGACAACCGGGGAGCCATTATCGCGGCCAACGATAGTGATTATCTGGACTACAACAACGACACGTATTCGTATATGTGGCCGCGCGACGGGGCACTTGTCGCCTTCGCGCTGGATATGGCCGGCCAGCCGGATGTTACGCGCAACTTCTACGAGTTCTGCAAGGACGTCCTCCTGCCGGAGGGTTGTCTGCTGCACAAGTATAACCCGGACAAGTCGCTCGGCTCCTCGTGGCATCCCTGGGCCGATCAAGACGGCAACCCACAACTCCCCATTCAGGAGGACGAGACCGCTTTGGTCATCTGGGCGCTCTGGGAGCACTATGACCGGTACAAAGATGTCGAGTTCATCCGCCCGCTGTACTCGCCCCTCATCCGCCGCGCCGGCGAGTTTATGGAATCCTATCGTGAGCCGCACACGTGCCTTCCCGGGCTATCCTACGACCTCTGGGAGGAGCGGCACGGCATCCACACGTTTACGGTCGCCACGGTCTGGGCCGGGTTGAATGCCGCCGCGAACTTCGCCGAGACATTCGGAGATGAAGACCGCGCTGTCAAGTTCCGGCGTTCGATGGATGCGATCAAGAAAGCAACCATTAAGCATTTGTGGTACCCCGAGGAGAAGCGATTCGTCCGCCGCCTGACCATCGACCGCCACACAGGTTTGACAACTCTCGACCTGACAATCGACGCAAGCGTGTACGGCCTTTTCCAGTTCGGCATGTTTGCGGCCGACGACCCCATGGTTGTCTCCACGATGACCCAGATTGAGGAGCGCCTCTGGTGCCGCACCGACATTGGCGGCATTGCTCGTTACGAGAATGACTATTACCATCAAGTCAGCCAGGATGTGGCCAACGTCCCCGGAAACCCGTGGATCATCTGCACCCTCTGGCTCGCCGAGTGGTACATCGCCAAAGCCAGGAGCCTTTCGGACCTCGGACGAGCACTTGAAATCATCGAATGGGTCCGGCGTCACACCCTCGATTCCGGCGTTCTGGCCGAGCAAATCCACCCGTACAGCGGCGACCCCATCTCGGTATCGCCGCTTGCCTGGTCGCACGCCACGGTCGTTATGACTGTGCGCGAATACCTCGCCAAGCTCGACTTCCTTTGCGAGGCGGCCACCAAGGAGGCTCTCCTCTCCGGCGATATTGACATGTATGAGCTTGCCGAGTGATATCGACGTCTCCGAATATGGTCGCCGTATGTCTCATTTTCCGCGGTGGGGCGGGACCGTTCCACCTCCAATCCTCTGGGGCCGCGAGGATCGCGGCGGGCTTGTTATCGCGGTCTCCAACACCCTCCGCGCCCTTCCCGGGGTTACACACGGCTACACGACCCGGACCGGAGGTATCAGCGGCGTCCCGTACGAATCGCTCAACCTCGGAGGCCACGTCGGCGACACCACGGAGAACGTCGCCGCCAACCGAATGCGGCTGCTGAACGCACTTGGCATTGACGCCGACAGTGTCGTGACAGCCGAACAGGTCCACGGCAACTCGGTCGCCGTCGCCGATAACGCCGGTCCGATCGCCGCCCGCGTCGACTCGCTTATTACGCAGCGACGTGGACTCCTCTTGCTCCTGATGTTTGCGGACTGCGTCCCCATCTACATTGTCGACCCGGTCCGGTCCGCGATCGGGCTGGCCCACTCCGGATGGCGTGGGACAGCCGCGAACATTGTTCAATGCACGCTGGCGGCGATGGAGCGAGAATACGGAACGCGCCCGGCAAATACGTTAGTCGCCATCGGGCCGGCAATTGCCGGTGTCTCATACGAGGTCGACATCGCGGTTGCGGGGCACTTTTCCGCGGTGGAATCCCTCAGCCGCCACCCTACCCGCCCAAATCGCTACTGCCTTGACTTGCGCGGTGTCATTGCCGGTCAGGCGATCGATTATGGTGTTCCATCGACTCATGTTTCCGTGAGCGATGACGATACGTTCGCGGATGGCGACAGTTTCTTCTCCTTTCGACGCGACGGTGTTACCGGCCGTAACGCGGCATTTCTTGCCTTGCACGCTTGACACTCCCGCAGAATTCTTCTATCATTAAGGCCATGAAACAAGCATATTCCATTGTGGGCATTATATTGCTCGTCGCCGCATTGATTGGCGTCAACAGATATTTCCTGGGTGATAGCGATTCCTCAGACAAGGATTCTCCCGCCGCACAGAAGGCCGCGGCCCCGCCGACGGCACCCGCTTATGCCATGCCGGAAATTGTCGTAAACGACGCGACCAAAGCAGCGCACGTGATTACGATCGGCTGGAACTACGACGAGCAAACAGAAGAAGACAGCAAAAGCCTCGGTCAGATCCTCGTCGAGGCGGAACAGGCCGCTCAAGATTCCGGCGGCAAAATCGCTCTCAAAGCCGTTGATGTCGACCTACCCGACTCGGAACGTTCGCCGGCAACTCGCGGTATGAATACAGTGGGTGTAACCATAGATGGGGTGCCGGCGGGTAATCCCGGTAACCCCGGCGAAGGTCCGCTTGCCGTCCTCAAAGTCAAGGCAGCGCTCGTCAGACTGCAGTAACGCCGCTCCACGCCGGTGCGATCACCCCGACTCGTTCGGCCCATCCGCGTGCAATCGGGTACGAAAGGTCAACTCGTCTTCTCTCGGTGCGAGAGTGTCGAAGTACGGCGTCGAGGTGTCGGGCCGGATCAGCCCGGCTATCCCGAGTTGGTAAGTTTGGGCCCAGCAAAATGGCGACCGTCACACTGGTCACACTGGTTCTCGTGTTCTTCCTGTTCGCCGCCAGCAGCGCGCTGACATACCTGTCAATTCGAAGCTGGCTGCACTTCGCCACGCATGCCCGAACGCGCCGCCGGTGGAACGACACTCACTCCGGACATGCCCTGCGGTCGGCGGGTTTCGCATGCATGATGTTGGCCGGTCTTCTCGCCACGGTCAGCAGCAACCCACTCCGCAGTCTGGACATCTCCAGCTTGATGCGGATCGTCGGATACGTGGTCGTATTGATCGGCACCCCTCGCCGCCTGCGAAGAAAGCCGATCGTTAATCTAGCCTTTATCCTGATGGTGCTCGGAGAAGCCCTTCTGTTTTGCTCCGGAGCCGTGCCGCCGGATCAGACCACCGCGCTTACGGTCCACATTGAGGCTATGTTCGCATTTGCCGCAATGGTCGGCGGTCTCTGGGTCATTGGACATGTCTATACTCGAACCGTGCTGCGCGTCCGGCTAACGGACAAGGTGACGCTCGCGTTTTCGACTTTTAGCCTTGCGCTCCTCGTGTTGGTGACCGTCTCCGTGTACGGGGTTGTCCATGTAACAATCACCGACACTGTTCCGGACTCGGAAGCTGTGCGGCAGGTCACGCTCGCACTCGACCAGAACCTGAGTCAGCCGCTGATCGCCCTCTTTCTGGTGATCGTGGCGGCCAGCGCGATAACGTCGTTCTTCGTCGCGCGCAGCCTCCTCGCGCCGGTCAATCGAATTGCGCTCGCCCTGCGCACGATCGGACGCGGGGAGCTCGACTTCCGGCTGCACGGCATCCGGAGCCGAGACGAGATGCAGGATCTGGCCATCGAGCTCAATGACATGGCCCGCCGCCTTAAGGCCGCCGACACGCTGCGCGCCGAGTTCGTTTCTTTCGCATCACACGAGCTTCGCAATCCCCTGACCGCAGTCAAGGGCTTCATCGACACGCTGGCGATGCTCGACACGCCGGAAGCGGAAGGCATCTCGCAGGACGAGCGCCACGAGATGTACGAGATCGTACGAGGCGAGTGCGACCGTCTGCTGCGGATGACCAACGAGCTCCTCGACAACAGCCGAGTCGAGGCCGGGATGCCAGTCGCGCTCCACGCGCAAACGTTCGACGTTCGACGGCGTATGGAAAAGGTCGCCGGGGTCATGCGCCAGCACACCGACCGGCACGATTTGCGGGTTCACGGTCCCGACGGCGCCGTCACCATCGAAGCCGACCCCGACAAGTTCGAGCAGATACTCATCAACCTGATCAGTAACTCCATCAAGTACTCGCCGAACGGCGGACCGATCGACATCCGGCTGGAAGACCGGGGGACGTCGATCGATGTCAGCGTTGCCGACGAGGGCGTCGGCATGACTTCGGAGCAAGCCGAACGTGTGTTTGATAAGTTCTACCGCATCGCGGAAACGAGTGGCCATAACCCCGCCGCATCAGCCGAGGGCACCGGCATTGGCCTCTACCTCACCCGCGCCCTTGTCAACGCCCACGGCGGGGCCATTCGCGTCAAGAGCACCCCTGGAGAAGGCTCCATCTTCACAGTCACCCTCCCGAAGAAGCCATCCTCCGCCGATGACCCGAAGCTCCGCGCCACCGCCGCGAGCGCCGCGGCCGCTCGATAGCATCCGAGCACATGGTTACGGCGCGCCCGGCCCCCAGGTTCGATAGAGGGCCACGTACAGGACGCTGTTTCCGTCGCCCTGGAAGCTATGGCCGGCGCTGAACAGGAGGCTGAAGTCGGGAGTGAAGTTGTACGTGCCGCCGGCGTTCCAAATCGACGATTCGCGGGCGCCGGGAACTGTCGACGGTCCCATTTGCCGCGCCTGGGCGCCTTGCAGGAAGACTTCCGCGCCGAGCGTCAGAGCCGGAGTGAACGTTCTCTGGACGAGGAGGCCGCCAAAAGCGAAGTCGCGCTCGCCGGGAGCATTATTGAAAGCGTAGCCACCCCCACCGTACGACGTCCACGGTCCACGGTTCTTCTCGATCCACAGTGGGATCTTGCCCCAGGCGCGGCCGTTGCCGAGACCCTCGGATGAGTCGCCGGTCGGCAGCTCGATCAGCGGGAATGTCGCGATTTCCGGACATCCCGGCGTTTCCATCCGAAGACGGTACTTGACGCCCGCCTCGATATCGCCCGGGCCGGCCGCTCTGACCCCGTCGAGGGAAACTCGGGATTCCGGCACAATCAGATGGAGTTGCGTACTCGGAGCGACTCCGTTATTGACCTCGAAAGCCGGCCCGGCCACATTGGCCGCGCCGCGTGTCCAGTCACCCGTCAGGAAGGTGTAGAACTCCCAGTGATGGTACGGGACCGGATCGGGATCGTCGGTCAGGTAGGGCGGCCCCGCCAGAGCCGCCGTGGCGGCAACCACCCAAAGCGCTCCACACAGAACAACTCGTCTAAACGTCATTTCCTTTCCTCCCAAACCCGCACGGAACGCAGGGACCGTTCGTATTCAGCGCGTCTGGCGCGTGGAAACCTACCCTGCCGGAGACCATTATAGCCGACCGCGCTTCGGCCCGGCTCTCGTCGAAGGTAGAATAACCGGGGCGATCCGGCAGTGAGGGAGGAATCGACGCGCCGATGTGCGAATTACCTCACTGATCCAACCCGGGTTTCCGGAATCGAACGGTTTGAACGATGCCTATTAAAGAGCGCTCACCTCGCCAGCGTGGACGTCGCAATGCGGTGCCGCGCATCTCCGCGGCCACGTCTCTGACGCCAGCGCGTGCCGGACGGTATCCGTACGCCATCGCGATTGTCCTTGTCCTGATCACGGCTATGGTGTTTTGCCGTGCGCCTGGAAACGACTTTATCAATTACGACGACGATCTTCATGTCTATAACAATAAGCTGATCAACCCCGTCACGCCGGCGGGCGTCTGGTACTTCTGGGACCACCCGCTCATTTCGCGTAATCAGGCGGACACTAAGGTTTACGAGCAGCTTTATGCACCGGTCTTCTTCACGACGTACGCGATACTCGCGGGCCCCGCGCGGCTCAGTCACACGGTCAACGAGCCGGGTTTGGGGACGTATACTCTTAACCCGGCGGTCTACCATACCACAAACGTCGTGTTGCACGCCGTCAACGTGCTGCTTGTCTTCGGCATCCTCTTGCTGTTGGTGGGAAACGAATGGGCTGCCGCGGCCGGTGCGCTGCTGTTCGGAATCCATCCGGTGCAGGTTGAGCCGGTCTCGTGGGTAACGGGCCTGAACAACATCCTCTCGGGATGCTTCGGGCTCTCGGCGCTGTGGTTGTACCTGCTCAACCTTACCGATCCGAAAAGCAAGGAAAGGACACTGCGCGAAGTCGGTGGGACGGTGCTATTCGTGCTCGCGCTGCTGACCAAGCCGATCTCGATTGTCTTCGTGTTCGTCGCGTGGGTGCTCGGGGTGCTGGTACTGAGGAAGCCGGTTGCCGAATGCACCCGGAGCCTCGCCGTCTGGGCCGGAATCATGGCCGTCTGCGTTATTGTCAACGAGATTGTTCAGCCCAAGTCCATTGCCCTCGATCCGAATATCAATGTGCCGGCCCCCTTCCGCGCGGTGATCTCCCTGAACTCGTTCGGGTTCTACCTGTACAAGCTCGTGATTCCGGTCAACCTCGCGGTCGACTACGGCCGGACGCCGCGCTTCCTGTACAATGACCATTGGACCGCCGTGGTTGCCCTGGTCCCGATCGTTCTTGCTGCCCTGGCCTGGTGGGTGTACAAGAGCCAGCCGATGGTGTCGGCCGGGATTGTTGTGTTCTTCGCCAGTCTTTTGCCGATGTCCGGAATCGTGCCATACTACTTCCACTCGACATCTGTCGTAGCAGATCGGTACCTGTATCTGTCGGTTTTCGGCCCTGCCCTTGTGCTCGCCGCGCTGCTGGCGAAGGCGCCTTCGAAGCTGTGGTATGCGGTCGCCGGAGTCATCCTGGTCGCGCTGGCAGGGCTGGCGTACCGGCAAACGATGTACTGGCATAATTCGGAGACGCTCTACCGGCACGCCCTGAGCGTGAATCCGCACAGCCAGACGATCAGCTACAACTATGGGACAATGCTCGCGCAGCAGGAGCGGTACACGGAAGCGATTCCTCACCTGGCGGTGGCCGCGAAGGCCGGACGGCATGACGCGATGGAGAACATGGCGCTTGCGCTCGACGGCTACGGGAACGTGCTTGCGAAATCCGGACAGGTGGCGCAAGGCATGGCGCTTTTTAATCAGGCTGTTCAATACAACCCGAACCTTGGCCGCGCACACGCGGACCTTGCCATCGGACTCAGCCGCCAGGGAGATGTCGATGGGGCGATTCGCGAATTGCAGACGGCCGTTACGCTCGACCCGAGCAACGCCGAGGACCGAAAGGACCTGAGTCTACTGGAGCAGGTCCAGGCGGGCAAGAAGCATCTCGCCACACCCGCCCCGCCGCCGGCCACCCCGGCCAGGGCGGGAGCCATCGCGGCCGGGGGGCATTGAACTGTACCGCGCCGATTGTTGGAGCAGGTCCTCCCACGATGTGACGTCAAAGAGGCGATCGGCAAGTTCCTCGAGACGCTCAGCCGATCCAACGCTGAAGACCACACCTTTGGTTGTTCTGTTGGGCTCGCCGAGACGCCTTGTTCCAAGGCGACGCAAATTATGCCGCGCCTCTTTGACGCGGCCCTCGTCAAGGGTCGCTTGAAAAAACGTACGAGATTCTTCCATATTCCCCACCCGCGCGAGCAAATCTCGCACAAGCGCTTTATCAAAATTCTAGCCAAGCAGAATGCCCGCCGACAGCCAGAGGTCGTTCTGGTTAGCTGCTCTGTGGTACCTCTGTCAAGGCGGCAAGGGCGAGATCGAGGGTTTAGTTGGCGTTCAACACGCTCCACAGGTCCACATGAACCCAACTCACGAGTCGGCGACGAGCAACGGCCGGTCCGCATCCATGCGGGCCGGCCATTGCGAGTGTCAGTAAGACGTACTCCCGACGTTACGGGGTCGCCAGGAAGTAGTTTTCGTTGGCAGTGCCGCCGTTGTTAGCGACCGGGCCGCCAATGCCGTTGATGACGCTGTCGATGGTGCCTTCGCCACCGAGAGAGTCAATCAGCATGTCCGTGAAGGTGACGCCCGAGACGCTCGGAGCCTCAATGGCGTTCTGCAGGATAACCCCGCTCGGGTCGACGTCGAAGTAGCAGTAGATACCGACGCCGTAGGCCGCGTGGCTGGTGACCGTGCTGGACACCTTGTACGACGCGAACCCGTCGGTGGTGCCGTCCATCCAGGCGGCCTGGTCGGGAACGTCGTACGGCGCCTCGCTCTGGTAGAAGTAGGTCTGGCCTCCGTTGCCGTTCCACCACGACTGGTAGCCCTCGAAGTGCTCGACTGCCAGACCGTACATCGAGAAGTTGCTGCCGTTGACCACCAGGCCGTTGGTCGCGGTGTTAACTGTCCAGCCAACTGTGCCGGCGAGTCCGTGGTCCGCGCGCCAGAGCCAGAAGTCGTCGCCGATCACGTAGTTGCTGTTGATCTCGAGCGTGGTCGTCGCGGTGCCAACGACGTCGCCGCCGATCCGGAAGAACAGGTCCGAGAGCAGGATCGGGTTCGCCGAGTTATTGGCGGACGCACCGGTTGGGCCGACCTCCATAAGCGTACCGACATTCGAGGACGATTCGATCAAGAGCCCGGCGACAGTGACGCCGGCGACATCGGCGACCTGGATGGCGGTAGCGCCGGTGTTGGCCTGCAGAGTCGCCAGTCCGAGTCCCAGGAGCACCGTATTGGCGTTGTTAACCTGGATGGTGCCGCCGAGCGCATACACGCCGGGTGTGAACAGGATGTTAAGACCCGAATTGAGCGCGGCGTTGATTGTGGTCGCATTGTCCGTATTCGAGTGGGCAATGTAGAAGTCGCTAATCGAGATGTTTGTTCCGGCCTCGGTACCGCCCGACCAGGAAGTCCCCTGGACGTTGCTGCGCAGAGAAGGAACAAAGACCCAGTAGTTTCCGGAGCTGTCGACGTTCAAGTATGGCTTCTCGCGAACGACCGGCGTATCGGCGATGGTCGTGTACGGGTTGACGGCCGGGTCATCGGTCGCGTCGGGCCAGGATGTGGCCGGCGCACCGGTGTCGCCGACGAACACTGTATTCCAGACGCTGTTGCTGCAACTCGAGAAGCTGTTATTCCGGAAGAAGAACTGCTGCTGCGAGATCGGTTCCACCTCGTCCGTGATGTTGCAGTCCGCCACGAATCCGCCGCTGGCCCAACCGGGTGCGGTGGGGAGCCAGTCTTCATCGGCGAGGAGCAGGTCGCCGTCCACCTGGCATCGACGCATCGGGCAGGCCTGTGAGACGGCGTATTCCGCAACGCCGGCGCCCGCGCCGCCCCCTTGCGTCCCATCGGAGTCCGTTGGATTGATGTTCAGGTTCTCGACGCTGCGCCAGAAGTTGTCGGTGGCGTTCGTGTAGTTCCATTCGGCATTCACTTCCACGTAGCCGTTGATCGTGGTGCTGGTGGGCAGGGACCCGAGGCCCAGAACCTGTGTGTAGAAGCCGACAGGTACATCAAGGTTGTAGGAGCCGGGGGCGAACAGGAGCGCGTAGCGGCTCGTGCCAAACTCATTCGTGACCTGCTGGTTGTAGACGTAGTTTATCGCCGTTTGCACCTCCGTCTGGTTCATCGACGGGGTGAAGATAAGCACGTTAGGTCCGAAATTGGGAGCATTGATGGGCTCCGCACTGGCCTCGGTCGACTGAGGCGTGGCGCCGTCGACCGTGACCGCGGCCACCGTGTAGTAATAAGTGACGCCATTGGTGACGGCGGTGTCGATGTAGGCGGCGGTCGTAACACCGGTTGCTATCGGGGTGGCCGATTCGCCTCCCGATGTCGTTCCGCGGTACACCTTGTATGTCGACGGGCCGACCGTGGGGGTCCATGTCAGCGAGACCTGTGCCGCGCCCGGGTTGGCATAGAGTCCGGTCGGAGCGCCGGTGCCCGGCTCGTAGATTCGAATGTAGTCTATGTCTAGGTTCTGCGGGAATACCGTGGTCCCCTCTACCACATCACCAGGCGGTATGCCACCGACCGCGAGGTCCAGCAGCATGTAGAACGGCTGGTTAAAGACCCAGCCCTGGGTGCTCGACGGGTACGTCTCGAACTCGTTGCCGTCGATGTAATTGGTGACGCCGGTAGGCGTCCAGAGCAGGCCAAAGACATGGTAGGCCGACTGGTACGTGCTGCTGGTGTAGGTGTCGGTCCAGTTGATTTCCGTGTCCGTCGAGCTGCCCATATGGTAGCTGCTGAACTCCGACGTGGGATCCTGGCCGAACATCTCCATGATGTCCATTTCGCCACAGTTCGGCCAGCCGATCGAGTTGATGTCGTTGCCGAGCATCCAGAACGAAGGCCAGATGCCCTGCGTGGACGGCAGCTTCGCGCGCAGCTCAATATAGCCGTACTCCGGAAGCACCTTGCCGATAGTTTGGATCCGCGCCGAGTGGTAATCGTACGTGGTCCAGTCTCCGTCGTTTGTCGCCTGGATCTGCAGAGCTTGCCCGTCGGTCGCCAGCGGGTCGGCGATGATCTGGCAGTGCGCCAGGTCGCTGACGTAAGTCTGCTGCTCCCAGTTACCCCAGCCGTCGTTGTTGGGCCCGATGCCGGTGTCGTAGTTCCAGTTGTCGGCGTTGGGCGGCGATCCGACGCCCTGGTTGAACTCGTCGTTCCACTGCAGCGTATAGCCGCCCGGAACGTAGCCGCTGCTGACGAGTACTTCCGGCGTAGCGCTCGCTTCGTTGGACGCCGGAGATGTCGCGGACGAGTTTACAGCCGCGACCGTGTAATAGTACGTGGTCCCGTTAGTAAGTCCCGTATTGCTATATGAGGTGGCCGTAACGCCCGTGGCGATTGGCGTTGCGCTCTCGCCACCGGAGGCCGTGCCGCGGTAGACGTCGTAGCTCGTTGCGCCGGTGCTGCCGGTCCAGGAGAGAGCGACCTGGGCGTTCGTTCCCGCCGCGCTCAGTCCTGTCGGTGCGGACAGAGTGCTCGACACAGGGGTCGCACTGGCCTCGTTGGACTGAGCGGAGGTACCGCTCGAATCGACCCCGGCTACCTTGAAGAAGTACGCGGTACCGTTGGTCAGTCCGGTGTCGGTGTAGCTCGTGGCAGTAACGCCGGTTGCGACCGGTGCAGCCCCTTCAGAGCCTGTGGCCGTGCCCTCGTACACGTTGTAGGTTGTTGCGCCGGTGCCGGCTGTCCAGGACAGGGCAACCTGCGTGTTGCCCGCCGTTGCGGTCAGGGCAGTCGGGGCTGACGGCACTCCGGAAACAGGAGTTGCCGACGCCTCGTTCGATTTGGACGACGTGCCGCTTGCGTTGACCGCGGCAACGGTGAAGTAGTACGGGGTCCCGTTTGTCAAGCCGGTAGCCGTATAGCTGGTCGCGGTGATGCCGGTTGCGACCGGAGTCGCCCCCTCAGCGCCTGTAGCCGTGCCCTCGTACAGGTTGTAGCTTGTCGCGCCGCTGCTGGCTGTCCATGCCAGCGCAACCTGAGTGCTGCCGGCGGTTGCGGTGAGGTTGGTTGGAGCCGACGGGGCGGAGCCGCCACTGGTCGAGTCGATCTCAATGCCGTTGATCTGGGCGTTATCGATCACCGTGGTGAAGCCGATTAGGATCTGACCACTCGCGTTGGCCGTGGCCGTGAACTGCTGAATGTTGGCGATGTTCTCGCCGCCGGCCGTGGCAAACATGTCGAAGTTGGTCAGGACCTGCGTGCTGTTAATGGTAACGTCGAATGTCCGATCGCCAGCCGCGTCCCAGAACGTCTCGCAGAAGTGCAGGCGCACCGTGTACGAAGCGTTGGCGGTCAAACCTCCAACTGTGTAGGAGCAGGTGGCGTAGCGGTTGGTCTGGTACACCGCGACCGGCGCCGGGTTGGTGACATTGGCGGTGTTGATGGTGTTGGTGACCGAATTGGCTGTCCCGCCGGAGAAGTCCTCGTCGGCAACCCAACTTCCCGTTGCAGAGCCGCCGCAGTTGATGCCCAGGATCATTGTCCCGGTGCCGGCCGACGGAGTTGCGGTGGCCTCGGTCGAGAGTGCGGACGTGCCGCTCGCGTTGAGGGCCGCCACCTTGTAGTAGTACGGAGTGCCATTGGTCAGCCCCGTATTTGTGTAGCTGGAAGCGGTGATTCCAGTCGCGATCGCGGTTGCGCTTTCGCCGCCGGAGGCAGTGCCTCGATAGACGTTGTAGCTTGTGGCGCCGCTGCTGGCCGTCCAGGAGAGGGCGATCTGCGCATTGCCGGCCGTCG
Organism: Capsulimonadaceae bacterium; assembly: GCA_052139635.1. Lineage (GTDB taxonomy): Bacteria > Armatimonadota > Armatimonadia > Armatimonadales > Capsulimonadaceae > JBKQWH01. The sequence continues at coordinate 17,590 of JBKQWH010000168.1, forward strand.
CGGTCAGGCCGGTCGGGGCGGCAGGCACGCTGGCCTGCGGCGTGGCCGAGGCTTCTGCCGACTGTGCGGACGTCCCGTAAGAGTTTACGGCCGCCGCCTTGTAGTAGTATGCTGTCCCGTTGGTGACATTGGTGTCCGTGTAGGTTGCGGCGGTGACACCGGTGGCGATCGCCGTGGCGCTCTCGCCGCCCGAGGCCGTGCCGCGATAGACGTTGTAGCTCGTCGCGCCGCTGCTCGCGGTCCAGGACAACAGAACCTGGACATTGCCTCCGGTTGCGGTGAGACCGGTGGGAGCTGACGGAGCACTGCCGGTTGTCGAGTCGATCTCAATGCCGTTGATCTGGGCATTGTCGATGACTGTCGTTAATCCGATGAGGATCTGACCGCTCGCGTTGGTCGTTGCTGTGTACTGCTGGATATTGGCGATGTTCTCGCCTCCGGCCGCTGCGAACATGTCGAAGTTGGTCAGGACCTGCGTGCTGTTAACGGTGACGTTGAACGTGCGGTCGCCGGCCGCGTCCCAGTACGTCTCGCAGAAGTGCAGGCGGACCGTGTATGCGGTATTGGCCGACAGCCCGCCGATAGTGTAGCTGCAGGTGCCGAACCGGTTGGTCTGGTACACTGCGACGGGCGCGGGGTTGGTAACGTTCGCCGTGTTAATGGTGTTGGTGACGGTGTTCGCAGTGCCGCCCGAGAAGTCCTCGTCGGCCACCCAAGACCCGGTTGCCGACCCGCCACAGTTGATCCCCAGGATCATAGTCCCGGTACCTGCGGACGGGGTCGCGGTGACCACGCTCGACTGTGCCGACGAGCCGCCCGCATTGAGCGCGGCAACCT
>JBKQWH010000169.1:0-20217 GCA_052139635.1 Capsulimonadaceae bacterium
GGCAAGCCTCTTCAGGCTTGCCGGCCACATCATGTTAGAAAACTGGCGAGATTATTAGTAGCGGCTGCCGCCACCACCGCCGTAGCCACCGCCGCTGCGACCGCCGCCACCGGAGCCTCCGCGAGCACCCCCCTCACGAGGCCGGGACTCGTTGACGGTCAGCGAGCGCCCGCCGACTGTGCGGCCGTTGATTGAGGCGATCGCCTTCTTGGCTTCGTCCTCGGTAGACATCTCGACGAATCCGAAACCGCGCGGCTGTCCCGTATACTTGTCGGTCACTACCTGAGCGCTGGTCACGTTTCCCGCCTCGGAAAAAAGTTCGCTGAGCGTCTGGTCGCTCGTTTCGTAGGAGAGATTTCCTACGTAAAGCTTGGTTGTCATTGTTGTATCCTTTGTGGGCATTGTACGGTCGGTCAATGCGGCGCTGGCACACTCAGCGCGCCGGAACTCGGCACACCTCGCGTGCAGTGCTCCTGTCGATCACGATGAAGGTCGACGATCGGCCAAACGCCTTGTCGCTGACCCGCCAGAGTTCCTGGGCGTGAAGCGTGGCTGCCTCGGCATAGCGTGACTGGAAAACCAGTAACTTGGTTTGTTCCTTCGGACGTGCCGAGGGAAAGCATTCGATTACGTCGTACACAGCAGCTTCTCCTCATATGACTCTTGCCGGGTTGCCTCGCCCTTCGTGGGCGCGCCGGGCACGATCGAATCCCAAGTAACCTGGTCTTGCCGGTGAATCGGTGGCTAATGAGCGCGCTACACCTCCGAGCGACGCCGTATTGGCCATAACTCTTAGTAAGTTGAATCTACGGGGAAGTCTGATCCTGGCGGCGAGGCCGGTGGGGGCAGGCTACACAGTAATGCAGCGTACTTAAGGCGGGCTGCCGAGCCCTGCCCAGCTTCCCGCTACGGTCAGTATACCCGATAATCGCCAATTCGAGCCCTCCCGTATCCCATTTGTTGAATCCCGTCTAAATTATACTTATGCCATTCTTTACCACCTATACGGTAAACTGAATCAAATATGGTATATTGAATAGAACCGGCGCGAAGCCGCTCGCAGGGAGACCGACGATGCCATCCGTTTTCTTCTCGGAACTAGGGGCTTTTTGCCTGTATTTTCTCTACACCAGCTACTTCGAGTGGTTCCTCCACCGATACGTGTTCCACACGCCACGGTACATTTACTCGATGTTCCGCAAGCATACGCTTGTGCACCATCAGGTGTACAAAGGCGACGAGACCTACCACAGCCACGAGGACCATCCGGACCACGTGCCGATGAACTGGTGGGCGCTCCCGGCCATGATTGCCGTGCATCTCCCGCTCTATATCTCCGTTCAGTGGATGACCGGGATCCCGAGCGTTTGGGGCGGAATCGCCGCTTTGAGCCTCTATTACACGCTCTACGAGTCCCTGCACTGGGCAATGCACGTGCCTCGGGCAGCCCGGTTCCTACAGCGATTCTCGGCGTACCGGTTTCTCGACACGCATCATCGAGTGCATCACCGGTACATGCTCAGCAACTTGAATGTCATCTTCCCCCTGGCCGACGCCACGTTCGGAACTCTCCGGAATGCGGACGGCAAGAAGGTAAGCCTTCTGGGCCTGATGTTCCCCGCTCGGCCCCCGAAGGTCAAGAAGGTTCTCCCGATCACACCGACAGTCGACGTGCGCAAGGTCTAATAAAGCGAGCATTCGCGGATGCATAGACAACGCTCTGGTCGGCGGGCGCACTCGACATCGAGTGCGCCGGCCTCTGCTGTTTCCGCCGGACGCACGTCCCATTGATCCGACATCCTCATTTAGCGCGTATACTATATAATATACGTGAGCCGGTTTCGCGGCGGCGGATGATTGGGTGACAATGGCATCGATTCTCAATACGCGCGGACTGTGCCGTCGATTTGGAAGTGTGACGGCGGTGCGGGATCTCTCGATCTCAGTTGAAGCTGGCGAGGCCTTCGGGCTGCTGGGTCCGAACGGGGCGGGCAAATCCACTGCTATCAAGATGATGACGACCCTTCTGCCTCCGACGGCGGGCTCAGCCACAATCGGCGGTTTCGACTTGCGCCGGCAAGCCAACGAAGTCCGGCGGATCATCGGTTATGTGCCACAAATGGTCTCGGCAGACGGATCTTTGACCGGTTACGAGAATCTCCTGCTCTTTGCCAAGCTGTATGGACTTCGCGGACCGGTGCGCGAGCGCCGGATCTGGGAGGCGCTGGAGCTGATGGACCTGACCGACGCGGCGCACCGGATGGTCAAAACGTATTCCGGCGGAATGCTTCGGCGCGTGGAGATTGCCCAGTCGATGATCCATCGCCCGGAACTGCTGTTCCTCGACGAGCCGACTGTCGGGCTCGACCCTATCGCCCGAGACTCGGTCTGGCAGCAGATGGAGCGGCTCCGTTTGGACTATGGTACGACCATTTTCATGACCACCCACTATATGGAGGAAGCCGACCTGCTCTGCGGCCGCATTGCGATTATGCACCGCGGCGACATAGTGGGCGTCGGCACTCCGGAGGAGCTGAAGCGTTCCGTCGACAAGGAGAACGCGTCGCTCGACGACGTTTTTGTGCATTACGCCGGGCAAGCGCTTATCGAAGGGGAAACTGGAGGATTTCGTGAGGCAGGTCGTTCAAGACGAGCCGCGATTCGCCACGGATGAGCCGGCGCCGCCGGCCTGCGGCCCGGTAACGGCATTCTTGCGCACCACCGCGGTGGTGGTCGAGCAGGAATTGCGCAAGCTCCGGCACGACGCCAGCGAGCTGTTGACCCGGGCGATCCAGCCGTTTCTGTGGCTCGTCATTTTCGGGCAGGTATTTACGCGCGTCCGCGGCATCCCCACCGGGCACCTGCGATACCTGGACTTCATGGCGCCCGGCGTGCTGGCGCAGAGCGTATTGTTCGTGTCGATCTTCTACGGAATCTCGGCGATCCTGGAGCGTGACCAGGGAGTTATCGTCAAGTTCCTGGTCAGCCCGGTTCCGCGCGCAGCCCTTGCCCTTGGCAAGGCTTTATCGGCGGGCGTCCGTGGACTGTCGCAGTGCGCGATTATCTATCTGCTTGCCTTCGCACTCCACGTGCGCCTCAATCCGCATCCGCTGGCGGTACTCGGCGTAATTCTAACCATCATCCTGGGGGCCGCGCTGTTCTCGACGTTCTCGCTGATCATCGCCTGCCTCGTCAAGACCCAGCAACGGGTCATGGGAATCGGACAGATTCTCATGATGCCCCTCTTCTTCGCCAGCAACGCGATTTACCCGATCTCGATCATGCCCCGCTGGCTGCAGATCGTCTCGCATTGCAATCCGCTGACCTACATGGTCGACTCGCTGCGGTCCCTCATGCTTCGAGATGTGCCCAGCCTGTACGGCGCTGGATTTGATTTGACCATACTGGCGATTGTAACCATCATCCTGGTCACGATTGCCGGCAAGCTCTATCCGCAAATCGTCACATAAACAGGCTCTCAAAGCATTGCGCGCGTGTGCGTTCCCTACAGTGCCCCCTTCCGTTAATTTTCTGGGACAATCTTGATACACCGTGCCTTGAGGGTCTTGCCGGTGCCCGAATCGTGGCCGGTCACGTCCACCTCTTCGCCGACTGTCAGGTCGGAGGGCTGAACCGGTCCGTTGTCGGAGATGATCGACGTGTCTGAATCCAGCACGATTCGCTTGTCGCGCGGTTTCGGGAAGGGGTGCGTCGCCCCGGACGCGGTTGTAACCTGAGTTGTCGAGAGTAGAAGCGTATTCTTGGCGTCGACGCTGGACTTGACCGTTCCCTCGAGGACGATCTCATCCGGCTGGACCGTGTTATCTTCGTCGATCGTGTCCGTATTGACGGCGGCTAGTTCGTCCGAGCTGCGTGCCCCGAGTTGCTTGAGCGCGGCGATGATATCCTTTTTGGCCATCACGCAGCCCTCGGCGGCGATATTTCCCTGCTTGTCGATCACATAAGTCGTTGGCACGCCGGTCACATGATAGGGGTTACAGATTGAGGCAGGATTGCGCCCTGCCGGATCAAACGCGAAGGTCAGTGCATACTGGGGATGATTCCGGACCCAGGCGGTTTCGTCGGCGGACTTATCCCACACACACAGCCCGACGACCACCACGCCGTCGTCCTTGTAAAGGTCATAGACTTCTTCGACATGCGGCATTTCCTCGTTGCATGTCGGGCACCAGGACGCCCAGAACTCCAACACGACAATCTTCCCCGCGTAATCCGACAGGTGCAAGTCGGTGCCGGCCCAGGACTTGGCGGTGAAATCCGGGGCCACGGAACCCACCGGCAGCAGGGGTGTTTTCGCGGCATCGGCGGAGCCTCGCAGGCTGAGCGCGAGGACCGAAGCCAGGACGACTACGGTTGCTAATACGGTGCGCATGGTAGCGTTCTCCTGCGGTGCATGACCGCGACATAAGCGGAGTTTCAGCGAGTGGGGCTTTCCAGCCATCACCCGGAATAATAATGACACAGGCGCTTGTTTTTCCAGTCGCTCCTCACAGGGTGCAATGCTCTTGCGCTGGATGTTTGACGCGGATGACCGAGATTCCTTGCCCGAGGGGCTAATTTGGTCTTCCAGTGGGAAACTCCGGTGGATCCTCGTCGCCGTCGACCGTGGGGTCCGAGTATCCCGGCGGGGGTGATTCCCATTGCCTGGATTCGGGACGGTCAGGCTGCGGCATGGGATTCTCGCCGGGATATCGACCGTACGGGGGTACGATAACGTCCTGCTGCCCCGGCATTCTCGGTGGAGGCGGCCACGTTCCGGGGTCCGGAGTCGAACCATAGGCGGCGTATCCGTAAGCCGGGTTCGGAGGGGCGGCGGGGAATGCAATCACGTCTCGATAGGCAAGTGCCCACGTTATCCAGATAACGGGTAAGATCGCCAGCGTGCCCAGGCCACAGGACAGAATGCCGGGGAACCAGAGGATCAACAGGATAAACTGCAGGCCGAATGCGCGTGGAAGCTGAACCATCATTGCCCGAATGCTCGCGGGTATCGCCCTCCCGGCCGGCGCGCCGTCGCAAACCATCGCATATCCGGGGGCCAGCAATGTGTTGATAGCCATGGAAACCAGACAGATAATTGAGGCCACGCCCAGCATCCCGCCTAAGGCCTGAAACAGCACTGCGCCCGGCGCTACAGCGCCATTCCCGAGGGTTAAAATGGGGATTATGGCCCGGTAAATGAGTACGTTTCCCGCGAAGTTGACGATCAGATGAGGGAGATCACAGAGGCAATAATGCCCGAGATAGGGAAGACCCGAGAAAGCAGAGCCCAGCGACAGCACCCCCCCGCGCTCCTTCTTGACCACCATAACAGCCATGTGCACAAGTGACGCGCGCGCAAAGAGCAGGTAGGCCGTGTATAAACTAAACGTGATCAAGTAATTTGCGGATAGTATGTGAGCACCTACCGATGTGATCGGCTGTGTCGATGTCGGAAGCCATTGATGCACGGCGAGCGCCAACGCAACATAGCCAACGCCATAGATTATGAGAGCGGTGACCCAAACGCCCGCGTCTTCCAGATACAGCCGCCACGCCTGTCCGATCCAGTCGAGCGTGACGACGCCGTAAGGAGCGGCGGGTTGGGGCTTGCCGTACGCCGGGTTTATCATGACGGCTCAAAAGTCCTTTCCGACCGGTATTGCGCGCATCGTGGCGCGTATGGCTCAACCTCATTGTGGCAGGGAGTTCACAGAAACCATACTCCCCCGGGATCTCACTCGGCTTGCAATGACCATATCAATCGGCCAACCAGAGTGATGGAGGCCGACACGGCGAGCAGTCCCTTGAAATCGTTCGGCAAAATCGAGACGAAGCTGACGATCAAGAGGATAACTGCAATCATGATCGCTGTTTCAAGCATCGCCTGTCGTTCATGGGGAACCTGAAACGTTAATCGAAAGGCGTTTGAGAACGTGTTCGTTAGCAGCACACTGCCGCATGTCTCGCAGCGCTGGCTGTCCGGAGCGTTGGAAGCCCCGCACGAACGGCAGAGGACATTCTCGATGCGGACGGCGTTCGGGTCGAACGGCTGCACGGCCGCCTGCCCGATCTCGATCTGCCGCAACTTGTACTTTATCTGATACTCCGACTTGACATCGGCACCGTCGACCCTGGCAAGTTCGAGCGCGGCGAGATATGCTTGAACGGCCTCCTGAATCCGGCGCAGTCGCAGGAAGTTATCGCCGAGCGCCTCGTAGGCTCCGAGATTCTTGGGGTCTTTCTCGATTCGACGGAGAAGCGATTCTCGCTCCGCGCTTGCCCGCTGAAGCTCGCGCTTCCGCAGCCCCAGGCGCCACCAGGTCCACGCCATCAAGACCACAATAACAACTATCAGCACTCCATCCATCGCCAAGTCCCCTCTCGAACCGATCGCAGATATGAAACGGCTTTCCGCTCATCCGGGTTCGCAGGGTCTCGACGTGGCGCCGTGCAGGCAGTCACTGTATGGACCCACGCACGACGGTAAGCGAATAGGGTGGCAGTGTGTAAACCGTGCCGGCGTCGACCGACATTTGCGTATGGACGGGCGGCAGATTCGGAGAGGCATGGCCCGATGGTCCGTTTTCGTGCCACGTGTACTGCTGTTTCGAGTACTGGAACTGATCCACGAGCCCGTCCAATCCGGCCGCGACACCGTCGCCCCGGTCGAACGCAATCCGCATGCTTCTGCTCGACACCGGGTCCTTGTTGATCAGCAGCAGGCTCCAGAGGCCGTCCGGCCGATGCGCGGCGTAGGCGGTGACACATGGCAAGCCGGATCGATCGGGGCAGTCGACATTGGCAGGGAACACACTGACGGGAGAGACGCCGGGCTGAGACCATTCATGGGTAACCAGACAAAGCGCGTAGTAGGCGGCGAAGGGAGCCAGGATGTGATGGTTATCGTCCGCATACCAGAGGGCGAGGTTTCCCCACGTGCCCGGCCACTCCTTGATCAGCGAATTGGGCTCGAGGCCGTAGAAATAGACCGCGCCGCCGCCGGATGTCAGGAACCGGCCCGTGAAGTCGGCATCGAGGAGAGCCCCGGGGAGGTCGACCTCCGGCTCGGCGGCCGCGGCGGAGTACCCGTATTCCGTCGCGACCCATGGAATACTCGTCGGAACGCCGTCAGCGCCCCAGCGGGCGAAGGCCGACTCGACAATTCGCGGGACCATCCGCAGCCGGGGCGCCGTGGGTGTGACCACGTCGTAGAAGTAGAACTCGGACGAGAAGAACTGCAGGTCGCGCAGGCGCCGGTGCGCCCTGAGATACCGGATGAACCGATGCGTCCATGACTTGTCGGAGCCCTCGCCATGTCGAGACCAGGCCAGCTCCGGCACAGCCATTGTCTGGTACCCGGGCCCGCCCAAATCCAGGTTCGGATTGGCCGCGTGCAGTGCAGCGGCCCACCGGACGTAAAGGGCGCCGTAGTCTTCCGGCTCCATGTACTGTCCGTCGGGTTCCTCCCCCATCTCGACCTGACGGACCCGGTAGCCGCGCGAGCGCAAATACTCCACCTCCGCGACTGCGTTCCCGGGCGTGTCGTAGGCCATGCCGACAGGCATCAGGACCGCCTGGTCGCTGAGGCCGCATCGGAAGAGACGGTCGAAGCCGGGCTCTTCGACATTGGGATCGCGGTCGCTCGCGCGATGCCACGGGTCGGTCGACGAGACGAATACGAGGCTTTGTGTCGAGGTGGATCGGCCGTGCCGCATCATGTCGCAGAAGTGACTCTGCGAATCGAAACGACCGAGATACACCTCCCGGATGGCGTAGCCGAGGCGGTCACGGATGTCTGGTGACGGGCTCAGAGACGTACAGGAACTCCTGAGGAGCATGATTCGGACATACTGCGCGGCGACAGGCCGGCGGCATAGCCGCAGCGTTGTCATGCCGCCGCAGCCGTGATCGACGCACCCGCCTGCAAACGCGCGCCATGACCCACCCGGCGCCAGTGTAGAGTCGAACTCCGTCTCGAGCGACCTGGTATCGCCGGTCCAGTAGTCCACTCGGAAGTGCACTGCGTACGGCGCCGCCCAGGCGATCCGGATCGCGTCGATGGGCTCCGAGCGCCCCAGGACAATCATCACCCACTGCGGGTGGTCCTCGACGGTGTACGGCGGGTTCAGGTACGGGTTGCTCTTCCAAAATGTACCGGGATCACCGTCGTCTATTCTCGAGTATCCGTCATTGTTGGCCTGGTCGGTCGAATTGCCGCGCCGTGGCAGCTTGTAGCCGTAGCTTTCCTCGATCGGAGCCGCGGGGATGGCCGACGAAGTCCAGTACCCATCCTGTGCGGCAGGATTGCTCCAGCGTCCGCGCGGATTCCAGTGCCAAACCTCGTCTCCGAGTTCCGTGCGCAGCCGATAGGCGAGCGGCCGGAATCCGGCCGTCCGCATCGCGGCCACATTCGCGGGCGTGTAGATTTGAGCGATATCACCGGATTCGTACCCGTCGACGGCAGCGCCAAGTGCGTAGTCGGGCACGAACACATGCGAGGGCTTACGGCAGTCCACATGAACGGTTACGGGTTTGCTTCGCGATTCGCCGCGGGTCATGGCAACGCGCGGCTCGGGCGCGAAAGGAGCCTGGGCCGAGACGGGCGACACGGATGGAGTTAGATGTATGCAGAGGGAAACAACGATCCGCGCGAACGAGAGCAGTCGAAGCACGATACTGGATGAGAGCATGCCGTATCATACCCGCACCGCGGCCTGAGACGCCAGGCAAAGCCTGGATGAACACAGAAAGACTTACCCACGGAAAGCACAGAAAGCACGGAAACTCAGTGCCTTAGGTGATTCATGCGCGTTTTGAGCGCAAATGAATCGCTTTGACACTCTTGACATTACTCGCAACAATTGTCAACATAACACGTGTGCCACGGGAATCGTCGGCGTACAGGATCGTGCCATGTCTCAATCAGAACCCGCGAACGCGCCTGCTGGGCCGGCGGACCCGCCTCTCAATCCTTACCGCTGGATTATCCTGTTCGGGCTTGTCACGGCGGCAGTCATGGAGGTGCTCGATTCGACCGTCGTAAATGTCGCGCTCCCGCAGATGATGGGCAACCTTGGTGCGACCCAGGACGAGATCGGTTGGGTGAGCACGGGGTATATTCTATCAGCCGTTGTCGTCCTCCCGATGACAGCCTGGCTGTCCCACCGGTTCGGCCGTAAGAATTACCTGGCGTCCTCGATCATCACGTTTATCGTCGCGTCCTTTTTTTGTGGAACATCGCGTACGCTCGGCGAGCTCGTCTTCTGGCGCGTGATACAGGGAATGGGCGGAGCGGCCCTATTGTCCACGGCCCAGGCGACCCTTTTTGAGATATTCCCGCGCAATAACATGGGTACGGTGACCGCGTTGTTCGGACTGGGAATGATCACCGCGCCAACATTGGCGCCGGCGCTCGGCGGATGGATCACGGACAATTACAGTTGGCCATGGGTCTTCTTCATTAACGTCCCGATCGGCATCGTATCGGCAACAATCGTGATCGCGTTCCTGCAGAACTCCATCTACTCGAAGGACACTGAGATCATCGACTGGACCGGTGTTGCGCTTCTGGCGGTTGGGCTTGTCTCGCTGCAGTACGTGCTCGAGGAAGGCGTGCGGGTCGACTGGTTCGACGATGCGACCATCACGCGGCTCTCGATCCTTTCGGCGGTATGCCTTGTTGCATGGGTGGCCTGGGAGCTTTCCAAGAGAAACAAGCATCCCATCGTGGACCTGCACGTGCTCAAGCACCTGAGCCTGCGAATGGGCCTTACCTTGAGCATGGCGCTCGGGTTCGGCCTGTTCGGCGGAGTCTTCCTGTATCCGATGTTCGTTCAGAGGATACTGCACTTCACCGCCATCGAGACGGGGTTCGCGCTCTTGCCGGGCGGCATCGCGAGCGGATTCAGTATGATGATCTGTGGCCGCTTGCTCAACAAAACGGATCCCGTTGACCCACGCCGAATGCTGGCATTCGGCGTAACGATGTTCGTAGTCTCCATGTGGCAACTTTCCCGGCTGACCTCGCAGAGTGGCATATGGGACGCGCAGATTGCGTTAATCATTCGCGGGGCAGGCCTGGGGTGCCTGTTCATGCCGATCAACGTCTCCGTGTTAACCAGTGTGCCTCGTGAGGATGTCGCACAGGCGTCGGCGCTCCTAAACCTGTCGCGTCAACTGGGCGGATCGTTCGGAATCGCCGTGCTCAATACGTATGTGGTGAATATGGAGGCGTTTCACCGCTCGCGGCTCTCGGAGCACATCGCCGCTGCAAACCCCCTGTACCAGTCCCGCGTTCAGGTGCTGACGCATGTGCTGACGGGGCGTGGGTTGTCCCTCGAAACCGCCGGGAAGGCAGCGTTTGCCTTCATGAACGAATCCGTGAACGCTCAGGCAGCGACGCTGGCTTACGATAACGCTTTCCTGCTATTGGGAGTCATCATGTTTGTGGCCGCGCCCACTGTGCTGCTGCTGAAGCGCCGTCCGCCGCCGTCCACCGCACTCGCCGGAAATTGACGCCGCTATGCAGGGAAGAATGGCATCGACAATGGACGAAAACCTCAGGATGTGCCGCGCACGGACGGCCATCGTGGTAGTTTAAGTTGAGGACGTGGTGAGGACTCAGTTGAGCCATGTCGCTCGGCGGGTCGTCTACTAGTCGGGTGGCTCAATGCCGGTTTTGGCATCCCTGTAAATTGTTGCGTGCGCTTTTGCCTGTTCGCGCCAGTGGGCGTAGACGTGGCGTTGAAGGTGGGGCGGGAGTGTTGCCAGGTGGGCGATTGCGTCGCGGAGCTCCTCGGGGGTGTCCGCGGGGGTCTCCGCGGGGGTGGCGTGCTTAGATTTTGATCTTATTTTGCGGAGGCCGAGCTTGACGTCGTCATTAGTGGCGATTATGCTTTGCTTCGTTCCCTGGACGTTTTGAATCCAGGACGATAGAAACGACACCTTCGACGCGAGGAAAGCTCCGGCGCGGCGGAACATGGCGCCCGCCAGGAAACGGGATGCAACATGGTACGCGGCGGCGGCGCCGACGAATGATAGAACATTTATCGCCATTGCAATGGACTCGAATATACCGGCGTCGAATATATGGCGTGAAGACTTTATGTTCGGCGCGGTCGTATATATTGCTTGCCCGGTTTACCGCAGTTATTGTTGTGCGGGAAGCATGCCTCGATGGTAGACGCTAAATTTATGGTCGGTCGGTTCGACTTGGTCGAACGAAGCGGACTCGTTTGCATTTTCTGCCTCGCGATCGGTAAAAATCGTGAGGACAGCAGGGTTTCGGGCGTCGAACGAAGCGGTCACACTGAGATGGGAAATGTCCGGTTTCTCGTCTAGGCGTCCTCTCGGTTGGTGGGCGATACAGGATTTGAACCTGTGACCTCTTCGGTGTGAACGAAGCGCTCTCCCGCTAAGCTAATCGCCCATGAGACGTGGAGTGGTCTGATATTACCCCAGGTGGGGCTGATCCGTCAAGATTGGGCGAAAAAAGACGATTGGCGGGTGATGCCCGCAATCTCCTTCTTATCGTCATGCCGCGGAGAGATTCCGCGCCTCGTGAAATGGCAGTGAATGAAGTACGGCTGAAGCTGCGTACTCTTTGGGAGTAAGCGCCATTCAGCTTCGCCGGGTTAGGCCGACAAAATGAAGACACTGATTATAGTCAGACACGCAAAGGCTCAGCCGGACTCGCCGGAGGGCGACTTTGGCAGAAAGCTGGCGCCGCGCGGGCAGGCCGACGCTAAGTATGCGGCGCGGTGCATTCACCGAGGATTGACCGACGGCATCGGGACACTTCCCCCACCCCGATTCATCGAGCTGATCATTACATCCGATGCCGCACGGGCACTCGAAACGGCAAACATCGTCGCCGCGACCGTGCCGCACGAGGCACTGATGACGGAGCACGCGATCTACGATGCATCTCTCGACGACCTGCTGGACGTGATTCGCGGACTTCCGGACGAAGCAAATACCGTCCTGCTGGTCGGGCATAATCCTGGGCTGTCCGAGGTCCTGTACCATCTGGCGACCGACAAGCGCACGGCGGACGACCTCAAGACCGCGGCCGCTGCCTTTACAGAGCTCAACATCGACAGTTGGACAGATTTCGGGGAATCGACCGGTCGGATCGTTGCCGTGTATTCGCGGTAGATTCCGTTCCCCGTGAGCACAGGGAATGGAGTGGGTTTAACGAATAATCTGCCTGACGGCTGGTGCCTGTGGCGGGCTGGCGGCAGGTGGTTGAGGTGGGTTGTCGCCGTCTTGTTCGACCGCTCTGGCAGCGATTTCAAGCCCTTGCCGGGTGCGTGCTGCCTGGGAACCGATCGCGTCCAACTCCACGAGGCGAGCACGCAGCGCGGCAATGCGTCCCCGTGCGCTTTCCTGGCATAGCCACTGTGCCGACTGGATCGCGGTGGCGGCGTTTGTGGCCGCCTCGACATGGATGCGCAACTGCGACCGGAAATCCTCGACAATGGCTGCTTCGGTTTCATAGAGGCATTCGTCGATCGCGGTCTCGCAGTCGGCGATGCATTCCGTGACAAAGTGTTCGATTTGTCGGGCGATTTCCCCGCGATCCCGAGGACTCACGTGAACAAGCGCGCGTGCGGTCTCCATACGGCGTACGGCGAAACCGATCCCGGCCGCCGCAATCCGAGCCGTCACCGGGTTGGCTGCGGCCAGAGCCGGGACCATCGCTCCCCCGGTCGTTCCCGGTCCATACAGCGCGAAGGCGCCACGCAACAAGTCGGCGCCCGTCCCCGTCCCGGTCGGCCGGCTGCGGGGCGCCACCCCAGCCTGCTCCAACTGCAACACCATCTGGCGCAAGCTCTGGGCCTGGGATTCGACTCCGCATTTTGTTCTCACCCGATGCAGCAGCGCGGCCGCTTCTTGCTCGATCGCCGGCGTTAACAGGTGAATCGCGCCGTCAAACTTGACCTCGAGTATATTCGCGATCTGCATGGGACGAGCCACCAGGGCGGCGTTGCCGAGTGCGCGACGCATCTCGATGACGATGTCGCTGCAAACCGCCTGGAAGGATTGTTTCAACCGGCGCTGAATGTCACAGATACCGATGGTCAGTTCAGTCTGCCAGTCCGCACTTCGTCCCAGAAGAGTCTGGGCTTGCGCCCGGATCGCCTCGAGACCACGTTCCACGCGCTGCTGATCCTCGTGCGACCTGGCCAAAAGCGCCCCGAGTTCCGAAACAACCGGCAGTTTCACCGGATGGAGCGCCCCCTGCGACTCCGAGAGGCAGCGATCGATCGCACCCAGGGCAGAGCGCTTCAGCAACCTCCATATCTGCGCCTCGATCGCCGCAAAATTGCTCCGCCGGAGGTCCTCGGGATTCCCCGATTCCAGATAGTCAAGCTTCCACTGACTGGAGACGGGGACGATGTTGATCTCCCCCTCAAGCAGCCCGAGCACGCCGGCGAGCTTCCGGCGGTTGTCCTGCACGATCTCCTGGTATTCCTCGCGAAGGTCTATCTTCGTGACGGCGAAGAGGAGATTCTCTGTGAACGGAAGGACACGCTCACGCAGAAACACGATATCTTCCTTGCTGTACGGGCGGTCTATGTCGCTGACATAGATGACCGCGTCGGCATCTGGAATGCAGCCGTACATGAGTGCCGTGTGATCCGCATTGATCGCGCTGATTCCGGGGGTGTCGACAAGGGCAAGCCCGCTCCGAAGCTTCGACAAGGGGAGATTTGCGCTCACCAGGCGGACATTCCGGATGTTCCTCTGGTTGCCCTGCTCCGTAACCACGGCCCGCATTTGCGTGCGCGTGATACCAGTTGCCTGCTCCTTGCCGAATTCACCCGTGAAAGCTGTGATCGACTCCTGTGCGCCATGCGAGAACGAGCAGACCGTGTTGGTTACGGGGGAGAACGGGTGCACGGGAAGAACTCCCGGCATGTCGATCAGTGCATTGATGAGACTGGACTTTCCCTGGTTGGTCTCTCCGCAGACAACAACGTTCAGCCTGACACCTGACAGATGACTCTCGACACCACCGAGTCGCGCCACGAGGGCCTTGTCGCTCAGGGTCGCCGCCGCAGCCGTCTTTCGCAAGACGTCGAGGGTCGCGTTCTTCAGTTCCTCGCAGATGTCTTGGAGCATTTCCCTATAGTTTACATCCGAACTGAACATTATAGGGTTATCGAGCGGCACCAATTTCTTTGCATTCACACATCTACTGGAAGAAACGGATGAGCGAAGGCTTCGCCTGAAGGATTGGCGAAAGAGGAGGACATTAGCCCCTCCGGCAAGGAGTCGGCGCCTGATCTGGTGTAGCCAGAACCAAAACAAGTCCCCTGCTCACTCGCACGCGCGGCCCATCAAAAGCAGGAGACCATGAAGGATGTACCACGGATGAGGCGGATGGCCGGGTACATACATGTCGACCGGCAGCACGGAGTCGACGCCGTTCGCCTCGGTCTCGCCTCCGTCGAGGGGAACGCCGGAGATGGCGCCTGCGCCCGCGGCGACGATGACGCGGGGCTCCGCCATGGCCTCGTAGCAACGACGAAGCGGTTCTCGCATGGGCCGCGCGACGGGGCCGGTGACGACAAGCGCGTCGGCATGGCGCGGGGAGGCGACCACGTGGACCCCGAACCGGCCGGAGTCGAAGATCGGATTGCCTGCCGCCGCGATCTCCATGTCCGCCGCACTGTCGCCGGCTGCCACCTCTCGAAAATGGAGCGAACGGCGAACCCACCCCGGGTTGCTCAGCCTCGCCGCCGCCTCTCCCGAAACGGGAGGGGGAAGAGTTTTTGGGCCCGAGTTCGTCAGGATCAGGCCCTCACGACGGCGGGCGGCGACCCGGGTCGACCGGTCCGCCACAATGGTCCCGGACGGACATGCGTCGACGCATTCGCCGCAGGCAAGGCAGCGGCCCCGGTCGAGGGTAACGACCGCTGGAGACGAGGCGGTCACAGCGATTGCACCGGTCGGGCACACGTCGACACAGGCCCCGCATCCGTCGCACGGCGTCTCCGAAAATGCCGGGAGGCCGCGGCTATAGCCGGGCAGGTCCGGAAACATCTGTGTAGACGTCGCGTTTCCGGCTGCCAGAAGTTGCATGAACGTGCGTATCAAACTCTCACCCTCATCACAGGTCGTTCCCGCTGTACGAGAGCCCGAAGCTCTTGTTGCAGAGCGGAAAATCGGACACCAACTCCCGACGTGAGGCGACCGCAAGTCCGCTCCAGTTATTGAAGCTCGGGTCCTTGACGGCATATCGGGTGATTCTCCCGTCCGCGCCGGTGAAAATCAGGTGAATCAACTCTCCGCGCCAGGCCTCGACAATCCCGAGGCCGACCGAATCGACCGGCAGAGTCCGGTCCCCGCAAGGACTTGCGGTTTCGGACCCGGGAGAAAGTGCCAGAAACTCGCGCAGGACGCCAAGGCTAGCACGAACCTCATCGACACGCACCTGGACGCGGGCCAGCACGTCGCCCGACTCGTAGACGGGAACGGCGAGTGGGGCCTTCAGTTCGGTGTAGGGCGGCTGCCGAAAGTCGCGGCGAACATCGTAGTCGACCCCGCTCGCGCGGCCGGCCGGGCCAACCAGGCCAAAGTCCCGCGCGGTCGACCGGCGGACATGGCCGATGCCCTCCATCCGCAGCAGGGCGCCGGAGTTGTCCAGCAGAAGCGGAACGGCACGCTCGAATTCCGTTTCCACGACGGAGACATCGCCCAGCAAATCGCGGCGCAGGATCTCTCCTACCGGGCGCGCCACGCCTCCGGGCCGGATATAGCCGGTCATAAACCGAGATCCGGTCAGTTGCTCGCCGAGTCCGAGGACGCGGCCTCGCAAGCGCGCGAAGGGCGTGGCGCCGCCTGCGTAGCCGATGTCGGCGCAGACTCCCGAGAGGTCACCCACATGGTTCGCCACGCGTTCGATCTCGAGGGCGACTGCCCTAAGCCGGACCGAGGCCGGCGGTGGCGAGACGCCCAGGAGGCTCTCGATCGCGAGTGCGTGCGCCAGAGCGTTCCCCACCGCCGTATCCGTGCTGGCGGCCTCCGCCACAAACCGGGCCCGCCGCCAGGGTACTTCGGCCAGCCGTCGCTCCACCCCGCGGTGCAGGTAGCCAAGCCGTATCTCCAGGTTCTGAATCACCTCTCCCAGGCAGCTAAAGCGGAAATGGCCCGGCTCGATAATCCCGGCGTGAATGGGCCCGACAGGGATTTCATAGATCCCCTCGCCCTTTACCTTGAGGAACTCGTAATCGTGCCGCGATAGTGCGCCGGCACGGCTATCCTCGACCGGAGGGTTCGCAGCGGGGC
The DNA here is from genome assembly GCA_052139635.1 of Capsulimonadaceae bacterium. GTDB lineage: Bacteria > Armatimonadota > Armatimonadia > Armatimonadales > Capsulimonadaceae > JBKQWH01. The sequence goes on from JBKQWH010000169.1 coordinate 16,300, forward strand.
CGCCATTGCCGTTCGGCAGCGCGTCATGCAGGACGCCGTTCTCGAATCGCGGGTGCCCTTCCGGGCGCAGGTCGAACGAGTCGAAGATGCGACGCTCGAACTCGTGGACCTGCGGCACGCGCCGAGTCATCGACGGGAACGTCGATTCTCCTTCAGGCAAGGGGGTGTCGCACAGGACGGTTCTCCCGCTCTCGGGGTACATCAGCAACGTAACGAGTGCAGGACCTCGCCCCGGCAGCAGGCGCGCCGTGAAGAGGCCGAGCCGCGCGCCGGACGCAATTGCCGACGCCACATAGTCCGCCAGGATGACGATCGGCATCTCCAGCCGATCGATTCCGTCCGTGTGCCCGGGCATGTCTATCATCGGGCGATCCCTCCCGCCAGCGCCAGCAGGTGCGGTGTCAGCGCAATCCCGAGCCCCAGCGACACAGCCAGCAGCACCGACGGAACCAGGGCGAGGGAGAGGCGTACTCGCCTGCCCGGCGGAGCCTCATGACCAAAGGTAGCCGGCGCGGCCCCGAAGAGGATATCGGCAGCCTGGATGGCAATCGCGATGAAGGCAAGCGCGAGCGCCAGGACAATGGCCACCACGACTCCCGCGTTCCTGGCATCGGCGGCCGTCGAGAGGATCAGCCATTCGGACGGGAAGCTCCCGAACGGCGGTGTCCCGGCCACGGCGGCCACCAGTAGCAGGAGGAGCATGCCCTGCGCCGGCTGGATCGACAGGAGGCCGCGCATCTCCCGGATCATCTTTGTGCCGTACTGCTGCAAGAGGTTACCCGCGACCAGAAAGAGCGCAACCTTGATCAAGCTGTGGTTCAGCGCCTGCAGGACAAAGCCCGATCCCGAGCCGAGACCAATGGCGCCGGCCATCAGCCCAACGTTTTCCATGCTGGAATAGGCGAGCAGGCGCTTGAAATCCTGCTGCCTCAACAAGAACAGACCGGCCGCCAACACGGTCGCGCACGCCATCGGCAGGAGGGTCTCCCGCACCAGCATGCCCTGCCCGGCCAGCTCGACAAGATGGCTGACCCGCCAGATCGCAACCAGCGCGCAGTTCAGCAGCGCGCCGGACAAGATGGCCGAGGCGGGAGCGGGCGCCTCGCTGTGTGCATCAGGGAGCCAGTTGTGCAGTGGAAACAGGCCCGCCTTGGTGCCGTAGCCCAGCAGAATGAAGACGTACCCCAGTCGCACCAGCCCCGGCGGGAGCATCCCCGCGTGTTGAGCCAGCGTTGTCAGCGAAAGGCTTCCTCCGGCAAATACAGCCGATTGCTGTGACCCCGCGTATAGCATGGCCGTTCCGAAGAAACCAAAAGCGATGCCGACACTGCAAACAATGACATACTTCCAGGTCGCTTCAAGCGACGTGCTCGATCGGTGATAATAGACAAGCGGAGCGGACAGAAGCGTGGTCGCCTCCATGCCGATCCACATATAGCCCAGGTTGTCCGCGCTCACAACACAATACATCGCGAGCAGGAACAGGGGAATAAAGAAGTAAACCTGAGCAATATGCTGGTGCTCCGAAGGGTGCGGCCCCTGTGCTTCGCGGGCGAAGAATCCGATCGCGTGCGTCAGAGCCGCTGCCACCACGATTGTGGTTAGCAGGACGAAGAACGCGGCCATTGGGTCGATTCGAAAGCCATGGGTGACGTAAGAGGCCTTTTGCGCCGTCAGCACCGGGCTCAGGAACCGCAGGGCGACAATCCCCTGCAGCCAGAGAAGTCCAGCCGCCAGACGAGTCAACACCCCCGTCCGCCGGATAACCAGCGCGGCGAACGCGAGAGCAAGGGGGCACGGGAGTAGTGCGAGCAGGGCGGTCATCCTCGCAGCTCCTTTAACCGGGTGACATCGATATGGTCGAAGGTCTCATTGATCCGAAACGCCAGCATTCCCGCCAGCATCGTTCCGGCGAGCACGTCCATCAAGACACCGATCTCCACAAGGAGCGGCATCGAATGCGGCTGGGCGATCGTGTACAGAAAGATGCCGTTCTCCAGGACCAGGAAGCCCAGAATCTGGCTGACCGCGAGTCGCCGGGTCAGCATCAGCAGCATCCCGAGCAGGACAATTCCGATGGCCGGAAGCGCGGTCGACGAGAGATCCTGGTGCAGCGGTCGGAGCAGCGCGATCAGCGATAGAACTCCCAGTGCCAGGAAGAACTGCAGCGGCGGCGCCACGAGCATACCGACATCCCGGCGGCAGCCGATTCGACGCGCCGCAAAGATAAAGTACAGCGGCACGGCAATTCCTTTCAGCAGGACGACGATGGAACCGACAAACACGAGGACCGGCTCTCGATGGCCGATCCCGATCACCACGGCCAGCAGCCCCAGGGCAACGGACTGCATGCCGTAGAGCGTGATGCTGGTGCGAAGCTCGGTCAGGCCGATCATGCACAGCCCGATGACAACCGCCACGGCGGCGCCGGGCCCGAACGGATGCAAAACGGTCATCTTATCCTTCCATCGCTACAAACAGACAGGCCAGGACGCTCGCCCCGATCGCGTAGGACAGCAGGTTCGGCACGCCGCGCCAGCGCAGCTTGACCAGAACCGACTCGAGCACGGCGAGCAGGCCGGCGGCCGCGGTCAGCAGGCCAAGGCCGAGCAGATACGTGACCACGGGCGTCTGTGGCGGAAACATCAGCATGAACACACGGCCGACCAGACCGAGCAGGACCGCCGTCTTCAACATGACCGAGTATTCGATCAAGGCCAGATTGCGGCCCGAGTTCTCCAGGATGAGGGCCTCGTGAACCATGGTTAACTCGAGGTGGGTCGCCGGATCGTCCACCGGCATGCGGGCCAGTTCGGCCGTGGCGCAAATCCAGAACGATACGACCAGCAGGACGGCCAGAACCGCCATATGCCCGCCGGATTCGGGGGTCAGCAGGATCGACAGGTTGCTGCTGTGCGCATGCACGGCGAGGGCGGCCAGTCCGACCAGCAGGGCGGGCTCGATCTGGAGCCCAATGGCGGCCTCGCGACTGGCGCCGATCGCACCGAACGGCGATCCGGTGTCGAGCGCGGCCAGGCTCACGCAGAACTTGCCAAGCGCCACGGCATAGACCACGAGAAACAGATCGCCCGGTATCGGCGTCGCCACACCCAGCCACGGGACCATCAGGGCAACGGCCACCGTGGCCGCAAGATTGAGAAGCGGCGCGAACCGAAATGCGGCCGTCGTCGTCTCGCTCACCGTCTCGCCCTTCGCGAGCAGCTTCGCGAGGTCCCAGAACGGCTGCAAGACGGGGGGGCCGCAGCGGTTCTGCAGCCGGGCCTTCGCCACACGCAGGAAGCCAATCAGAAGCGGCGGAACGATCAGCGCGCTGGCGATATAGAGGAGACCGGAGGCGAAAGAGCTCACTTGAGATAACCTCCGATCACGAGCAGGACCAGCAGTGTGAGAAACATCGTCAGCAGGTATCGATGGATGCTCCCCTCCTGAAGCTTCTGAACACGATCCGCCACGCGTCCGAACCAGCGTGCCGCCGGATCGTAAACCCTTGCCTCGAGGACCGATTCCGTGGACGTAATCGCAGTGACTTCCTCGGGGAAGAGGCGCCTGTCCATGCCCTCGACCCGAATCCCCTCCGCATACCGAAACACGACGCTGAACATCCGGGCTATCGGCTGAACGAAGCTGACACCCGACACCTGCGCCCGCGGCGACAGATCCCCGAATCCGCACTCCCAGGTGATGTACCGGCGTGCCGGCCGGCGCGCGACCGACCCGCTCATGGCAATCAGCCCCGCGGCGAACGTAAGGACCAGAATAACGAAGAGTGCGCTCAGCGGAACGGTCCAGGCCGCGGTCAACGGAACTCCGTGTGCCATGCCCGAAGCTACGATCGGCTGCAGGACACGGAGCACGATCGGCGTGGCGAGGCCGAGCACCGCACAACCGGCGGCGAGC
>JBKQWH010000170.1:0-11138 GCA_052139635.1 Capsulimonadaceae bacterium
CCTGACCGCCAGCACAGGCTACGTCGTGCGCCTGCACTTCGCCGAGACGTACTTCAATGCGGCCGGCGATCGGACCTTCAACGTCGCGATCAACGGCACTTCCGTGCTGACCAACTTCGACATCTTCGCGACGTCCGGCGGGGAGAACATCGCCAACGTCCAGCAGTTCAACGCCACGTCGAACAGCAGCGGACAGATCATCATCGTGTTCACGCTCGACGTGAACCAGCCTCAGATCAACGGCATCGAGATCGACAACTGACGTCGATGCCGGCTTAGTCGATGCTTTCGAGCAGGGTGGAGCGGAAACGCTCCACCTCTTTTCTTGTGCGGCCGGACCGTGATTCCAGTGACCGCCCTCGACCACCATCGACACCACAAACGCCCGCGCCAGCTCCTATCGCAGGACAGGCGTCCCGACTCTGCCAGGTGCCCTCGGCTATGGACAGGAAGGATCGACCGCACGGGACATGCCGCCCTGTTCGACATGAAGCCGTACGGCTTCCTAATAGCAAGTTGGGATTATGGCGCCGAAGTCGCGGTCGATGGCGGTCGCTGTCTGACACTAAGGCGACCAGGTTCCTGATCAAACGGACCAATCTTGCGAAATAAGCTCTGGCACCTTGTGAAAGTCAGAAAGATTGCGTGTGAGTAATATGGCGCCATGCGCCATGGTAATGGCGGCAATCTTAATATCTTGAGTGCCTAACCGCAATTTGCGGCTCTGGAGAGCGATAAACAGATTGTCGGCGCTGGCATTGTAAGGCAAGACGTTTATTCTGGCGTAAATGTCGATGTGTAGCCGTAAATAACCGTAAGCGCGTACCAGTGCTGGGCCTTTGTCGCGTGCGGTCTTCGCCAACCAGCCTCGCGTCTGCTCTTCGTATGTCACGATTGTCGTGGCGATTTCGGGCCGCGGTACGCTCCGCAATCGCGACACCAGGATAACGGACGATGGTCCGCCGCGTTCAAGGAGCGTCATGTGATCTGTATCGAGGATGTACACTAGGCTCCGGGAGATCCTTCAGGGTGATCCTTATACCGCCACTCCTTGCCGAGTTGCACCGCCTCGTCGAAGTCCGGCGAATCGGCGAAGACCCCGAGAAAGCCAAGCCACCCATCGTTTTCGTCCGAAGGCGCCTCTGAATGCCCGACTACACCTTGTTGTTCAATCGCATTGACGCGGTTTTCCAGGGCTGAGATGCGACCTTCCAGTTCCACTGTCGCCGTCGGCATATTATGCCCTCCATTGTGTGCGGAGACGGGTGCGCAAGCCCGACCGCACGTTTGTGCAAACGCGGTTTTTCCAATTCGATTATACCACCAAGAGCCGGAAGGCGAGGTAATACGACGGGTGCTGCCATCTGTAAGGCGGCCTCACGTGGGAGCCCATCTTGCACCTATCACCCCGTATCTTGTAGCGCGAAATCGGCCAAACCGCCGATGCAGAACTCGCCATGGCCAAGGTACGCTTGGCCGGCGTGAAGTGTGCGGCAGCGTCGCCGCATGAGAGTAAGATGTTCAGCACGGAGGAAAGACCGCATGACACTCAATGCTCGAATCGTGCTTGCCGCGTTTGCCGTTTCGGCTACGGCGTTTTCCATCTCCGGCTGCGGCTTCACCAGAAGCGTGAACTGCTCGATCAGTCCGAACGGCGGTGTAGTTTGTAACTCATCGTCGAACAATCTCAATGTCGGCGGAGGCCCGGTCGTAGTTGGGAATGGAAAAGTTACTACGGTGACGCGCAGGCTCGCCGCGTTTGACGGTGTGCACGTAGCCGGCGGCATACGCGCCACCTCGAGGGCCGGACAGTCGGCCGTTACGATTTCCGCCGACTCGAACCTCATCCCATTGATCAAGACAACCGTACAGAACGGTCAACTGACCGTCGAGAACAACGGCAGTTACCGAACCAACGACCCAATCACGATCACGGTAACCTCACCTAGCCTGAAATCTCTCGAAGCCTCCGGCGCATCCGACGTGACCGTTGGCAATGTCGATCCGCAAACATTCTCGATCGACGCGTCCGGAGGCAGTCAGGTTAAGTGTTCCAAACCGTCGTCGCGTTTTACGATACAGGCTGAGGGCGCGTCGGACATCAGCGTAGGCAGCGGCAACTCGCAGACGTTCTCCATCGACGCATCGGGTGGCAGCCGGGTGAAGGCCTCCGGCTCGTCCTCGCAGCTTACAATCAAAGCCGAGGCCGCCAGCGACATCGACGGTCCAAACGTCAACGGTCAGTCGCTCGACCTCAGCGCATCAGGGGGGAGTCAGGTACACACCGCCGGCACTGCGTCCAATGTCTCGATCGAGGCCCATGGCGCCAGCGACATCGCCGCGCAAAAAGTGTCCGGGCAAACAGCGACGGTCGACGCCTCCGGTGGATCGCAGGTTAAGTTCGACGCCCGGCAAAGCGCCACGATCGATGCCTCCGGAGCTAGCCAGATCGACGTCTGGGGCAACCCGCGCCTCACGCGGGAAACCTCGGGTGCGTCAAGCATCAACACGCACTGATCACGATGCCGTTAACGCAGTTGGATGGCGGGCCGTGGAGACGGACGTAGCCGAAAACGGCCACATCCATCTGTCGCCAGTGATCAGCAGTCGCGTATGTTGCGTGATAAGCAAACAGCCGCCTCGCTGGCATTGCCTTCTGCAAGGCGGTCAACCGTGCGAGCCCATCTTGAACTTATCACCACAAATCCGCGGCACTATGATGTGCCTTTGCACGTCCCGTTGGGCGGCTTGCTCCGGAAGCGAGTGCCTCGGTCCAGCCGCTCTTTCGGACCTTAAGGATGGAAGGCTCACTGCTCTTTGCACTCTTGAAGCAGGCGCCTGGCCGGTCACCAGCGGTACGGACGGGCCAACAGTCGGGCTTCTGACGGGGGCCCGCTAGATTACGTCGCGATGCTTGAATTTCCGTCCGCAATAGCCCATAATAAAACTAGAGGAAGGCAATGCCGTTCGACATCGTACTTCACATAACTGAGGACAGCCAGCGTGGGCGAGCCATTCAAGAGATGGTTGACGCTCAGCACGTCACGCCTGAACTGGTGATCGAGCGGATTATTGATGATGGCATTCAAGCACAACAGGCCCTACCCCCTCAAACCATCAACGGGAAAAAGCCCGGTGAGATGTTCTTCGGCTGGTTTGCCAGTCCAGAGGAAGCCGCCGATGTCATGGACGGCATCACCCACATGATTTACGAAGACCGCAAACGACCTTCTACGCGCAATATAGGTTAATAGCCTTATGCAACGCGCCTTGCTTGATACCGATATCATCTCAGAGATCATCAAACAGATAAACCCGGTCGTGGCGACGAATGCCCGAAACTACCTCGCCGTGCATGAACGCTATACGCTCACAGCCGTTACCGTTCACGAGATTATTTACGGCCTTGTCCGCAAAGGTGCTCTGCGGCAACTACAAAACGCCCTGGCCGCTTTTGCCATGAACGAGGTACTGGTTCCAACCCTGGACGACTATAAGCTTGCAGGCGAAACACGCGGCAGGGCCACCGGCCAGGGCCAGCAGCTTCAAATGTCCGATTGTCTAATAGCAGCCGTCGCGTTCCGCTTGCGCCTTCCGATTGTGACCGGAAACACGGGACATTTCCAAGCTGTGCAAGCCGCCGGATTGTCGATCACCCTTGAAAATTGGCGGAACCCGTGACCACAGCGGCCACGGTCTCGCTGGGCGGCGACCTTACGGCTCGTCGAAAGCTTCCATTGCGACGAGCCAGCAATGTCCCCACTCCATCAAGGAGTATAGGGGACCTCAAGCAGTTCACCAATATTGCGAACTACATAAGCCGCGGAGCGGAGGGTGGAACTTCCGCGATCTCCGTGCTTTCCGTGGCTAAATCCTTCTTTATCGTGGTTCCCGCTTGGCCGGGTTAGGCTCATTTGTCCTGTGATCGATAGAACTTCTTGGTATCGCTCATGGTATGGTATATTATTGAGCGATTGAAGGGAGGCCTATCGCTCATGACCTGGAATTGGCAGCAACCGGACTGGCCACATTTTACGTGGAACGCGGATCGCCTCGCCCTCGCTGAACGCGAGTTCTTGCTTGGAAGCGGTTTGTTATTGGGCGCGGTAAAGCACCTGGGTCCCGACGAACAGGACTATCTCGCCGTCGAAGCGATGAGCACGGAAGCCTTGACCACCTCGGAAATTGAAGGGGAGATCCTTGACCGCGCCAGCGTCCAGTCTTCGATCCAGCGGCAATTTGGGTTGGCCGTGGACGATCGTCACGTTCGGCCCCGCGAACGAGGCATCGCCGAAGTGATGGTCGATCTCTACCGCACCTCACCCGCTCCCCTCACCGACGCCATGCTTTTCGACTGGCACCGGCTTATCATGAGTGGGGCGCGCATTGCCGACATCGGAACATACCGTACCGGAAGAGACCCTATGCAAGTGGTGTCGAGCAATCTTATCCGGCTAACCTGATATCTGCTGACGATATGTCAAAGTTGTGGCTGGACAAACGTAGGAAAATAGTGGATCACTAGAATGGTTAATTGCGGCCCGTCGCGATCACTGCGGCGGGCTTTCTCGCTCTATTTCCGGAACCCAAAGCACTCCCACTCATGTATATCCGTGGGGATGTCATCTATCTTGGCTAAATCCCAATCACTGCTTCCGGTAACCTGCGTATTCTGTCGAAGTAAATCCGACGCAGAACTCGCTGGCCACCAAAGACTTCGACTGGATCGCCCAATACTTCGCGATTTGGGCCGGCCACCTGCGGCCTAAGTCCGCCGCGCAAGTACACCTCATGTTAAGAGACATCTCAATGTTCCGCTCGTTTGGGAGTTACTTCCGGAACGAACTCGATCCAGTTCAAATTGGACCCCTGGGCATCGAAGGTGACCTGCATCGTCTGTTTGCCGGACTGTGTCACTGTGATATGGTTCAGCGACAGCGTGTTGTAACTATTCCAATCACCGGTGTACGGTTGCGAAACCGGTCCGGTCAGGTTGACGCCGCCCAGGGTGACATGTATCGAGGCCGCCGATCCGTATTGTCCGCTGCTGTACCGAACATTGACCGTGTAGGTTCCCGGCTTGCAGTTGACCGTGTAGCGGAGCCATTCGCCGGCCGTGGTCCAACCGATATAGGGACTGCCGTCGCCGGCGTACGCGATGCTGACTCCGTCGTTGCGCAAGCTCCAGCCCTGGTTCCACGGGTGACCGAAGACGTGACCGTCATTGATTTCATCGTCCCACACGGCATCATGATAGGCCATGTCCTGATCACCCATATCGTAGTAGGCCGCCTCGATGCGTCCGGGGATAGTAAGGACTGCGTACGGCTTGGTTGCTTTCGTGAAATCGGGCCGGCTCAGTGCGTCGATGAGGTCTTTACAGGGTTGGCATGCGGTCCTGTCTTCGGAACGGGCGAATCCCATCAACTCGGCAAACGCGGTGGCGTCGCCAAGTTTCGGCGTTTTGGGGTTACTCGCCCAGGCATAAAGATAATCTCGCACGATGTGGTAGGTCTTCGGCTCACTGGCCCTGAGCATGCCGGTAGTAGTTCCGTTCTTATAGGTGAGATAACACCAGCCGATCGGCGCGGCAATCAACTGTCCGTCGACCGTCATGACCTGCGGATGCTCGCATCGCTCCTTAACTCGACCGCACCAGGCGTTGGAATTGATTCCGAACTCTGCCAGCCACAGGGGCACGTCGAGCCTTGCGGCAACGACACGTTCTTGCGTGAACGCGGTTTCGTCATATTGACCAGATGCATCCGGATGGTCTTGCACCGGGCAGTCGTACATATGGAATGACAACGCGACGTTCTGGTCCCAAAGCTGACTCGGATCAGTAAGCCCGAGTCCCTTCAGGTCGCCGCTCCAGCGGTCTCCCTCAAGTATCAACATATGGTTTGGATCTACCTTGCGTATCGCGGCAGTCAGCTTTCGATAGAGCGGGACGAGCCGGCCGTGGTAGTCGGCAGGTTCGTTCATCAGGTCGTACCCGCCGACGTACGGCGCGGTGCTGTACCGGGCCGCGATTCGCTGCCACACCTTCGCAAGGATCGCCTGACGCCCCACGTCTTCAAAGAGGTTATCAGGATAGTCGAAGTGGTCGCCACCCGGTGAAAATCCCATGCAGAAGATTACGTAGACCTTCGACGTGGCGCAGTTTTGCACCAGATGGTCCATGTAGGTAAAGCCGAAGTCCCGGTCCTGGCCGGTTTTCGGATCGTAGAACATCCGGTAGTCAATCATCAGCCGGATGGAGTTGAAACCCCATCCATGCAGCGTTGCCACATCCGAGGCTCCCAGTGAATGTTCGCACCACGCCTCCAGAAACTCGTCCTCCTCGGCCGGCGTCACGAGCTGACCGAGATCGATCGCAAGATCATCCTTCTGCTGATCGCCCCCCAAATAGTCGCCGTCGGGATCGGGAAGGTCGATGTCATAAGAAGCAGGCACGGCTGGGAAGTTTATTCCCCGCAACTCGACGATATTGCCGTCGCCATCCACGAACAGCTTATGCTCCCGATGCAGGTAGCCGTGGCCCGAAGGCGTTTGACCAGCCGCAATGCCGATCGCAATCGTGCCGAGCAGGACGATAAAGAGAACGATGCGAAAGCACCGTGTGAATAGTCTACCAGTCAATTGGTAATGAATGTCGAGCATTTGATTGCCACTGTAAAGGCGGCCTCAGGCTGGACGCAGCCGACAGCTACCGTCGGACGAGTTCCCATCGGGATGATCAGCCCACGAGGATTCACCATCAATGATACTATTATCGTTCTTTTCGCACTCTCTGACCGGCAATTACCCGGTGACCGGCGCAGTCGGAATTTGGCGCCGCGTCGGCAACAGCTTGGCACCAGAGCATCAGCCCGAGAAAGAAGGCAGCTCGCGATTTGTTGACCAAAATCGTGGATACTCTTTCTGTTGACGGCTGAGAAACAACGTATGACTTATTGTACCAAAGTCTGACGGAGAGATTTGCCCTATCGCCGGCGTGTAACAGTTCTCAGATGATGAGACTGCAATTGGAATCTGCCGTGCAAGGCTTTCTTGTATCGAGCGGATTGGGCGTACGATCGGGCTCGCCCTCGTCCTGGGATGGTCGTGCCGCGGGGATAACGCAACTCGCGACGCTGAGTTATTCGAGCGACTGCACGAAACATGTGCCGTCACTAACAAGACTAACGTGATTATCGTCGGCTATTTCGGCGAAACGAAAGACGGGCTGCTTCAATTTCTGGGGAGCACGCGCCTCGAGTTCCCGCTCGCCCATTACCCGGAGCGGGTCTTCGGGTTGCGGTATTCCTACGGCATGGCCGGGTCACCGTCGTGCGTGGTCATCGGGCCGGACTGCGTCGTGATCGACTCCTGGGTTCGCAATGTCGGCCGTCTCGAAGCAGCGCTGGCGGCGGCCGGCGGGGTATGATATAGGCACATGAAGCCAGGTCCCTTCTCCTTACAGTTCGCAGACTCGTCGCTTCCCAGCCCAATCAGCCGCCATGAACGCCGCCGACTTCGCGGCCTCACTGAGACGCCTCGCGCCGGAGGCATCTGACCTGGAAACCCAGGTGCTCCGCCGCCGCGGCGACAGTGCCCATGGAAATTGCATGGTCGCCTCCGACGATGATCGGGCGGTGCCCCTGATTGTATACGGTCCCCACGCCCTTGAACAGCCCTATCGCAGGACGAAACTGCGTCTTCGTCCTCGTTGTCGGGGACGACGTCACCGCCGTCTACGGCCTCCACTCCCATTTTGCGAAGCCAGGTGAGACGGTTCGAAAGACCGAACCGGCGCAACGCGTCAGGAGCAACTCGGCAGCCTCTCTCAGGAGAGGCGTCGTCGAAACGGGCCGCAATTATATCGTGCAAGCGCAAGCTAATCCACGTCCTCAACCAATATGTGGCGTTCAGCCTCTAAGTTAAACCGATCCAACAGCGCATAACCGCCACGCTGTTCGCTGTTCGACCATGGTCACCATGCGGCCCTCGCTACGAATGACAAAACCGACCGGCACATGCACACGGGACCGTCGGAGTTGGGAGCGGGGGGTAACGCTAGGTTGAACGCCTATCCCCTGCTCCGAATAGATCGGCCTGTGCTGTCGCCTACCGGAATGCGGCGACCGAAGGTCACAAAGACAGCGATCTGACTATGACCTTGCACAGAACCGTCAAAACCGATGTAACTATCCGTATTATACCGCTTCGCCGGGCAATCCGTGTTTCAACCGCGATAGGCAACGACGAGAAGGGTTCGGGCTCACCCTCGACCCAACCCCTCACACCGACGCATCGCCTCGAGGGTCACGAGGAGTTCGTCGTCGGTCAGGTGCGCGATGGCGGGGTCCTCGTCTGCCCCACCTGGGCGGCACTGCTCGATGCCCGACTCATGGCGGGCGAGTGCTCGGCGGTAGAGGAACCACGAGAGGGCTGCGCAGTCGGCAACCGTCAACGCCTTAACGTTGACCGCGTCCCGGCCGTGCGTATCCAGCGGGTACGCGAGCCGGGCGCCGCGCCGATACTGCCGGTCGGCTTCGCGAGTATAAGCAACCGCTTTTCGCGCTAATGTTGAGACGCTCATTGGCCCTTCCACATGTCCTTCAGAATCTCCTCGACCCCGAGCGCGACAGCTTCGGAGTCCGACGCCACACGCGCCACCGAAGCCGCGGCACGGAAGAAGGCGGCCAGTTCCAGCGGCTCCAACGTCTCGGCATGGAGCATCTTCAGTCCGTCCGACGCCTTTGTCATGAGGCCGATGGCCGCATTGGTCGCGGCGGCACTGAGCTTCTTCTGACGCTCGTAATACGCGGTCATCGACGCTCGTCGGGTATCGACTTCGGCATCCTCGATGGAGTCGAGAACCTTCCGGTTGATGTACGAGTCGTACGCTTCCGCCCGCCGCTTCCACTCGTATCGCTGCGACCATTCGGTAAATCGGCCGGATGCCCTTTTGTTGCTCTTCTGCTGCCCTGTGACCGCCCGGTACGCATGATCGATCGAACGGTCCGACCGGAGGTCACGGTACGCGACGAAGGCGCAATATGCCTGCGGGCTCTCGTCATTGCGCTGATCCCAGGGTTGTGTTGCTTGGACCATAGCCGTACTATTCACGGCGGCTCTTCACCGCGACCCATCCGGCGAAGTTCATCCAGCGCCAGAAGCAATCGACGTGCGTGAAGCCGGCGGCGTGGAGCAGTTCCTCGTTCCATCGGGCCGTCACGGGGACGAGGACACCTTCGAGCGAATGACGCTTCCGGTCGATGGCATCCTGCGAGTATCCGTTGTCGGACTTCAGGTGATAGTAGCAATCGATCAAGGAACGGTCGATCGTCGAGCTATTGCCGAGTATCTTCTCGACCAGCACGAGCGCCCCGCCGCCGGTTGTGTGCTCGAAGATGTTGGTCAAGATTTCGTGGCGATACTCGATCGGCGTAAACTGAAGGGTGAGGATGCAAAGTGTCACCGACGCGCGGACGGCCGGGTACTCAGACCGCAGGTCGCAGCGCTCGATACGGACCGTGTCCAACCCGGCGAACCGCGTCCGGCACGCGTCGAGCATCGGCTCGCTGATCTCACATCCGACGAAGCTGTTCTGCCGGCCGAAGCGCTCGATAAATGGCACCAGCGCTTCACCGCGGGAGCAGCCCAGATCCACGATGTCGGTCTCGGGCTGGACGTACAGCGAGCCGAGGTTGACGCAGGCATCCCTCATGACGTCATACTGAGGGATCGATCGACGCAGCATATCGTCGAACACGCGGGTGACGTCGGCGTCGAAGCTCCACTTATCGCCGGGCTTCACTTCGTCACGTTCGGCAGTTTGCATAGTATTTGATCCCGGATGGTTGACGCGACATGGAACATCATGACCGGCGGGACGGCGCGCCCGATTCGCTCCCACTGCTGTTTGAACGTTCCCGTCAGAATGAAATCGTCGGGGAACCCGCAAATACGCTTTAACTCCGGGATCGACGGATAACGCGGCAGCGACGGATGCGTGACCGCCGCCGTCCCGTGTCCCACCGTCATGCACACCGTTGCGCTCGGCCGATCCATCGACAGACGCTTGAGGTTGAACGTGTCCGAATAGTCGAACTTCCCCGGCGTCCTGGACTTCCATTTGGCGTATAGCTTGGTATCCTCGAAGGACAGCATAGGACCGTCTGGGACACCGGTCCACGCGTCTCGTAGGACGTACTGGTAAGGTAGCGGCGTCGGATGCACGGGCGGCAGTCCGAGGTCCGTACGCACGCCGATGAAGATCACGCGCTGGCGCATCTGCGGAACCCCCAGCCACCGGGCGTCGAGCAGCTTCGCTGTCACCACGTACCCGCAGTCCTTCAACGTCTTCAGGATGTTCAGGAAGTATCCCTTTGCCACACCCTTCACCAGGCCGCTCACGTTCTCGGCGACGAACACCTTGGGCTGCAACCCTTTCAACAACCGGGCATACTCGAAGAAGAGGTCGTCCGTACGCTGCTTCGTGTCCGAGTAGGTTTTCACCTTGCCCCATCCCGATTCTCGACTGCCGGCCGTCGAGAACGAAGCGCACGGCGGTGACCCGTCAAAGATGTCAATCTCGCCTGGCTCCATTCCGAGCGCAGTCAGGATGTCCGCCGGCGATATCGATCGAATATCGCGCGCGTCGAGTACGCTGCTCCGATGGTTCGCGCGATAGACGTCCTGGGCCGCCGGAATGAACTCGTTCGCCCAGAGGACACGGTAGCCGGCCATTCGATACCCGAGACACGAGCCGCCGCAGCCCGAGAATGTCGATACCACCTTGAAACCGTTCCAGGGCATCGCTTCGATCTCGGTCATTGTCGAAATCCGATAAGGCGGCTTAATCTGAGTCACGTTCGTCACCATTTGTAACCGCAGGACGGGCAACACGTCTGTGTCGGGATATCCTCGTCATACTCCTTGAAGTCTGCCGGAGGTGCCTGCTCGACGCTCTTGAGCAGTGCCTCAAGTTCGTTCTCGAACCAGAACGCGTTCAGGTCCACCCCGTCCTGTTCGAGTTGTTTCAGCGCCTCGATATCCCATGCCAGCCCAACCTCAGTCGTCCGGTTATCCGCAATCGCCAGTTCCCTTCCTTCCGGCGTGTCCAGGTCGATGTCGGTGCGACGCACGGC
>JBKQWH010000171.1:0-6328 GCA_052139635.1 Capsulimonadaceae bacterium
GGTGATCATGCTGCACGCATTTCCCAAAGAGCAGCGGGGGATGGCGACGGCCGTGTTCGGCATGGGCGTCATGGTGGGGCCGTCGATCGGCCCGGTGCTCGGCGGGTACCTCACAGATAACTTCTCCTGGCCATGGATCTTCTGGATCAACATCCCGTTCGGGATCGCGGCCGTTATTCTGACCACTCTCTACGTGCCCGGGGAATCTCGCAAGCGGGTCCCCATCGATTTCGTGGGCATGGGTTTGCTGGCGGCGGGCATGGGCGCCCTTCAAACCGTTCTCGAACGGGGACAGGAGGAGGACTGGTTTTCCAGCCGCGGCATCGTCGTGCTATCGGGTATCGCGGCGGTGTCGCTCGTGTGCTTTGTTTGGCGTGAGGTGACAACCCCCTATCCGGTGGTAGATCTCCGTGTGTTTCTGGATCGATCCCTGTCCTCCGGGTCGATGATTGGCGGCCTGGTCGGGGTCAGTCTCTACGCCACGCTGTTCTTGCTGCCGGTGTACTTACAGGAATCGCAGGGCTATACGGCGATGGCAACCGGCATGATCCTGATGCCGATGGCGCTGGTGTCGATGGTGTCGTTCATGATTGCCGGGCCACTGTCGGAGCGCGTCAATCCCCGTGTGCTGGTCGCTCTCGGCGTGGCGTTGATGGCCGGCGGCACGATTTCGCTGTCGACCCTCACGACGGCGTCGGGTGGCGACCAGATGTTCTGGGCTCTGGCGGTCCGAGGCGCGTCGCTCGGCTTCCTGTTCATTCCGTTGACAATGGCGAGCCTGGGCGGGCTGCCCCCCGAGCAAATCGGAGTTGGATCGGGAATGGTCAACCTCGCCCGCCAGCTTGGCGGCAGTGTCGGGATCGCGGCCCTCTCGACATTGCTCGCCAGGCGGCTCGATTTTCATCGAGCCGTGGTGTCCGCGCATCTCTACAGTGGAAATCCGGCTGTCTCCGACTGGTTGACCGGCGTCCGGCTCGGTTTTTGCCGGGGCGGCTATGCGCCATCCGATGCCCACTCCGCCGCACTCGCTCTGCTCAAGTCCGGCGTGGAGCGCCAGGCCGTCATGCTGTCCTTTGACGACTGTTTCCTCGCCATCGGCGCGACGTTCCTGCTGACCCTGCCTCTGGTTCTCCTGCTGCGTAAGACAGCCGGTGGCGATCTTGGCGCGATCCACTAGTGTTCTGACCCGGAAATAGGTAACCATATGGTTTCCATACAAAATACCGCAATCCTATCTAAATTGGTAACCGTGCACACGGTCAACGAATGTAAACTTATTTCTGGGACAGAACACTAGGAGCCCCGATGTCTGCGGCCGGGGTTGATCGTGTCCGCAATTGGCGCCGGATCGGGTAAGACATTGGCTATGGTTCGGTCGACGTCTCCTATCATCGCTTCGGTCCTCTGGCTTCTTGTCGCGTTCCTGGTCGCCGCACCTCCGGCGCTTGCCGGCAACCATCCCTTCGGCGCTTCGCGCGGCTGGCGGGTTGCGGCGCACCGGGCCATTCCGGTGGCCGGGCAGTGGCCGCTGACCCTGGGCGCACACATTTTCGATCGGGAGAGTTCGCCTTTGCCGCCGGTCACTTACGAGCCGATGCCCAATTCGCCCATCCGGCGGCCGGTCCTCATGCTCCGGTATCCGAGCCCGGCGCCAAGCCGGTTTCCGGTCAACAACACGGTCATCGCATTCCTGATCCTGCCCGACGGTCCCGGACCGCACCCGGCGGTGATTGTCCTGCACGAGTGGGCTGCTAGCAACCTGAGCGGCATCATGCGCCTCTGTGAGAAGCTTGCAGATTCCGGGACCGCGGCTCTGGTGATGGTGGAACCGTACACTCTGCAGCGCACGCCGGACGACGATTCCGCCCAATCGCAAATACTCTCGTCCGACCTGCCCAACACTGCGGCCGCCATCCGGCAGGCCATCCTCGACGCGAGACGCGGCCTCGACATCCTCGCCGCCCGTCCGGATATCGACCCAAACCGCATGGGCGCGGCCGGGATCAGCCTCGGCGGAATCCTCGCCGCCATCCTTGCCCAGAACGACCCGCGCGTGAAGACACTGTTCTCCATCGCCGGGGGCGCGGACCTCGCTGGTATCCTCTGGTCCAGCCCTCTGCTGCGCGGCCTGCAAGGGGGCCTCCGCCGACGCGGCTACGTGGAGGACGATGTCCGAGCGGCTTGCGCTCCCTTCGAGGTCGACCGCGCGCGAAATCACGTCGACCCGGCCGATGTCCTGCTTGTCGACGCCCGGTATGACGTGTTCGTCAACCCCGACCATGCGTACGATCTGGCTCACGCGTTCGGAGATCCTCCAATTGTCTGGACCGATACGGGGCACTTCGGCACACTCCTGGTGCTCGACAAGATCGCCGACCTCGGCGCCACGTTTCTGCAGGACCGGTTTGCCCGCATGGGGGTGGCCGCGGCTCCGCCTGTGAACCGGCCGCCACCGACTCGTCAACCGTCGGGGGCGGTTTCGACTCCCCCGCGTCGACTGCCCGGTTCCATTTTGTCCCCCACCTTCGAGGCCGCCGTGCTGGTCGGTGGTCACGAAGGCGTGAGTCCCGCGGTTGCCGCCCAGGTCATTGACCTGGACCGAGCCGCCCGGTATTCCCTGGGCCTGCAGCTTACCCTGCACGGCTTCTCCGGCACGCTTGGCGCCCGGCTGACTCCGTCTCTGAGCATCGGCCTCGAACGCCCCATTCGCTCCGGGGACGTCACCCTACGCCCCTTCGTGATGTACGGGTTCGTTTATTGAGCTGGCGTGGACCGGTAGCGGCACCACAGCAGACGTCCTCCGCTGATTTGTTGCGACGTTGTATTGGGCGAAACACGATCATTATGCGGCTAACGATGCCTGTCGGCAAGGTAGGCCAAGACCGGTGCGCGCGTGCGGGTGGGGGGCATCAACGTCCGCCCGCACCGCCCCCCGACCCGCTCCGGCGAGCCGGTCGTCTTCACCACCCTCGAGGACGAGGTCGACGTCCTCCAGGTGACCGTCTCCGGCGACGCCGTCGACTCCTGTCGGCCGTCTTCCTGGTCTCCCCCGCCGTCATCGTCGAGGGCGTCATCCGCCGCAAAGGCCGCGCCGTCTCCCTCGCCGTCGAACGCGCCCGCCCCCTGACCCTCAAGCGCTTCTCCTTCCCCCCAGTTCCAAGCCTTCCCCTCGCGGCCGCAGCGGATCGAGCTGGCGGAGGTCGAGGAGGAGGGGCCGTGACAAATCCCGCTCGTTGTGCGATAATGTCTTCAGTAGCGACCCGCTGACCGAATTGTCGCCTCCCGGTGTCCGAACCGGGCTTTGCATGGATGTGTGCGTGGAACACATATTTCTCACGGCAGCGGGTACTCTTAGCCGTAGAATTGTCGTTAAGCAAGAGGCCAGTATGCAAGCTCAAGTTCTCGAGGGCACGCTCAGCGATATTCAGAAGCAACTGATCTCGTTGCATTTTAATCCTGAGTCGCGTCTGCGGGTGGTTGTCACCGAACCCGAGACGCCGGACGACAGTGAGGACGCGTTCTTGCTGAACGCTCCACGTCGCAACGGCCTGATCCTGATTCCAACTCGTAATCGACAACAGGCGATTACAATCGATTTGGTAAACGAACTGAGTGAGGACTGATCGTTGCCAGTCGCCCTACCCGATGTCAATGTGCTGCTTGCCCTTCACGATCCGGCACATCCCGGTCATGAACGAGCCCATCATTGGTTCTCAAACGAAGGGCGCCATGCTTGGGCAATGTGCCCCCTTACGGAAAACGGCTTTGTTCGCGTGTTAAGCCAGCCGAGCTATCCCAATAATGTCGGCAGGGTCTCGATAGCCGTGCGTATGCTCGAGAACATGAAATCAACGCATGCCGGAGGACACCAGTTTTGGGATGACAGTGAAAGCCTGCTGGACAACGCCGTGTTTGATGCCTCAACGATTACAGGGCCAAAGCAAATAACAGACGTTTACCTGCTCGGCCTCTGCCAGCGGAACGGAGGCATGCTGGTTACTCTGGATACGAGGATCAGCCTGATCTCAATCGTCGCACCTCGGCCCGATATTCTTCGCATTTTATAGGATTCGCCGCGTGCGGGTGGGGGGCATCAACGTCCGCCCGTACCGACCCTTCGACCCGCTCCGGCGAGCCGGTCCTCTTCGCCACCCTCGAGGACGAGGTCGACATCCTTCAGGTGACCGTCTCCGGCGACGCCATCGACTCCTGCACGGCCGTCTTCCTGGTCTCCCCCGCCGTCATCGTCGAGGGCATCATCCGCCGCAAAGGCCGCGCCGTCTCCCTCTCCGTCGAGCGCCCCCGCCCCTTGACCCTCAAGCGCATCTCCTTCCCCTCGAGGCCGCAACGGATCGAATTGGCGGAGGTCGAGGAGGAGGGGCGAACGGTCGGGTCGGGGCTGCGGCAGGAGAAGGTCTTGTTACAATCGCCGATGCTCACGTGTGCTATAATGGTACTAACCGCACGGGGAGAGCAAGACTCATGGTACAGTCACAAGTAATTGAAGGGACAAGCGAGGAGATCGCCACTCTGCTGCAGGGCGGAGCGTTCGCCGGACGAAGAATGCGAGTCATCATTGAGCCGGACGAGGAAGATTTCACGGATGGCCTCGCTGATCCACCGAACACGGTTCGCGATGCCGCCCATCTTGAGCAGCTTCTGCTCGAAGGGCTTGCGTCGCCGAGACGGGAGATGGTCGATGCGGATTGGCAAGATTTGAACCGGCGTGCGCGCGGCCGGATTGACGGTAGATCGCTTTGATTCGCAAGGTCATTATAACCGATGACGCCTTTCAGGACCTCGACGAGATATCCGAGTATATCGGCGAACACGCTGCCGATGCATCCTTGCGTTTCCTACAGCAAGCACAAAGAGCCTTCGAGTTGCTCGCGAAAATGCCCGGAATGGGCGCCCGTCGTGATTATGGCAACCCCGTGCTCGCTGGCGTGCGCATGTGGCCGGTTCCACGGTTCCGGAAGTACCTGATTTTCTACCATTCCTCCGATTCGACGATTGAGATAGTTCGAGTGCTGCACGGTTCGCGGAACATCCAGGCGCTATTCTCTCAGGGTGGCGGTCAAGACGCACTGGATCTGTAGTGACCGTCTCCGGCGACACCATCGACCGCTGCACGGCCATCCTCCTGGTCTCCCCCGCCGTCATCGACGAGGGCCTCATCCGCCGCACAGGCCGCGCCGTCTCCCTCAATGTCGAGCGCGCCCACCCTCCTGACCCTCAAACGCGTCTCCTTCGCCCAGTTCCAGGCCTTCCCGTCGCGGCCGCAGCGGATCGAGCTCACCGGCGTCGAGGAGAGGCGACGAGCCGAGGCTGTGGGATGGGTGAAGCGGGGTGGAGGTGAGGCTACAGCGATCGGCTATTAACTGGCGTCACTCCTGATACACCGGCGAACCGTCGACGAGACGCTGCGGGGATTCGTGTACCGGCGCGTCTCAACTGCGGATGAAGAGCGGTGCGTTGTAGACGTTTACCTCCGGCCCCTCCTTTGGGGAGGGGCCGGAGGCGGGTAACGGAAACGGGGCGATTTCGGCCTCCCGTTTCTATGGGTATTGGTCCAGAGTAGCCTCGAAGTTGCCGGAATTGACGGAGGCGCCGGTTCCGTTGATGATATAGTTGATCGTTCCCGAGATGCCGATCGTTACCATGTCGGTGAAGGTGACGCCGGCCGTATCGGGACACTCGATCGCGTTATTGAGGACGATGCTGGTGTCGGTGAAGACGGCGTAGACACCTACACCATACGCCTGATGGCTGGTGACACCGCTTGAGACCTCATACGACGAATATCCGTCCTCGGACCCGGCCATCCAGGCGCTCTGAGACGGCGGATCGTAAGGCGCCTCGCTCTGATAGAAGTACACCGACCCTCCGTTGCCATTCCAGAGTGTCTGGTACTGCTGCCAGTGCTCAACCGCCAGGCCGTACATCGTGTCGTTCGCGCCATTGACGACCAGGCCGTTGTTGCCCGTATTGATGGTCCAACCGACCGTGCCGGTGTTGCCGTGGTCGGCGCGCCAGAGCCAGAAATCGTCGCCGATCACGTTGTTGCTGTTAATTTCGAAGCCTTCGGCCGCCTGCCCCGCAATATCCCCTCCGACTCGGACGAAGTCATCGTGGAGCGAAATCGGGTCTGCGGCATGGCTGGCCGAGCTTCCGCGCGGTCCCACCTGGAGGAGGATCGGCGAACTGGTTGTCCCGGCGTCGAAGAGGATTCCGGAGACATCCACCCCGTCGACGTCGGGACAACCAGTTCGCCGATCCTCCTCCAGGTGGGACCGCGCGGAAGCTCGGCCAGCCATGCCGCAGACCC
>JBKQWH010000172.1:0-4848 GCA_052139635.1 Capsulimonadaceae bacterium
GGTTCGTGGCCGGCGGCGGCAACCCAGCCAATCAGTTCAGTCTCCGCAAAGATGGGAAGGAAGACGATCTGATCGGGATTGTGAAGTCCGCCATAGATGGCCTCAGCTTCCACACTGCCCTGGGCGATCTCGCCCTCGCCGAGATGGGAACGTTTCTCCACGCCATCACCGCCACCATCCCCATGAAGTTCGTGCTTAAGCACTATAAAGATGACCCCACCATGGGCCTCAAAGACGGTGATGTCTACTTCTGCAACGAGGCCATCTATGGCGGACTTCACAATCCCGATCAGATCGTCTTCCTTCCCATCTTTGCGGAGACTGAACTGATTGGCTGGGTTGCCGCCGCCGGCCACGAACCCGAGACCGGAGCCACCGAACCCGGCGGTCAACCTGCCGATGCGCGCGACCGTTACGCCGAGGGCCTCAAAGTCCCACCCGTCCGCATCGGCGAAAACTTCAAGATCCGTCGCGACATGCTCGAGTTCTTCGAAAACATGGTGCGTTACCCGGAGATGATTTCCATCGACACTTCGGTCAAGCTCTCCGCCTGCTTGCGCCTGCGCACGCGCTTCATGGAAATTGTCGAGGAACGCGGCAAGGATTTTGTCGTTGGTCTCTTCCGCAAGATCATTGAAGACAGCGCCGTCGCCGCCAAGAACCGGGTGCGCCAGTTGCCTGACGGCAAGTACCGTTGCGTCACTTTCCTCGATACCTATGGGCCCGCCGAAGCTCTCATCCGGGTTCCTTGTACGCTGATCAAGAAAGACGACACCATGGTGGCCGACTTCACCGGAGCCTCGCCTCAACTTCCCGGCCCCTACAACGCCTTCGAGCACATCATCTACGCGCACCTCACCTGCATGTTATTCCAGTACTACTTCTCGGATCTGCCCGGCAGCTCCGGCACGCTCGTTCCGTTTGACGTACACTGCTCCAAGGGCTCGTTCCTCAACGCCGATTCGCAAGCGGCCATTTCCAGTTGCACGGCCATGGCTCCTCTCACCGGCAATGCCTTCATGCTCTGCCTCAATAAAGCCATGTTCGCGTCCGGCCAGAAAGAAATTCTTCTCAATGTCGCGGTTCCTCCCGGTGCGAGCGTTCGTGCCTTCTTCTTCGGCGGTATCAACCAGTTCGGCAAAGAGGTCGCCGGGGTCTCGCTGCGTCCCGGCAACACGGCCGGCATCGGTGCCCGCCCCGACAAAGATGGAGTAGAGTGCGGCTCGTTCTGGTGGGTCGGGCGCGGCAACGCCGTCGATGTCGAGCACGAGGAGCTTCTCTATCCTTATTTCGCCGAATACTGCAATTTCGCACCGGATAACGGCGGCCCCGGTAAGTTTCGCGGTGGCTCCAGCCTCACCTACGGCATTCGCATCCACAACACGCCTGCGTTCTATGTGCAGACTTTCGGCCTGGCCAGCCGTTTCCCCGCCAACCCCGGCCTTTACGGCGGATACGCTGCCAACGTTCGCCCCGCCATTCGCATCGTCGGCGCGGATTGGCAAAAGGTCGACATGGATCCTGACGTTCCCGCTCCGCGCAATGAATTTGAACTCCTCGAAGTCGCAAAAAAAGTAGGCATCGACGTACAGCTCACCCCTGTGCAAATTCCCGGCTCTCTCCACAAGTCAGGGGACTTTGTCGGAGTCGTTGCTTCTGGCGCCTCCGGCTACGGCGACGTGCTTGATCGCGATCCCGTTGCCGTCGCTCGCGACTTGGCCGCTGGCATCATCACACGCTGGTCTGCCGAGAATGTCTACTGCGTCTCTCTTCGTCCCGACGGCAGCCTTGACGCCAAAGCTACCGAAGACTGTCGTCAGCGAGAACGCAAGAAGCGTCTGGCGGAAGCCAAACCCTACACCGAGTTCATCCGCGAGTTCTCGAAGAAGAAGCCGCCCGAGGACGCGCTCAGGCTCTACGGCAACTGGCCCGACTCTGGTGTCGACACTAAAGCTGTGAAACCTGAACCCGTTTCCGCGGACTAGGTAGCGAAAGGAACTGCACGACCATGCGTGATCGCCTCGAACGCTTTTCCGTCGGCTACATGCCCGATACCAACTTCGGTCCCTACGGGCGTCCTGAGCCCGACGCCCCCACCATCAAAAGCTGTGTCGATCAACTCATCGCGGAATCAGTGCTCGCCGAAGAAGTCGGCTTCGAAGGAATCTTCGTTCCCGAGCGCCACATGCGCACGGAAACGATGCTCCCAAACCCGCTCATGCTGCTCTCTTATCTCGCCGCTCGCACGAAACGTGCGCGGCTCGCCACCTACGCCCTCATTCCGACATACGGCTGGAACCCCATGCACCTTGCCGAGCAAACCGCGCTCATCGACCAGATGTCTGGTGGCCGCCTAACCCTCGTCGTCTCTATGGGCGTTCTCGAAGATTCCTGGCGAATGTTTGGCGTCAACGGCAAGCATCGCCTTTCACTCTTCACTGAGTCCGTTGACATCCTCAAGCAGGCTTGGACCTCAAACCAGCCCTTCAGCTATCACGGCAAGCGCTACCACTTCGACAACGTCATCCTCACGCCCAAGCCGTATCAGCAGAATCCGCATCCATCGCTCTGGGGCGGCGGCCAGACTGCTCCCGCCATTCAACGTGCCGGAACCTACGCCAGCGGCTGGTGCGGAGATCCTTTCCCCCTCAACATGGAGACGTGGAATCGCCAGACCGACGCTTTCCGCGAAGAAGCCATGCGTCATGGGGTCGAGAATCCCAAGATCATTCTCATGCGTGACGGCTTCGTCGCCGGGACGCGCGCGCAAGCTGAGAAGCTCTACGGCGAGGCATTCGCCGCCGAGATGCTCTTCTATTACGACCTTGGCATCCTTCCCCACCACGACCCTGGTATCCGTTCCCGCGCCGACGTCACCATCGACAAGCTGCGCCGCTCGCTCGTCATCGGTACGCCCCAGGATTGCATCGAGGCCCTCGAGATATATCGCGACAAGTACCGCGCCGACTATGTCGTCATGCGCTTCCGCATGCCCCTCGGCCCTCCGTGGGAATCCGTGCTTGACTGTATCCGCATGTTCGGGCAGGAAGTCCTGCCGCATTTTCATCATCGGAACTGATCGAAGGAGCCGTTATGTTTAAACCCGCGCAAGATTACACCAACGAAGAATTGCTTCGCTCCTGCCAGGATTTCTTCGGCGCCGTTTACTGGGCCTGGTATGAAGTTGCTGTCAAGGTCGTCGGCGAAGAGAGAGCCAACGCCATGCTCATCGAACTTTCCGATAAATTCGCCGCCCTCGAAGCTCAGACCATGCACCAGCTTTGGGGAAAACCTTTCGAAAATCTTCGCCAGATCACAAACCCCCTCGACGTCATCCACCGCATGGTCGCTTACGAAGGCCCTACCCGCGGCTCGACTCCCCAGTGGACCATGGAACACGATAACAAGGGATACGAGCAGATCCATCACTGTCCTATCTATGCCACCACGCCGCCCGAAGTAAGAGACAAAGGTCCCACCGCGCTCTGCACCGTCTATTGCCACACCATCGGTCAGAAATTCTACGGCATGATGGGCTGCTCGATCGAGCAAGACAGGTGGCTCTCCAAAGGCCAGTCCTATTGCGGATTCAAAATCGAGCGCAAACCGGAACTCGTCCAACTCGCAGCCAAGAGGTGCGGCTGATGAAACTCAAGGGCAAAATCGCCATCGTCACCGGAGCCGCGCGGGGAATGGGGCGCAGCCACTGCCTCACGCTCGCCGCCGAAGGCGCTCACATCGTTGCCGCTGACATCTGCCAGGACGTTTCCGCCATCGCCTACTCCATGGCCAAACGCACGGAACTCGATGAGACCGTCGCGCAAGTCAAAACTCTCGGCGTGAAAGCGATTGCTGTCGTGGCCGATATCACCAGCCCCACCAACGTCTCCAGCATGGTTGACACCGCCATCCGCGAGTTTGGCCGGATCGATATCCTCGTCAACAACGCGGGCGTCGCCCTCATTGGCGTCCCCATCCAGGACGTCACCGAAGAACAGTGGGACCGCCTCATGGACGTCAACGCCAAAGGCCCATTCCTCTGCTGCAAATATGTGGTTCCGCATATGATCAAGCAGAAATACGGCCGCATTGTCAGCATCTCTTCGCATTGCGGCCTCGTCGGCATCGCCACGCTGACTCCTTACAACTGCTCGAAGCACGCCGTCATCGGCCTCACGCGCACGCTCGCCGCCGAACTCGCGCAGCACGGCATCACCGCCAACGCCGTCTGCCCCGCTGCTGTGAACACCCCCATGCTTTCGGAAGCCTACCGCCTCCTCGGCATGAGTATCGAACAATCTCAAAAAGAGTGGGGAGCCGCCAGCCTCACCAACGACATCATTCCGCCTGAAGACATTTCTAAAGCTGTTGCTTGGCTCGCCTCCGACGACGCCCGCTTCATTACTGGGCGCAGCATCCTCATCGGCGCCACCAACTCTTTGATCCCCTAGCACGAGGTCGCCTATGGCATCGCTCGAAGATCGTTTGCAGGAAATGGAAGCACGCGTCGAACACGTGGAGAACGTTGAGGCCATCCGCCTCCTCCTCGCGCGCTACTGCAAGTCGCTCGACGAACGCGACGTTGCCGCAATGACGCCGCTCTGGAGCCGCGACGCCGTCGTCATCGTTCGCCCTTGGGCGCTCGAATTTCATGGCGCCAAGGCAATCATGGGTTTCTATTCCGAATACTTCAAAGGCCCCTGGATCGAGCCCCGGCACAACACCACCAATGAATACATCGAGCGCGATGGCGACGTTTACAAGTCATTCTGCTATTTCCACGAGACTCTGGTGCGCGATCAGCACTCCGTCATTGGTTGGGGAACCTGGGTTGATCGCTTTGTCCGC
>JBKQWH010000173.1:0-3256 GCA_052139635.1 Capsulimonadaceae bacterium
GCCTGCGACTGATCACTTTCGATCGGAATCGGTGATCATTTTCAATCGGAATCAGTGATCACTTTACGGTGGAATCAGTGATCATTTTCAATCGGAATCGGTGATCATTTTGTGGTGGAATATGCACTCCTGCGAGGCCTCGACGATTCGGCCGGTAACCGGGAGCTCGACAGTCGCGAGCAGGTAGTGTCCGGGGTCGTACAGGTAGCGGCCATCTCCAAGATAGACCTCCTTGGCCCCCTGGGCGATGACGCATAGGGAGGGACGGGAGACGCCGTGGATCGTTCCGCTCGTCTGCGAGGCCCGGTTGAAGCGAAGGCCGTCCATCGGCTCCGCAAAGCCGTCGTCTCGGACGACGGCGGCGATCCGCTCGGCGAGTTCCGCCTGGCTGTCCGGGACTCTCTGTTTGTCGCGTTCGTTCATTGATTCTGTATACCATATAAACTCGTTCCGGACTCCTCCACGCGGCATGTTTGCAGAATAGTACAAGAGAGCTGGAAGAATGTTCTATCGACAGACCGCCGATAAGGGTTAAAATACTCATGCCCTGGGGCAAGATCGGCTGGCGATTGCGCTAGCAATCTGGAATTTCGTTACAGCCTAGTGATCATAAGGACTCTGGAAGGAGAAATCGATGCAAAAGCGCACACTGGGGAACAGCAACCTGGAAGTTTCGGCTCTCGGCCTCGGCTGCATGGGCATGAGCTTCAGCTACGGTCCGCCCGCGGACAAGCAGGAGATGATCTCGTTGATTCGGGCCGCCATCGACCTCGGCGTCACATTCTTCGACACCGCCGAAGTCTACGGGCCGTTCACGAACGAGGAACTCGTCGGCGAGGCGCTCGAGCCCGTCCGGGACCAGGTCGTCCTCGCGACCAAGTTCGGGTTCAAGGCCGGTCAACTCGGCGGCGGACTGGACAGCCGGCCCGCTCACATCAAGGAGGTCGTCGACCAATCGCTGACGCGCCTCCGGACCGACCGGATCGACCTCTACTATCAGCACCGTGTCGACCCCGAAGTTCCCATCGAGGATGTCGCCGGTACGGTCAAGGAGTTGATCCACGAAGGCAAGGTCAAGCATTTCGGCCTTTCCGAGGCTGGCGTACAGATTATCCGGCGCGCACACGCGGTCCAGCCGGTGACCGCGCTGCAGAGCGAATACTCCCTTTGGTGGAGGGAGCCGGAAGAGGAGATTATGCCGACCCTGGAAGAACTCGGCATCGGCTTTGTGCCCTTCAGCCCGCTCGGCAAGGGGTTCCTCACCGGCAAGATCGACGAAAACACAACGTTCGACAGCACCGACTTCCGAAACACCGTCCCGCGATTTTCAACGGATGCCCGCAAGGCGAACCAGGCCCTGGTCGACCTGATCGGCCGGATCGCGCAGCGGAAGGACGCGACGCCCGCTCAGATCGCGCTTGCCTGGCTGCTTGCCCAGAAGCCCTGGATTGCGCCGATCCCGGGAACGACGAAGCTGCATCGATTGCAGGAGAACATTGGCGGAGCCGCCGTCGCATTGACAGCCGGCGACCTCCACGATATCGAGACCGCCGCATCCGCGATCACGGTGCAGGGCGACCGGTATTCCGAGGCCGCGCAGCGCATGATCAACCGGTAAGAGGCGGCCACGCGATACCAGGTTACTCGGTGGCAAGCCAAAAAATGAGTTCTCCGGACGATTGGGTATATACCACATCGGCTGCCGGAATGTTCGCCCACGCGAGCGTTGTCGACGGCGTGGGTAACATCGAGCGGTGGCGCGAAGCGCATTCGATCGGCGTGTTCAGACAACGGAGGATACCATGGAGATATCGAGAAACGGGTCCCGCACTTCGGGCAAGGGACCGGAAGATTATTTCACCGGCACGGTGCGGATTGATCCGCTCTTCCAGGCGGCAGATCCCGCGCGCGCGGCCGGCGCCAGTGTCACGTTCGAGCCGGGGGCCCGCACGGCCTGGCACACCCATCCGCTCGGCCAGACACTGGTCGTGACGTCAGGACTCGGCCGCGCCCGGCGCTGGGGCGGCCCGATCGAGGAGATCCGCCCCGGCGACGTGATCTGGTTCCCACCGGGAGAGAAGCACTGGCACGGGGCGAGCCCGACAACGTCGATGACTCATATTGCCATCCAGGAAAAGCTGGACGGCAAGGTGGTCGACTGGATGGAACACGTCAGCGACGAGCAGTACGTCCTGTGAGCGTTTCGTTCGTCCGGGAACGACGGCTGGCCAAAGGCCGCTCATCCGCGACGTTTGTTGTCTCGATAGGAACCTGGCGACGCCGGGTTAGTCCCAGATTTGATTTGTTTGCTGGCCATGTGGGCGTTGCACTGGAGAGTCGTCCGCTCGAAGCGACGCTTCTGCAACTCGCGGCTCTTGACGACGCGGTCGCGGATGACCTCGCTGGTCTCGCCTGTCCCGCCGGCCTGGAGCATCTCGTCTTGAGGCAGGCGCGGATCCTCGATGCATCAGTCAAGCGACTCGATTATAACGGCGCCGTTCACCTCGCCCTCAACTTGAAGCAGCGAACCCATCAGTAGATTTGTACCCAACAGCGGGTTACCTTCCATGATGATCACTTCGACCCTTCGTTCACGGCTGTCGATCCAATAGATCGTTGCGACATATTCGATCAACTCGATCTCTTCGCCATTCGCCAGCCTGACAAATCGCCTCGCGACAGACGTCAAGTCGAGTGTCTGAGCAGCTTCCCGTGACATGGCCAGATCGCCATCGAAACCCGTATCGATGGTGAATTCCATGTCGACTGGCTCCACGCTTCCTACGATGGTTAAGGTCACGCGTGGATGTTTGTCCCGAAAGGCGCCCTCAATCAAACCGGCTATTCCTTGCTGGAAGGGATCACGCGATTAAGTCGTCGCGTTAGTAAGTGGTGTTCTGTGACCGGACCGATGTCAATTAGCACGATCCGGCCGTTCGGACGCCTGGCCTTCAGGGCGTCCCAGGCCGGTATCGATCGGGGAGCTACTTCATAATCTTGCGTATCCAGGTCTAAAGCCACAATCTCCCCGTTATGCTGGGGTTCCAGCAAAGATTTCAGCCGGCTATCGTATATTTGCCATACGATATCCCGCGTTTCCTGGTCAACCGCAGCTTCGGGGCTCGGCATCTCTTTCGCTGGCTGTACATTACTGTCGATCGTGACGGAGAAGTGACTGTTTGGTGGCAGTTCCAGTGGGTAACTGGGCCAGAGTGCCTTCCCATCATAAACCACATTAATTATCGTTTGCATGACG
>JBKQWH010000174.1:0-11146 GCA_052139635.1 Capsulimonadaceae bacterium
GTACGACCCGGCGTGCATGCGTATGACACGCCGGTTGAGTCGCGCTATATTGGACGACCAGAACGTCGTCGATGACGACATCGACGACGTCGAGACCATTATCGACGAGTTGTGTACCAACGTTATCCGCCATTCTCAATCCGAGAGCGCGTGTTTCACGTTGGAGATGCGTTATTTCCTGGGTCGAGTGACCATCGTGGTGGTCGATGCGGGCCAGAACTTTTGCGCGGGCGAGTTACGCGGGGTTGGCGAGGAACGCAAGGAAGGCGGTGGAAGCGCGCGCATAGGGGGATATGGTCTGTTGATTGTCCGGCACCTGTGCGACGTTGTCCATTTTCGGTCCACAATGCCGCACGGTACCACGGTCGAGGCGGAAAAGCACCTCCACTACACTTATGCAAGCCAGCAGCCGCTTCTGAATGCATCCCAACTCGCATTGGCATCAGGTTCGAATAACTGAATCACGTTTCCATCCACGCTGAAACGGGCTCCGGAAACACTAATTCCGGAGCCCGTGGTTTGTGTCAGTGGATGGAACGCGGATCAGTCAATCATCACGCGTTCATCGGATTGTTGATCGTAGTAATATCGATGCGCTTCGAACCAGTAGTACTTGCGGCCATTCTGGTGGAAGTTCCGGTGGCGGCGATGCATGTAGCCGCCGCTGTGGTTGCCGACCGTCCAGCCGATACGCGGATTGTCTTTTGTAATGACAACGCTGTCGCCGTCCGGCTGAACAACGTCCGTGGATCGGTGTCGCTCATCCTTCACGACCGAGTTGTCTCCCTCAGCACGGTGAGTGTCGATGCTCATGTTTTCCCCGGCCTTCCGGAATGGATACTGGATCGCGTCTCCCATCTTCTGAAGCGTGTTGCTAACATGCTTGGGCGGTACCGTTCCACGGCCCAGAGTTCCGTCGGCGCTTGCGGGCGATACCACTAATCCCGTCAAGAGGGCCGCGACGCCGACAATACAGGTTTTATTCAAAGGTTTCCTCGATTCGAGAACACGTACTCCCAGGAGTATCGTCTCTAAATAGTTCTTACCCGTACACACATTCCTTAAACATCGCTACAGTGGCTGCTTCGGATCAAGCCAGCCGACGGCAAGTTTAGACAAAGCCGTGACCGGGTAGAGCATGGATAAGCCGTCGATAACGTTTGTGCGGTTGCAGCGCGCGCAAGCCCGACTGCATTCTTGTCAACTCCTTTGCATTCGCAGAGTATTGTCCCCCCGGACCAATACGCGCAATCAAACTTCCACGTAACCGGGTACGCCGGAAAGGTTCGTAACCGGAAATGTCAGATTCTGAACAGTCGTCCCCTTTGCCTGAAGAAGCGCCGCAGATCCCCCTCCCGACCGCGAAAACCGGACGGCAGCAACGGCTGGACGGTGTCGCCAAGCGTGCCGCGCTTGCGGCGTCACGACTGGCCCGTGGCCTGCGGTCCCGGCCGGTAATCCAACGGCCCAATGCCGCAAAGCGCGGTGGAGCAGGCCGCTAAGCAGGGGGTTCTGTCCCAGTGGCCAGACCACTCAGGCCCCGACGCGGAAATGCCGCCGGCACGTTTTGCGCGCCGGCGGCCTTATCACCAGGATAGTCAAGGCACACTACCACTGGCGACGCCTTGAATGGTTATCATCGTTCAAACAGCCAGCTTGATCCGCGCTAGCGTCGATGTTTATCGCCGCCGCCGCCTGACTGGTGTCCACCCCCACCGGACTGATGCCCACCGCCGCCAAACGACTGATGCCCGCCACCGCCGCCGAACGATTGATGTCCGCCGCCACCACCTCCGCCGAACGACTGATGCCCACCGCCGCCAAAGCTCGCCGGACGTGGTTGACCCTCATTAGAACGGCGCTCGCCGCCGCCAGATGAACGGCCGCCGCCATAACTGGCCTGATGCCCGCTTCCGGAATGGCTTGAACCTCTGAAGGACCGCTCGCCGTAATTATGCTCGATTGTACGGACGGACTTATGGCCTTGAACGTGGCCGGCTGTCCGGACCTCCCGAGTTCCCGACGACTCATGCCATGCCGACCGAATCGCCTTTCCACCAAACGCCGGCTCGGCGCCGCGAAATACGCGTGCGCCTGTCGAATGGAAGCCAATGGCTCGAACTGCCGTCCCGCGGAACGAATGGCTCATATCGCGAATCGACCGAGCGGCGGAGAATCCGACAACGGCGCGATAGGATTGGCCGCCGCCACCGGACATCGTCCGGTGTGCCCACATTCGCTCGCCACCGGTGAAAGAGCGGCCAGGCGATGGGTGACCGGCCCATCCGTAAACTTGCTGGTTATAGTAGGACATGTGGTAGTTGGTCCCGTGATTACCGTAATACGAATAGTACGAGCCCCAGCCGTCATAATGGTGTCCGCCGATCAAGAAGATCATGCCGATGTCCACGCCGAACGACGCGTCGACACCAATGTAGTTGTTGCTCTCGTATCCGCCATAGCAGCACATCCCGGGATACCATCCCATACGGTCGTAATACTGCATGCTTGGAGCGATCGACATGTAGACCGGGTACGGCGGGTCGTATCCCTGATTGAAGGGATACCAGCGTGCGTTGGGCACGGTAGCGCTTTGTAAATCGCCGTGCGCCGGCACGTAAAGCACCGGTGAGCAGCCGCCTTCGTTAACCAGATACATGCTGCCGGTGTTTGACCGTGCAAATTTGAGTGCACAAAGGCTGTTGCCTGAATAGGGGATGGCGATCGTTTCGCCGGCCGTATCATGAAGCTGATAACCGCCGCGGTCGAAGACCGCGCTTGTAATCGGCACATCCTGGTTTTGCGGAATCTCGGTCCAGTTGAAAACTGTGTTTTGAGTTGCGGCGTATACCGCCTGCATACTCGACGGCGCTGATGTCAACATCCACACGGATATCGCAAAAACGCATGTCTTTCGCACGATAGTCATTATCTCTAATCCTTCCGGCATAGTCACCGCGGGGGAAACTAGGCCTCGTCAGGTCTCTTGTCTCCATTCCCCGCGACCGGCAAACCCCGTTATAAGAACTGCTGTGCTCGACGGGCGTTGCGAGCCCGATGGTTCCACCCTGGCAGGTGCGGATCGTTTTGATTCCTGTACGACCGGGTAAGAACGATTGTCCATGGAAGCGGGCCACCACGTTCACGAAAGCTTCCCGATGTTGTCCTCCCCGGTACAACACGGCACTCAAACTCCACGCATCCGGGTGCGCCATAGGAGTGACTTTCGTTGAGACCAACAAGCTCTCTCCCGACACTGCTGGTTGAAGACCGCGGGAGCCAGATAACGTTTTCCGCCCTGGGCCAAGAGGCCGGCGTCCACTGTGTTTCCGCGCGCGGACCCGACGAGACGAGCGTAACTTAGAACCGGACATTTAACTCAAGCGTTATTCGAGGAACCGCAACATATGAACGCACCTACGTTTACGCCGTCGCACGCGGAACACGGCATACTTACGCTCGACGAACTCCGCAAAACCGACGCTTACTGGCGCGCGGCTAACTACCTTTCGGTCGGACAGATTTATCTCTGCGACAACCCGCTCTTGCGAGAGCCGCTCGCGCTCACCCATATCAAGCGAATGCTGCTCGGACACTGGGGCACGACTCCGGGTCAGAACTTCATCTACACGCACCTGAACCGGATCATCAAGAAGTTCGATCTCGACATGATCTATGTCTCCGGACCCGGGCATGGTGGGCCGGCAGTGGTTGCCGGCACCTATCTCGAAGGCACCTACAGCGAGGTTTATCCGAACGTCGGTCAGGATGTGGCTGGCCTGAAGCGGCTTTTTACTCAGTTTTCGTTTCCCGGCGGAATCCCCAGCCATGCGTCGCCGGAGACTCCGGGGTCGATTCACGAGGGTGGGGAACTGGGCTATTCGCTCAGTCACGCATTCGGGGCTGTGTTCGACAATCCGGAATTGATTGTCGCTTGCGTGGTTGGCGACGGCGAGGCGGAAACAGGGCCGCTTGCCACGGCGTGGCATTCGAACAAATTCCTCGATCCGTCGACCGACGGCGCTGTCTTGCCGATCCTGCACCTGAACGGCTACAAGATCTCAAACCCCACCATCCTCGCCCGCATCTCCCGAGAGGAATTATTTGACCTGATGCAGGGGTACGGCTGGGCGCCCATCCTGGTTGAGGGGCATGAGCCGGAACGGATGCATCAGGCGATGGCGCTCGCACTCGACACAGCCGCGGAAACCATCCGGCACATCCAGACGGAAGCCCGTGCACACGCCAATGGCCGCCCGCGCTGGCCGATGATCGTCCTGGCGTCGCCAAAGGGCTGGACCGGGCCGAAAAGCGTCGACGGACAGGCCGTCGAGGGCACGTTCCGGTCGCATCAGGTTCCGCTCTCCGACCCGGCAAGGCATCCCGAACACCTGAAACAGCTTGAAGAGTGGCTTCGAAGCTACCGTCCCGAGGAACTCTTCGACGATGGCGGGCGCCTGATCCCGGAACTGGCAGAACTCGCCCCGACCGGCAATCGGCGTATGGGCGCCAACCCGCATGCGAACGGCGGACTCCTCCTTCGCGATCTACGGATGCCGGACTATCGCGAGTATGCGCAGGTTGTCGAATGTCCTGGCGCCTCGGGTCCCGGTGATACGCATGTCCTCGGACGATTTCTGCGCGACGTCGTTAACCTGAACGACGCTGGGAGGAACTTCCGGATCTTCGGACCCGACGAATCGCTGTCGAACGGACTCGAGGCGGTCTTCGAGGTGACCAACCGCCAGTGGGAGGGCGAGACAGTCTTGGGCGACGAGTTCCTTGCGCGCACCGGCCGCGTGATGGAGATGCTCAGTGAGCACCAGTGCGAGGGATGGTTGGAGGGCTACCTTCTTACGGGGCGCCACGGCCTCTTTAACTGCTATGAAGCGTTCATCCATATCGTGGACTCCATGTTTAACCAGCACGCTAAATGGCTCAAGGTCACGTCACGCCTCCCCTGGCGGCGGCCCATCGCGTCACTCAACTACCTGCTGGCATCTCATGTTTGGCGGCAGGACCACAACGGCTTCACACATCAAGATCCCGGCTTCCTCGACCACGTCGTGAACAAGAAGGCCGAGATTGTTCGTGTGTACCTGCCGCCGGACGCGAACTGCCTGCTTTCGGTGATGGACCACTGCCTGCGCAGCCGCCACTACGTCAATGTCGTTGTCGCCGGCAAGCATCCTGCTCCGCAGTGGCTGACGATGGACGCCGCCGTCAAACACTGCGCCGAGGGCATCGGCGTCTGGCAGTGGGCCGGCAGCGAACAGGAGACCGCCCCCGACGTCGTGATGGCCTGCTGCGGCGATGTGCCTACGCTGGAAACGCTCGCCGCCGTAACCATCATGCGCGAGCATCTACCGGACCTGAAAGTTCGAGTGGTCAACGTAGTTGACCTCATGAAGCTCGAGCCGCAATCGGAGCATCCGCACGGGCTGAGTGACACCGACTTCAACTCGCTCTTCACAACGGACAAGCCGATCATCTTCGCGTTCCACGCGTACCCCTGGCTAGTCCACCGCCTGACGTATCGGCGCGTAAACCATAAGAACCTTCACGTGCGGGGCTACAAGGAGGAAGGCACGATCACCACGCCGTTTGATATGACCGTCCTCAACGACCTGGACCGCTACCACCTTGTGATCGATGTCATCGACCGTGTTCCGCAGACGGGCGCTCGCGGTGCGGCCCTGAAGCAGCAGCTTCGGGACAAGCTGGTGGAGCACCGAGAGTACATCAACCGGTATGGCGAAGATATGCCGGAAATTCGCGATTGGAAGTGGAGTGGCAGTTAACAAGTTTTGCGGTGCCGGCGTGCCGCCGCGACGCGGTCCGCCGGCGGGAGATTGCGGTGATAGCTGCTCGGCGAGTGGTATAATTAGGCCCCTGCAACAACGGGCAAGGCCTCGGGCGCTTGACGCAGCCGGCAAAAACATACGTGATCTTGGTCTCGGATTGTTCACGTCCTATCGTGGGACAGGCGTCCCTGCCTGTCATCGTCCTATCGTGGGACAGGCGTCCCTGCCTGTCATCTGGGATGTTAGTGAATAAACCAGGCTAGCAGGGGGAACGCCGGCCCTACGTCCATCACGGCGTTGGACGTTGAGAATGCAGACGCGCGGATAGTTGGCGCAAAACAGCATGACCCAGACTACAAATGTACCGCGGCTATACCTCATCCGACACGGAGAAACCGAGTGGGCCCTCTCCGGCCGGCATACCAGAAGCACGGATATCCCCCTGACCGCACGCGGTGAGGAGAGGGCGTGTCAACTGGGGCAGTCCCTGAGGGACCTCGCGTGGAGTTGCGTTCTGACCAGTCCGCGGGAGCGCGCCCGGCGAACGTGTGAGATCGCCGGCCTCGAGCCGGGCGCCACGATCGAGCCGGATCTGGCGGAGTGGGACTACGGCGATTTCGAGGGGTTGCGAACCGCCGAGATCCACATCGATCACCCGGGATGGAACATTTTTCGCGACGGCTGCCCCGGTGGGGAATCGCCGGTGCAGGTTGCCAATCGGGCCGATCAACTTCTTGCACGTCTTCGCCGGCTGGGCGGAAACATCGCGCTCTTCACACACGGCCATTTCGGTTGTATCCTGGCCATGCGATGGGTCGAACTGCCGATCGTCGAAGGGCGGCATTTCCCGCTCGGCACAGCCTCGCTCAGCATACTCGGCTATGAGCCGAGCCACCCGGACGTCCCTGTCATCGCGCTCTGGAACGCAGCATCACACAACACGTTCGACCCCGTGCCCTGCACTCGCTGAACGTGGCTCCCGTCCCCGGTGCCAGGCCGGTCGCTCCGGACTCGAACGGAGCGCCCCGCTCGCTTGACGCGGGCGGGGCTGGAGTTCGTGAGCAACTGCCCGTACAATCCACGTCATCCGTGGTTGCGTTAATCCCAGATCAGTCGAGTCGGGGTATCGGCGGCTCTACTGCTGCACTCCCGCGACCCCGATCGCCTGCCAATCGGCGAATGGTCCGCCGCTAACGGTCGAGAAGGACCAGTCCGTGTCGATATCCCAGACAGATATCCCCCCTCCCGTGCTGTCCCACAGGATATTCGCATCGCCGTCAAGATCCAGGGCAAGACCGGTCGAATGAAAGTCGCTATAAGGTCCGTAGCTCATCTGGCTCAACGACGCGTTTGCGGCGATATTCCAGAGCGAGACGTAAGAGGGGTTTGCCCAGAGAACATTCGTAGAGCCATGGGAGCCCGCCGCAACTTGAGTGGCGGCCCATCCCTTAAACGGTCCGAAGATGTTCTGGGTATAGGTTCCATCCGTTGACAACAGCCAAACCGATGCCCGGTTGTCCGTCGTGTTATTCCACAGGACGCGAAGATTGTTGTCGACCGGCGACGCTGCGATCGAGACGGGCTGCCAGTTCGGGAACTGCCATGTCTGCTGCGTCACGGTCGAATCGCCGGCAATCGTCCAGATCGACAGGCCGCCGTCGGTTGTATTGTTCCAGAGGACGTGCACATTGCCGTCGGGCGTTGTTGCGATCTGAAGAGCGGTCCAGTCGCTGAACGGGCCGTAAGTGGATTGGGTATATGTCCAGTCAGGGGCGACGTTCCAGACGGAAATTGACCCATCAGCCGACGTCCAGAGAATGGAGGCGTGGCGACCCGGTCCTGCGCATATCGACGTTGGCGTCCAACCCGCGTAGGGGCCGTACATTCCCTGAGTGAACGATCCGTCCGGGGCGAGACTCCAGACAGCGGCGTGCGTGGTGGCGCTGTTGTCCCAGAGCACATACGTAAACCAGGAGGCGTCATACGCCCCGATGCTCGGTGGCGTGAGCCGCTGTATTCCTCGCTGGTCGGTAGTCGGAGCGCCGGCGGCCGTTCCCGCGCCATAGCACGGAGAGTCCGCCCCCAGAACCATGGTCTGCGTCGGGCCGCAGTTGTCTTCGAGCGGACCGAGCAGCGGATTGACATTGATGTTTCCGGGACCGGCAAGGCCGCCCTGGACGTCGCAGTCAGACGAGGTTACCGATCCGAATACCTCCCCGCCGGCATCGCCGTAGAGAAGAGTGTTCGTGAGTATGGCTGTACCGCCGCTGCCGGAGTAAGTCGTATTGTAGATGCCGCCGTAAGTCGATGCGCTGTTTCCCGAAAGCGTACAATTCACGAGCGTTGCTACCCCACCGCTACCCGAGTAAGTATAGTCGTATATCCCGCCGCCGTAGGCCCCCCTATTTGCCGCTAACGTGCAGTTCGTGAGGTTGGCTTTGCCGCCGCTGCCGGAGTAGTCGTAGTTGTATATGCCGCCGCCATTTGTCCCCGCGCTGTTACCGGACAGCGTGCAGTTCGTGAGCGTGGATATGCCGCCGGTGCCGGAATACGTGTCGTTATCGATGCCGCCGCCGTCAATGGTCGCACTGTTTCCGGTGAGAGTGCAGTTGGTGAGGGTGGCTGTACCTTCCGTGCCGTTGTACGTGTAGTTGTACAGCCCGCCGCCGTTGTAACCGGTGTTTCCCGAAAACGTGCAGTTCGTGAGGTTAACCGAGCCGAAGTTGCAAATGCCGCCGCCATCGCCGGTTGCGATGTTACCCGAAAGCGTGCAGCCGGTAACCGCCAGACCGCCCGACGTAACCAGGATGCCAGCCCCGCCCGTACCTCCGGCGTCCATGCCGTGCTGGATTGTCAGTCCGGAAATGGTAACCGTATCGCCGCCGGAATCCACGTGGAATGGGCGGTATGCCCCGGCGCCGTCAACCGCAATAACCGACGCGCCCGGTCCCTGAATGGTAGTGCTCACCAGAATAGTCGGGAGCGCCTGCAGTGTTGCACTGAGCGTTATCTTGCCCGAGAGGCCGCTGTTGAATGTGATCTTAGTGCCCGACGCCGCGTTTGCGGCGCTGATCGCCGCCCGCAGTTCACCGGAACCGCCGTCGTCCGCCAAACTTGTGACGTTGTAGGTGAGAGCATGCGACGGACCAGCCGCGAGAAGCATGCCAATGACCGAGAAAAGCAGCGCGGACCTGCCTCGTTGTGCAAAGTGTATCATCGAAATCTTCTCCTTCTTGGAGAGCCTGCGGACAGAAAGAATGCTAGCGCGACGGACTGCCCCATCAGTCTCGTTGCGTCGGCATTCGCAAAGCTCGTTGCGCTGCCTTGAATAGCCAGGGTTGTCATTGTATTCGTTAAGCCGGACGTCGCAAATGGTTCACTATGGACCAGGCAAGTTCAAGCCGTGAACCGTTGATGCGGGACAGATTCTTGCCTATATCGGTTTGCGACTGGCAATGACGTTGAATACGAAGACGACGAATGCTATGACAAGCAGAATGTGTATCAGGCCGCCTGCGACATGGATCACCAATCCAAGTGCCCACAGAACCAGGACAATACATACAATCGTGTCTAGAATCCCTCTCATGTGGATTGACCCTCCCTCAGGGCCTGACAAATCCGAGTATCTATCTGCTGTTTACCCCTTGTTTCCGCCGATTAACCCATTGCGCTGACCGTCGCATCGAGAGCGACACGCCGGACCTTCTAACCCGTGTCTTCGGAACGTCATGTCCATCTATTACATGCCCTGTTATGGGTACTATGGATCGCAGCGCTCGGTGCTGCCGAATCAGATTTGGGCCGGAGGCAGCGAAACGATGAACATTCTTGCTCTGAACGCGGGCAGTTCAACCCTGAAATACAAGCTGTTTCGCATGGATGCGAATTCCGAGCCGGCTGAACAAGTTCTGACCGAAGGCACCCTCGACCATGAGACGGGTGGGCGCATTGTCCACGCGGCGGAACATGTCATCGCCGAGTGCGCGGCCCATGGCGTCGACGCCATTGGTCATCGAGTGGTCCACGGCGGCCCCGTCTTTACCGAACCAACCCGCGTTACGCCGGAGGTTATGGCCGGCCTGCACAGCCTGCGTGACCTGGACCCGATTCATAACCCGACCGAAACCGCCATGATCGAGGCCGGGTTGCGCCGGCTCCCCAACGTCCCGGCGGTTGCCGTCTTCGACACGGCTTTCCACCGCACACTTCCCGAAACTGCCTGGCGCTACGCCCTGCCACGGGACCTTTGCGACCGCCTGCACCTGCGGCGATATGGATTTCACGGCATCTCGCATCAGTATGTCTCCGGCCGTCTGATACAGTCTCTTGGACGCAGCCCGGAAGGCACGCGGTTGGTCGTATGTCATCTGGGCAGCGGCGCGAGCGTCTGCGCTGTCCGGGACGGCCGGAGCGTCGACACAAGTATGGGCATGACTCCGCTCGAGGGTCTGGTAATGGGAACACGCTCGGGCGATGTCGATCCTGGACTTC
The DNA here is from genome assembly GCA_052139635.1 of Capsulimonadaceae bacterium. Lineage (GTDB taxonomy): Bacteria > Armatimonadota > Armatimonadia > Armatimonadales > Capsulimonadaceae > JBKQWH01. The sequence goes on from JBKQWH010000174.1 coordinate 10,299, forward strand.
TCCTGTATCTGCGCCGGGCCACGAAAATGACGACGGAGGCTGTCGACGATCTCTTGAACCACCGCAGCGGCCTCCTCGGCCTGTCCGGACGAAGCGACGACGTTCGCGAGCTGGAGTCTGCGGCGCTGGGTGGCGACGAGTGCTCCGAACTCGCTCTGGAGGTCTTTGCTATCCGAGTCTGCAAGTATATCGGCGCTTATGCAGTGGCGCTGGAAGGGCTGGACGCCATCGCGTATACGGGCGGAATCGGAGAACACTCCTCCGCCATGCGCAGCCGGATCTGCCGCAGGCTCGAATTCCTCGGCTTGCGACTCGACAAGGCAAGAAACGACTCTCCCGGCTCGGACGCGGTTCGCATCAGTGTCGACGGAGCGGCCGTTCAGGCGTGGGTCATACCGACGGACGAAGAGCGCCAGGTCGCCCGAGAGACCGTCGCAACTATTCGAACCTTGGGAACGCAAGAAGAACTCTGAGTCTCCGTCTTACCCGTGATTTGTATTCCTGTGCTGGCGAAGCCGAAACCGATAGATATAGTGGAAATCCGGTTAATCCGGGTATTGTACGATGAGAATTTGGGTACATTACCGGGAGGGATCAACTCAGTAAGTGAGCATTCTCATTTGGTGTATTTTGAAATTCACGTGTCTCAGTAATTCGGCCTTGAGAGATCGAAGTCATCACGTACCATCGACGAGTGCGGACATTTGTCAGGTACTGGCGGAATAGTAAATTCGTTACGGACTTTATGCGGGAATCAGGAATTGTGGTATGAGCACCGGTCAAAACATAATTGAACACTCTCCTCTTGCAATGGCTACGACAGCGAGGTCTTTAATGTTACCAACACG
>JBKQWH010000175.1:0-8362 GCA_052139635.1 Capsulimonadaceae bacterium
GCCTGCGACTGATCACTTTCGATCGGAATCGGTGATCATTTTCAATCGGAATCAGTGATCACTTTACGGTGGAATCAGTGATCATTTTCAATCGGAATCGGTGATCATTTTGTGGTGGAATATGCACGTCGCTCCTGTTTCCCAGTGGGACACGGCCGGCCGCTGCTTTCCCATCTTATCGGCTACTCCCAATTGTGACAGCCGGAGATACTCGCGGCGATCTGCAATTCTCCGCCCGATGGCCTTCATAACGTCGTCGTCAAGCATGCTTAGCCTGTTCCTCGTGTTCGTTCAACGTGTATTTGCTAAACCATGTTGGCCAGTTGGTTCTCAATATCATGAGCGGGTGTGAAGTACGACGTTTTCCCGGATTTGATTATCGTTAACAAGCCATGGCCGGCCAGGCCAATAAGGTCGTTTCGGGCTGTTTGAAACGAGATACCGTGACTTAGCCTATGACCCTCTGTTGTATACAGCACTTTTGGGTGGCGAAGCGCATGACTAACCAATGCGCGCTGTCTGTGGTTTAGCAGAACTACATTCCGCATCTGGCGTTCAACAAGCGCAAGCTTTTCGGATCTCGCTCTAATGTATGCGTCGAGTGCCTCTAGTGCGCGGCGCAAAACATCCATATGGTAGACAATGAAATACGTAAGGTCATTTTCGTCAGTCTCTGTGTATAGAAATGCTCGCGCGTATTTGATCGGTGCTCGTCGAATGATCTCAGAAATAGAGAGGAACTCACACACCCAAAATCCGTAATGGAGCATAGCCCAGTAGAATAATGCCCTCGCTGTGCGTCCATTCCCGTCAATAAACGGATGGTCGTATGCAAGCCAAAAATGAAGGATTATCGCACGCAAGGCGGGGTGTATGAAGTACCCTGGAGTTACTCCATTCGCAAACTCACACATGGCTTCCATGCGAGATTCCAGTTCTCCTGCGTCCGGAGGTGTATGAAATACCTCACCATACATGTCCTCGACTACTACAGGCTCGTTAGGTAACCTAAATCTACCGGCTGCGTCTGGGTTGTCTATGGCTTTTTCGGTGACTGATTTATGGATCTCAAGTACTATCTCTTTAGTCAGCGCATCGTTTTTGACCTTCCCGATCCGCTGCATCGTGTGAAAGTTGTTCAGGATCATTTGTTCACTGCGATCCCTTGGTTGGCGTGCAGTTCGAATCATCTCTTTAGCGACTTCGCGCGTTGTTGTTGCTCCTTCAAGCTGGCTTGATGTTATCGCTTCCTGGATGAGAGAGGAGACGTAGTATTGATCGCGCGTTTCCGTGTTCAGTATTTGTTGCGGTACACCGATCTTGCCGCCGGCCCCGAGATCAATCTCGTGAAGCGCCTCAGGTATTGGGTCTGTGACCAAGAAACGGAACGGGATGCCGTTGGAATCGAGCAACGGGACCGTCTTGTATAGTCGGTGGCGCCCGAGCTTAAGTGCAAGCCACCATACCTCATGGGTGAGATCGGCGGGCGGCTTGAGATAGATAAGCTTGTCCCAATGCAGATATCTTGGCCTGGTAAAAGGTACTTCTACAGATGTAATTGCAGATACAATTTGAGACGGTTCGAGAGATGCCATAAGATCTCTCCATTCAGGCGGAATCTTGGGTTTTTTCAATGCGTGACACACCTCATTCCAGATTCATTCTAATTTATTGCGAACTAGAATAAACCTAGTATACCGCAGGATCTTCATGTCATTCCAGGTTCATTCCAGTTTATTGAAAACTAGAATGAATGACATCCTTGGTAGCGAATCCAAGTATCATGTAATGTATATTACTTTATATTAGCAATTTATGGCGGTGTTGTCCCAATAATAGTGGGAAGTAGCAGTGGCTATACACCGTTATGCTGCCCTTTCCAGCAAGTCCGCAGCAAGCGCGCTTGTGAGGCAGTCAATCTCAGAATACCCGGACACGCGCTGGCAAGATGCGGTGGCCGCCCATCGCATCACCATTGCGCCGACTCGATATTTATAATAGCATGTAATGATCTTGAAAAGATCATTACATTAGCGCAAAAATCCGCTTCTCAAATTAATGAGAAACGGAACGTTTAGGGGATAGCGTCCCCGGCGTGACTCGAACACGCGACCGACTGCTTAGAAGGCAGTTGCTCTATCCACTGAGCTACGGGGACACACAGTCTCAGTCAAAGGCGAAGCGTCGCCTCCGTTCTGCGAGAGGACTCCTTGCCTGAAGGGCAAATGTCCTCCGCTCTGGCTAGCGCTCCACAGCAACCGTTGATCTTATCAACCCAACGAACCCTGCGCCGTTCTCATACGACCCGCCGGGTCGAAGGCACTGTTCTGTTAAACTGGAGCGGGCGACGAGGCTTGAACTCGCGACTTTCTGCTTGGAAGGCAGACGCTCTACCACTGAGCTACACCCGCATTTCACCGTATTATACCCGGCGCTTGTCCGACTGCGACGGAGTTTCGCGAAAATTCCGTCTGTGGGCTCTTTCCGATAGGGAATCACCATCGTAAACACATTATTCTGTCGATGGAACGGAATCGCGGATTCAGGCGCTATAGTGAGAAGTGACGTGGGTGGGCTCCGAGGCTCTCGGGCGCCGTCACGGAATTGTAGTGAGGAATGTGGGAATACTGCTCACGGCCCTCCAACGCGCATCCGCTGCACTCGGGGTCCCGGCCCGAAGCGCTGGAGCGGATTTCCGATGCCCAATCGTGGGACTGGCGACGTGCCGGTCCCGCGAAGAGTTCGTGACTGATTCGGACGAGCGGAACGGATATCTCCCGCAAGGAGTCATATTGAAAGGGAAAACTCATGACATTTCGTTCAGGATTTCGACATGCGCTCATACTTGGAGTGTGTATTCCGGGCCTGGCGCTCGCACTCGCCTCGAGCAGCCATGCTCAGGGCATTGCCGTAGTTGTGGACGGCAGCTCGGTCGACTTCTCCAGTTCGCCGCCATTCATGCAGAACGGCTCCGTACTGGTCCCCCTCCGAGGCGTGTTTGAACGTCTCGGCGCGGGCGTCAACTACAACGCGAGCACGCGCACGATCGAAGCGACCCGCGGGCAAACCGACGTAGTCCTTCGACTCGGCGAGAACACCGCCTACATCAACCAGCAGGCGCAGCCTCTCCTCCAGCCGCCGGTCGTTGTCAACGGCTCGACGTTTGTCCCACTGCGATTCGTGGCGCAGTCGTTCGGCGCGCAGGTCAACTGGATCGCCGCCTCTCAAACCGTGGACATTCGCACCGCCGGCGGCGGCCCGCCAACCTACGCGGTCGGCGACCAGGATGTCGACGACGGGCCGGTGCGGCTGGCACGCTTTGATGATATCGAGGGCAATGTCACCTGGCGGCCAACCAGTGACACCGACTGGTCTCCTGCTGCCCCGAATATCCCCTTGCGCGAAGGCGCGCAGATATGGGAAGGAGACGGTGGGCGCGCCGAAATCCAGTTCGACGATGGTAGCTGGCTGCGACTTGCTAACAACGCCATCGCGACCATCCAGACGCTCCACAGCAACGAAGACGGTGAGTTCACCGAGATTGAGTTGAGCCAGGGCGTTGCGTTCGTGCACTTGCGCAATCCCGATTCGATGTACCAGATCGATACGGCGATCGTATCCGTCAAGGCCGTCGGCCACGCAAAAATCCGGGTGGACGCCATCAACGGTGTCGCGATTGCTGTCCACGAGGGCAACGCGGAGGTGACCGGCAGCAGCGGCGATGAGCGCCTCCAGTCCGGCAGTTTCCTGCGCCTTGCCGATGCCAATGACCAGTACAACGTTGGTCCATTGCCCGGTCCCGACGGATGGGACAGATGGAACGACGCACGCGATGCGTGGTACGGCCATCCCGACCCCAACCTGCCGCCGAGTATCGCACTGGTCGCCGGAGACCTCGACCGCTTCGGTCAGTGGAATCAGGACCCGCGATACGGCGCCGTCTGGACTCCGCGCGAGCCTGATCCCGACTGGCGCCCTTATGAGCACGGACACTGGGTGTGGGTAGTCCCGTTTGGGTGGACGTGGGTCGCCGGCGAGCCATGGGGCTGGGCGCCCTACCATTACGGCACATGGGTCCGGGAGCCATTCGGATGGTCGTGGGTTCCGGGACCGAGGCAGCAGTATTGGAGCCCGGGTGTCGTGTACTTTAGCGAGTATCACGGCAACGTCTGCTGGGCGCCGCTTGCGCCAACCGAGGTCCAGTATCCGCCAACAATTGCCGTTTCCCTGCACGGCCACGACTGGTCGCTGAACTTCTCGATCGGCGGCTGCGCGGTGTACACGCCTCAAGGCAATCACTCCTGCGCCCCGCGCCCATGGGTCAATCACCAGGTCAACGCTCATAACAGCACCACGGTCATCAATAACATCTACAATAACCACACGACTGTCGTGAACGTGACGAATACGGTGACGAAATACGTCTTCGTGCCACAAAACGGCGCGAACGGTGCGACTTCGACATCCACTTCGACATTTGGTCGTTCCGGAAGCTACCAGCCGGTCCACGACCTCGCGGCGGCGGCCTTTGTCAGAGGTCGCCCCGCTGCCGCTCCGGCCCCCAACGGTGCCGCTAGCAGCGGTCCGGCGGACATCCCGCCGTCGCGAGAATCGCTCACACCCGCCCGCGCGTTCGCGCCGGCGCCTCCGTCGGTTGCCGCCGCCATCAGCCAGCCGCTGTTCCACGCCCCCCGCCAGCCGTCGCCGGCAACGCCACCACCGCCGGCTCGTACATGGACACCGCCTCCTCCCGCGCCGGCGCCGGCAACGCCACCGCCGCCGGCTCGCACATGGACACCGCCTCCTCCCGCGCCGGCGCCAACGCCGGTCAATCGGCCGCGACCGGCCCGGCCAGCGCCCGCGCCGGCTCCCGTGCAGTCCACGCGTCCCGCGCCACAACCCGCGCCGAGGCCGGTGGGACCTCCCCCAAATCCCGGCCAGCCCGGAGCACCGGGCAACATGCCCAATCCGGCTCGCCCACAATGGCCTGCCCCAAACACGACGGGCCGGGTCGGCCCGCCGCCGCCGGCCACTGCTAACTCCATGCCGTCGATTCGCATAACGGGCATGTCTCCCACCAGCGGCAAGGAGAACTCGATGGTCACGATCACGGGCATGAACATCACATCGACACGTGCGTTGTCATTCAACGGCGTTGGTTGCCCGTTCACAGTCCGAAATGGGACGACTATCACCGTTATCGTCCCGCGCGGCGCACGGTCCGGCCCGGTTTCCATAACCGGTCCGAACGGTCAAACCGTCGGTGCGGGCAACTTCGTCGTCGAGAGATAACAGGATCGCTCCGTTTACATGAGCCGCCGTCCCCGCCCGCGTCGACACGGGCGGGGATTCGCCTGAATTGTCCTGGAGAACGTGAACGTTGCCGTCGGCGTTCGACATGGAATTCCAGCCGGCAAACGGATCGAACGAGTACTGGCACGCTCCGGCGGTCGCCCTTTTTGACGGATTCTTGAGGTTGTCCGTCAAAAAGCTTTTGCTGTGGGGGTAGTATTTTGAATACAATCAGTTTCTGTGGCTCCGGTTGTGCGGTCGCCACGTAACTCAAACAGCCCAGTGCTGTGTTTGTTGATTGATCTCAGGTTTCGCCGAGTTCTGCAGTCGCCAACGCTCATGCCCACTGCTTGCAGTGGCAATCTGAACCGCGCCATTGCCCTCGTATTCACCCGCGGCGATTTCGCGCCGGAGCGAAGCGACGGAGGGCGGACATTACGCTCTCCGCTAGAATTCGTCCTTCTGCGATCCAAAGAGAACGGCCTGATATTCACTGGAGAAACGACATGACTACCTTGCTTCAACGTTCCTTTATAGCGGCTGCACTCACGATGTGCCTTTCGACGCTAACCCACGCCCAAACGGCCACGCCGACTATCGCGACTAAGCCGGGTTCACAGGGATCGTCAGCAGGCACCGCTACCCCAGCGCCGGTCAGCACGCCGCGGGCGACGAAGATCAACCTCATTGACGGCGCCGTTATGGTCTACGTGCCCGCCGGTCCGTTCCAGATGGGAGACGCCGACCAGAAGGACAACCCGGTTCACACGGTAACGCTCTCTGGCTACTATATCTACAAGAACGACGTCACCGTGGCGATGTATCAGAAGTTCTGCCTCTCCACCGGCCGCACGATGCCGGACCCGCCTCGATGGGGCTGGGACAACGACAACTCTCCGATTGTAAACGTCAGTTGGGATGATGCAAAGGCATATTGCGACTGGGCCGGCGTACACCTGCCCACGGAGGCGCAATGGGAGAAAGCAGCGCGCGGGACGGATGGACGCAAATACCCGTGGGGCAATAATTGGGATCCTGCCAGTTGTCGACACTCGAGTAATTCCATTGGCGATTCCGGCGGTCCTGTTGCTGTCGGTTCGTATCCGTCCGGAGCAAGTCCGTACGGCGTTCTGGACATGGCGGGCAACGTATATAACTGGTGTTCAGATTGGTACAATTCAGATTACTGGAAGACCGATCACAAAGCGGATCCCCAGGGCCCGGATTCGTCTCCGAATGGCGGCCGCGTTCTGCGCGGCGGCGCGTGGACTGCAAACGTATCGGACGTCTACCGTACGTCGTATCGCGACCGGTACTCGCCGGACGAATACAATGACGGCATTGGGCTCCGCGGCGCGTCAGGACCGTAACGCAGTGATGGGCGGATCTGTTAACACATCCCGGCGCTGCGGGACGGTTGTTGTTACGTCTCATGTGTTACGAGCGAGGCTCTGCCTCAGACCGTCAAGCTTTATGGACATATGGACGCAATGGACACGGAGAAAGACAGGCACGGAGGCCTGTCCCACGATAGGAACTATCCACGTGTCGCAAGCTTGACTCACGGACAACAAGTTCCGAGACTCAAGTGATCTAGCGACGCCGCGCCTCATTCCACCGATATTGTGGTCGGCATGCTCATCCCGGTCTATGAGCATGCCGACCGTTGTCCCGTCCTGGCGCGAAGCCGAACTTGCTGCCCTTGTTTGTATCCTCGCCTGTGAATCGAAACGAGCTAACACGCGAGCCGCCTGCATTGCCGGGCCTTTCGGACCTATGCTCGACCGGCCGGCAAGCTTCCTTTCAATAACGGCTTTTTCGGCCGAAATTTGGATGAATTTCGCGGTTCTTGCGCGGGAATCCTCCTGAGGCCCACCGCCAATGCCCGACGGTTATATCGATCTAACCGCCGCGCTGGCCAGTTTTCATGGCTTTTCATGAGGTTAAAATCAAAATGGTTGAGTGTTAAACGCTTTTCGCACATGCGCTCCAATTCGCATTTTCTTCGGTGGCGCGGTAAGATGGTTTACCGTTGAATAGCGGAAATAGTAGTTGACAAATGGGTGATCTTGTTGTATCATTGCTTCTGAAGGCAAGTCATCACGGATGGCTTGCGAAGGGCGTGGGCAGATAGCAATTGTTGCCAGACAACGCGGACGGGCGAGTTGCTATATTTGCCGTATAGACAGACATGACGTTTGCTGGAAAACCGCTTGGAGAGCCTTAAAATGGCTCTCCAAGCACTTAGGGGGCTCACCAATTACGTTTCTATAAGCCCCCATTGCAAGACAAGGTGCGGCATGTGCGGCGACGGGTACTCGATGGCCGACCGATCGTCAAGTATCGGGAAGCTGATCCCCTGCCCGACTCCCGCCTCGTGCCTCGGCGGGAGTCAATTATGCCGTCCGCCAGGACCTCCGCATCTGTTGGCCGCGTGTGCGGCAGTGTGTACGTTGGATGAGAATCGGCGAAGGCAGTGAAGCCCAATTGGCTTAACTCCCTTCTCCCCGGCAACGGAAGATGCGGCCAATGGCCGCTGCGATATCCGGCAGCAAGATCGCTGCTTGTATAGGGAGTATACGATGAAACTTCGGACAAGGTTAGTTCTATTCGCGATGATGCTCGTGGTTGCGGCAATGGCCTCGACCAGAGCGAACGCGACGCCGGCGCCGCCGGCATCTCCTCGGATCGTGATCGATCTCTCGCAGGGAGTACCCAACTTCGTTGGGACGTCGGGTGGGACCAATGTGCCGCAAAGCAACTGGTGGTACGAAAATAATCAGGATTCCAACCCCACTACTTCGAGCTTCGCGGCCACCAGCTATGTCGAGACAGCGGCTCCTGCCGCCGACCTCGGACCCTCTTGCGGCAGCGCCCTTTCCACACCCAACTGGTCACAGGTGGGCATTCCCAACGACGCGAATATCTGGCGCACGTTTATCAATCAAGCCGCGGGCGGTGGCCAGGGGAGCACGTGTGGACAAAACAACTGGTATCGCCTGCACTTCACGGTCGCGTCGGCGTATGCAAGCGACAAGATCATGGTTGAGATCGAAGGTGCGCATACCGC
>JBKQWH010000176.1:0-11587 GCA_052139635.1 Capsulimonadaceae bacterium
GGCTCCGAGTGCGGGCACCGTTTGGGCGATATCGCTTTCGGCACGGGCCTTTAGCATCGTTTGTGCGTACTCGAGCTCGGATATGGCCTGTTCCAGGGGAGCGCTCAGCATTCGATACTCGTTTACCTTTTCGGTTAGCCCGGCGGCGACTTCATTTCCGACCATGAGGTTCCTCGCAAATACTGGACTCGCCGTCCGCGGGCGACCGCCTCGCGGTGTTGGTTGGCGTAGAGTAGTATAGCACCTCGGGGCCCCGCGGTCAACGTGCGCCGGGCCGGAGCACGTGTTTTGGGCCGGCAGCCAGGGCGTTCTTTCAGGGGAAAAAGGGACGTCTGGCAGGCTGGCTCACTCAATGTGAGATTGATATTTGTAAGCAAATCGCTGTCCTCATCGGTGAGAACGGGCGAATCTATGCTACAATACGAAGAGTTAAGCATTAGGAGGGCGGTATGCGCGCATCCACTAGAATGAACAAGATCGCCGGCTTGGCCGGCATAATTGGCATCGTAGCTGCCACCGCCGGGTGCGGCGGCGGTGGTAACAACAGCTCACACTCCCAGCAGGCAATGCCGTCCGGATTTGTTACGCTGCAGGCCAGCCAGATTAAGCCGCTTGGTCCGGGAGCGCAAACGATGGGATACCTCCAACCGGGCGAGGAATGGTTCTACTTCATGTCTGGAACTACGTCCGGCTCCGGCGCCGTCCATTACATCCAGAACGGTGCGCTCATCCGGTCGACTCAAGCGTGGACGGACGAGACTGCCCCGAGCGTTTTAGGAGCCCCACAGCTCGCACTCACCGACGCCTGGGACATCACTTATGGCGATGGTTCTCAGTACATCAGCAACTGGACGATGTATATGTCGGCCTTCGAGGCTACCGGTTCAACGCAGGTGGACTACGTTAACTGGCAAGACGATCTTGACCCGCCGGGTGGTGCAGGCACGATCGGCGATCCGGAATCGGCCGGCAATAATCCTTGTCAGGAATTAAGCGGCGTCTATTATGTTCCTGAAATTCCAACAACCCTGGGAACAACGGGAGCGATCAGCGGGATTTCTCCGTTCTTTGTACCAAGCGGTTCGTCGAGCTCCTGCACCCTGGGGGGTGGTGAGATCACGAATGACGAGTCGGTTTCGATCACTCCCATTGATACGTCGCCGGAATACATTACTGCCCCCGTTGCCCCGGTACCGATTCCGGTGTACAAGTCCGTCGTGTCCAGGACGTTTACGGCGGAGGGTATTACCGAAAATGATACCGAGTGGTGGTCGCCCCAACTTCAGGCATTTGTCCGGCGGGAGGCCGTCATTAACAATAGCCTATTGGGGACGACCAGCAACTGGACATATGTACTTGGCGGTATCGGTGAGGGGAACCCGCAGGCGAGTTTGAGCGATCCGCGGATGAAACTCCCGAAGTAGTCGTCGGGCATTCTTTAATAACCGGATTTCTGGCAGCGGCATGAATTGCCGCTGCCTTCGTTTGTTTCTGGAGGTTCTTCGTTTCGAGACGCAATTTTCCGGGTATGCCGGGAACTATTGGCCTGTCCGGCTCGCTATCGATCCATGAGATTACACTCAGGAGGATCGTTCCACGTGAAGACAATGACCAAGTTCGCCGCGGTTGCCCTGTGTGCCGCCCTCGTTGCACCAGTATTCGCCGATGCTGCCAAGACGCCGGCCGCCCCCAAGATGGCCAGCCACAAAATGGCCGGCAAGATGACCAAGCACCACAAAATGGCTGGCAAGATGACGATGGGCCATAAGAAGATGGCCGGGAAGATGGGCGCCGGCAAGATGGCCGCCCCCAAGAAGATGGTGGCCGCCCCCAAGAAGACCAGCTAGCCCGTTTCATTGACCGCCATCATGCGGCATTCCCCGCCGATGCGCCCGGGCGTCGTTCGTCCGGGCGCAGCAGGCCGCCCTATTCTCGAATCACCAGCAGCCGGAGTTCGCTCATCTCTTCCATCGCGTATCGCACGCCCTCTCGCCCGATTCCCGAATCCTTGACGCCTCCGTAAGGCATATGGTCCACGCGGAAACTGGGACCGTCGTTGACGATGACCGCGCCGACTTCCAGTCTCGCGAACGCCTCCCAGGTCAATCTCAGGTCGTTGGTGAATACGCTTGCCTGCAGCCCGAAAGCGGAGTCGTTCATGCGCGCGACCGCCTCGGCCCACGTGTCGTACGGCTCGACCGTGGCGACCGGGCCGAAGGCCTCTTCGCGATTGACCGCCATCTCGGCGGTCGTGTGCGTGAGCAGGACCGGCTCGATGATATTCCGTCCGGCCTTCGCGGCCGCAGATTCCGGTCCCCCTTCCTTCAGGGAGGGGTCCCGGGCAGGTTCCGAACGGCCGGTGGGGAAGTTTGCTGGATAACTCCCACAAAGCAGGGTCGCGCCGCCGTCGACAGCCGCGCGGACGATCCGCCTGACCCTGTCCGCCGCAGCCTCGGAGATCATCGGGCCGATGTCCGTCTCTTCGCTCGCCGGATCTCCGATTCGGAGCGCCCGTGTGCGAGTCACCAGGCGGTCTACGAACGGGTCAAAGACGCTCCTGTGCACGAAGAGGCGCTGCGCGGAGATGCACACCTGGCCCGCGTAAGCGAACGCGGCCGTTGTCAGGCATGCGGCAGCGGCGTCGAGGTCGGCGTCGTCGTGGACCGCGGCGGCGGCGTTGCCCCCGAGTTCAAGGATGACCTTCTTACGGTTCGCCAGCCCCTTGAGCCTCCATCCCACCCCACCGCTGCCCGTGAACGACAGGACTGCGACCCGCGGGTCGGTTGCCAGCCGTTCGCCAAGCGCGGGCGCCGTGTGCACAACGTTGAGCGCGCCCGGAGGGAGGCCGGCGGTGTCGTCGACAATGCGGGCCAGGTGAAAGGCCGTCAGCGGCGTCTGGTGGGCCGGCTTGAGCACCACGGGACATCCCGCGGCAAGGGCCGGGGCGACTTTGTGAGCCACCAGGTTGAGCTGGAAGTTGAACGGGGTGATCGCGCCCACCACCCCGGCCGGAAATCGACGCGTGAGCCCGAATCGACCGGCCGACGATGCTTCCCGGTCGAGCGGGATCGTTTCACCCGCTCCAAACCGGTGAGCTTCCTCGGCGCCGATTCGAAATGTGTGGACGGCGCGCAGCACTTCCCCGCGTGCGCTCCGGATAGGCTTCCCGGATTCGGCGCTCAGCGTCCGCGCGATCTCGCCGGCCTCCGCCGCAATTCCGTCGGCAATCTTGCCCAGCGCCGCGCTTCGCTCCGCGTTGGTCAACCCGGCGAGAGGCGCCCGTGCGGCATGCGCGGCTGCAATCGCCGCCTCCGTCTCCCTCTCGCCCCCGATTCCGATCCACCCGACAATCGCCCCGTTCCACGGACTTCGCACCGCCTGCCGCTCCTCGGTGTCGACCCATCGGCCGCCAATATAAAGCTGTTGCGTCTCCTCCATACCGCCCTCCACCGGCATTCTACCCGGATGCGATCGACAGCCCGCAGGATGGCAAGACAAGGAAATGCCCATGCCGGGCACCCGGCTGGTTGATGTCGAGAATAACTTCCCGCAGGTGGTAGTCGACGAGTCGATCGTGCTGTTTCCGTGCCCCATAATCCCGATTCTCCAGGGTCTTGCGGGCCTCCCGTATCTTAAGTAGCCCGACAGTAGTATAATGGACGCATGAAGCGTTCGAGGCGGATGGGCTCGCGGCGAGACTTTTGCGCAACGACCGGCGTCAACGCATGCCTGTTGTCGATTTGGTAATGGAAGGTGGTTTACGGATGGGCAAAGTTGCTTGCGGCGTTGTCGGCGTTGGCGGCATCGGCTTGCAGCACGGAGCCTGGATGCAGGCGACCGGGGTGATGGAGATCAAGGCCGTTTGTGACCCAAACGACGCCATGGCCGATGCCGCCGCCGAGAAGTTTCCCGGTGCGGCGTTCTACAGCGACGTCAAGGGGATGCTGGCGGCCGAAAAGCTGCGGCTCGCCGTCATTGCCAGCCCGCACAATACCCACGCCCCGCTCACGATCACGTGCCTCGAGGCCGGCCTCGACGTCGTCGTCGAGAAGCCGATGGCCATCCGGTACTCGGATTGTGTCGCCATGATCGAGACAGCCAAGCGCGCCGGGCGCCTCCTGACCGTTTTCCACAATCGACGCCTCGATCCGTGGTACGTGGCGGCGCGCGATGTGGTCACGAGCGGCCGGCTCGGCCGGCTGGTCGAGCTCAGGGCGGCGTGGCTGGGCAGCCCCGGAGACAAGAAGAACAAACTGACGTGGCGCTCTTACAAGGAGACGAGCGGCGGCTTGATGTTCGACTGGGGCTCCCACCTGATCGACAACGTGCTGCACTTCGGAAACGCGTCGATCGATTCGGTTGTCGGGTCATACTGGCGCCGTCCGGGCTCCGACCCGGCCTTGAACGCGGACCACGGGGTCATCGAGATCCGGTTCGCCAGCGGTGTTGTGGGCCGGGTGACGGTCTCGGACATCGATCGCGAGCCGGCTGCCCGGTATACGCTGATCGGGGAGCAGGGAACCCTGGTTGATCGGTGGAGCTTCTCGGGCGGCGACATGAAAGTCTATACCGGCGATCAGCGCGAGCAGTACGACGTTGAGTCGATCCCCTATGGGAGCGACCGGGGCAGCGCGCCCGGCTACTACGCCAACCTCGCCGCGCACTACCGGGACGGCGTGCCGGTGCTCGTGACCCCGCAGAGCGCCGCCCGCGTCATCCGGGTCCTCAACGCCGCCGACGAGTCGTTCCAGCGAGGAAGCGTGCCGGTAGCGTTCGACGAATGACGAAGCGGAAGTAGGAAGAGCGAAGGATTTATCGGTGGACGAGCCGCCGGGCAGGGCGGAAGACAGGCGCGGAGGCCTGTCCCACGATAGGATCGGTCGTGTCCGCTCCCGCCGCTTCGCTCGGGCGCAGACTCCTTCACCTGGGCGGTTCCCGGGCCTCCGCAGCCGGCGAATACATTCCCTTGAACATCGACGGCTGCAGGTTCGTGTTCACCTTGACGTCCTGGTACGAAATGGTCGCGTCATAATTGTTGATCGTCCCCTTAATTGTCGTGGGCATCTGAACACCGGCAAACGTCTGGTAATCCGAAAACAGCAGCATGTGACTTTCGAGATCCTGCTGCAGTTCCTCACGGTCGATGAGGAAACTACTCGGGTTGATGTAGAGAATCGCCTTCATTCCGCCCTCCGGCTGGATATCGACCTTATAGTCACCGTCGGACGCAACGGTAGGTTCGAGCGTCGCCGTTCCAGGGTAACGCCCCTTGAGGGCGTAGGACATCGAGGCGACGTAGAAGTGGGTCTTCCAATACTGTACTTCACTGTCGAGCATTGGCCGTGCACTCCCGTTCTGGACCATTGTGCCGCTGTCGCCGTTCAGGGCGGCGGAAGTTGTGGCCGACCCCAGGCTTACGCCGAAGTAGTCCTGATCCGGAAGCGCCATGACAACGGTAACCTTTCCTACGAACACGCTGCTGACAAAGACACCGGTTGCCCGGAAGTTCTGAATCGCGGAAACCGCGGACTCACCTCCGATGGCCTGGAGGTGTTTGCGCATAAGCGCGTCGATATTCATCCCGCCGAGTTGAGCCGCCTGGTTCGATCGAAGATTGGACGCAAGAGCCGACAGTAACAGGAGGATTCCGACAACGGCCGCGCCGGCGATCACCCATATCGGTCGAAATGAACTGCTGCTCGCGACGAACGGTTCGGCCTCCAACTCGTTAACGAACCGGGTGCACGAAGCGAAACGGGCACGCGGATCTTTGCTCAGAGCCCTCATGAGCGCGCGGGCGATATGAGCAGGCAGACCCGGGGCGAAGGTCCTCGGATCGGGTGGGGCTTCCTGCAGGTGACGCATGATCACGGCCATCGACGAATCCCTGGGCCCCGGGGCGAACGGAGTCCGCCCGCACAGCACCTCGTATGCCAGGATGGCGAGAGAATACTGGTCCGACGGCGCGCCAACCTGACCGCCGCCGGCTTGCTCGGGAGACATGTACTCGGGAGTTCCAATGACCGCTCCCGTCCGGGTGAAGTTTGAGTTGCCGCCCTCAAACACCCGTGCGATACCAAAGTCGACGACTTTGACCAGCCAGTGACCTCGGTCCAGCGGTTCGAGCAAGACATTGCCCGGCTTGATGTCGCGATGAATGATCCCCTGCATGTGCGCGTAGTCGAGCGCCGCGGCTATCTGCGAGAGGATGCCAAGCGCCTCTGCCACACCCAGCGCCCGGCGAACCCTCAAAAGGTTCTCCAGGCTTCCCCCATTGATGAGCTGCATGGTGAAATACGGCTGTTCTCCGTCATTGCCAACCGTATAAATCGGAGAGATATTGGGATGCGTCAGCCCGGCGGCCATCCGCGCTTCCGAGAGAAACCGGTTGCTCAAGTCCTCGTTTTCGGTCATGGACAATGGCAGGACTTTGAGAGCCTCAAAGCGGTTCAAGCGAGTGTTCCAGGCCTTGTAGACCTGGGCCATGCCGCCCTGGCCTAACAGCACCTCAATCCGGTAAATCCCCATCTCGGTCCCGGGCGGGATCCTGTCATTCATTGTTCCAACCTCATGGTAACGCGAAGCGTCAAGCGCTTTTCATTCGGATGTCTATTGACAGTACATGGAGGCTTCCATTCGGGCCTGGTGTCAGCCGCAGCATCGGCGCACGCACTATGTTTTACACCAAACTCGACGTTTTTTGGCCCCGCTCGGGACCGAAATCGTGCCCGACATCGAATATATTCGGTAAAGCAACATCGTTGACCTGTCGGATGGCTGGTGGAGGGGTATCCTCGGCACGACACCATTGCATGCATGGGGTCGCGATTGTCGGACCGTGCGACGGCCGTCCCGCCCGTCCTGCTTCCCACATCAAGTCTCGCCTTTCGGGACCGAAAGAGCCCATCCGGGGATTGCTTGTGGTGTCAGGCGTCCATTGACAGGATTGCGTGGAATTACCAGCGAACGCGTCCGGGGACACGATAAGGACAGCGTGAAGCGCTGGCCTTATCGTGTCGCGGCCGATAACGCCGCCTATAAGATCCTGGCGACGCTACGATGAACGGCGCTACGGAATCGACGCGCTGTAGGAGACGGAGACGCTGTCATAGGCTCCGCCGGTGCCGGCAGCCGAGAGCGTACGGCTAAACTTGTAGATGGTTCCCGGGGCAATGGTGACGACGGTGCTGTGAGTGCCTTCGCTGTTCGCGCCTGAACTGGGATAGGGAGGGTTTTGCCCAGCGCCCGTAGTGGCCCAGTTGATCTGAGGATCGCCAAGCCCGTCGCTTACGTTGAAGACTCCGGTATCGGAGTATGCGGCCGTTGCACTTGCGTCACCCGTTTCGGTCAGGGTGACTGTCGACGGCTGTGTTCCGCCACCGACCCACTGAATGGTGCCTGTAAATGTGTATGACTCGGAGTCGGAGGCTCCATCCTCGTACGCGGCAAAGAAGGCGTACTCCGTGCTGGTGTCAGTCGTTACCTCAAGTCCAGGAGCCGGCTCACTGCCAGGAGCAGCGCTGCCTGAGACCGAACCCGCCAGGCTCCAACTGCCGGCGTGTGCCGGCTGGGCGCACACCGTAACCGCCAAAGCGGCCACGACAAAGAGTGAAATGTCGTAGATTCTCTTCATTGTCATTCTACCTTTCGTTTGGTACGTGAGCCTTATGCAGCTCAACCGGCCTATTATATCCCCGACGTGATAGCGAATGTCAAGCATAACCTATAATCTATATAGATGTCTGTGCATTCCGAATCCAATCTGCATTACATGCATGCATAGAGATAGTATCGTAGATCGAAATGGGTCGACGCCGGGCTATGGGGCGAGCCGGCGGCGCGGCAAATGGCGCACATCGGCAAAACGGCCGATTTCACGCTGGAAGGCGCACTTTCGGCGAGGCGGCGCCAGCATCCATGCTACAATATTCTCAGATTGAATTATATTTCATAGGTCAAATCTGTGTGACGATCGGGCCCGGTGAGATTGACTTCGCCGGATGACTGGTGCTATAATACCGACAAATCTTATCTCCGACTAATTTGGTCGGGGTCTCTTCGAGAGATGGGGCGATACAAGCCAATGTCCGGTCATCAAATGGCGAATGAGGCCACCTTATTCTGCGCAAGGGTCCGCCGAATGCTGCGCGCGCGCACGGCGGTGGAGAGAGATCTCTCCTCTTACGGCGAGCCGGACGAGACCGGGCATATCAATATGCCCCTCAGCTCGATGACACCGTCGGAATACGGCCATGTGATCGAGCTGCGCTGCGATCCGTGTACCCGGCAGCATCTGCTCGAGCTGGGATTTACCACCGGGGCTCAGGTCGACTTTCTCCGCGTGGCGCCTCTTGGCGACCCGATCACCGTTCGCATTCGCGGCTATCAGCTTTCGCTGCGCAGGCACGACGCCGAGGCGATCTGGATGCGCCGCTGCCCGCCGGAGCTGGTCGTAGACGGTCGGGAGGTCGCCCTCGCCGGTTCCCATCGAAGTTAGCCTGAATAATTCACAAATCGAGAAGAGGAAACGGAGACAGATGCGGGCCATTCTTTTCTTATTCCTGAATAAGGCGGCTTGATTATGCCCTCCGTCGCGCCAACCGGCGCCGGTACCCCGGGCGGGCCGGCGGCACGGGAACCTCTTTTCGCTCTCGTCGGTAATCCCAACTGCGGCAAGACCACGCTGTTCAACGCCCTGACCGGCCTGAGGCAGAAGGTCGGCAATTATCCGGGCGTGACAGTCGAGAAGAAGATCGGCCGCCTCAAGTTTGAAGGGGGGCCCTCGGCCGCGCTGATCGACCTGCCGGGCCTGTACTCGCTGACCCCGCGATCGCCCGATGAGGCGATCGCAAGCGACGTCCTGCTGGGGCATCAGGCTGATGTTGGGCGGCCCGACGGGATAGTGCACGTTCTCGACGCTTCCAACCTCGAGCGTAACCTCTACCTGACCTCGCAAGTGCTCGAGATCGGCCTGCCGACCGTGATCGCCCTCACCATGACCGACATCGCGCATCGGGCCGGCCAGCAGGTGGACGAGGCGGCACTGTCACGGGCGCTTGGCGTACCGGTCATCTCGGTTGTCGCCGCGGAGCGCCGCGGTGTCAGGGACCTGGCCGAGGCGGTGGCGTGTTTGCCGCAAACCCCGCCCCCTTTGCGCCGCGAATGGCGGCTTCCAGAAGTGGTGGTCGACGATATTGCGAAGCTGGCGGTGTTCCTTGAGAAGGAGGCGTCGATCGGTCCGGAGCGCAGCACGGTCGAGGCGATGGGGCTGTTGATGCAGGAGCGCGAGCGGCCGGAGGCCCACAATCGCTGGCCAAAGGCCGTTGTGGAGAGAGTCCGGCGGGATCGGGGCCGGCTCGATTCGCTCGGAATCGACATCTCGACGGTTGTTATCGAGGCCCGCTATGCGTGGGTGCGGGATGTCTGCGCGCAGGCCGTCCGGAAGCCGGCTCACGCGAAAGTGACGCTCACAGACAAGCTTGACCGGATCGTGACACACCGCATCTGGGGCTATGTCATTTTCTTCGGGGTCATGACGTTCGTGTTTCAGACCATCTTTACCTGGGCCAACGTCCCGATGAACTGGATCGGCAACGGCGTTACCTGGCTGGCCGACACCCTGAGCCGCCATATGCGCCACGGCCCGCTCGAGGACTTGCTGGTGAACGGGATCATCCCCGGGGTCGGGACCACCCTGCAGTTCCTCCCGCAGATTCTGCTGCTGTTCTTCTTCATTGCGCTGCTCGAGGACACGGGGTATATGGCGCGTGCGGCGTTCCTGATGGATAAGGTGATGGCCAAGGTCGGCCTGCACGGGAAATCGTTCATCCCGCTGTTGTCCTCATTCGCCTGCGCGATTCCGGGGATCATGGCGACACGCACCATCGACGATCGCAAGTCCCGCTTTGTGACTATGCTGGTCGCGCCGCTGATGTCCTGCTCGGCCCGGCTGCCCGTGTACGCCCTGATGATTGCGGCGTTCATCCCGCGGCGCCTGCAGGGGCTGACCATGATCTGCATGTACTTCCTGGGCATGTTCGCCGCGTATGCGATGGCCTGGGTCTTCAAGAAGACGCTGTTGCGTGGAACGGCGCCGGCGTTTTTCCTCGAAATGCCGCCGTATCACCGGCCGTCGGTCCGCACGGTACTGATCGCGATGCTGGAACGAGCGTATCTGTTTCTGCAGCGGGCCGGCACGGTGATTCTTTCCATGTGCATTGTCCTCTGGTTCCTGACCAGTTACCCGCACGCCCCCGCCGGCACGCCTCCGGCGGAGCAGCTCAACCACTCGTATGCCGGGCAGATGGGCCATGTGATCGAGCCGGCGATCAAGCCGCTCGGATTCGACTGGCGAATCGGCGTCAGTCTGGTATCATCGTTTGTAGCCCGTGAAGTGTTTGTCAGCTCGATGGGGACGATTTACGGGGTGGGGGACAAGAGCAGCGACCCCGATGCGGTCTCGGGGCAGTTGAAGGACAGGCTTCGGGCGGATCGGACGTTCACGCCGCTCCGCGCGGTTTGCGTGATGATATACTATGTGCTGGCCATGCAGTGTCTCTCCACGGTGGCTGTCGTTAAACGGGAGACAAACGGCTGGAAGTGGCCGATCTTCATGACCGTGTATATGACCGTGCTGGCCTGGGTTGTGACTTTTGCCGCGTATCACATCGGCCTGGCATTTGGCTGGGGCATTCGATAAGGGCAGGGCGCAAAGCGTGCCGAAAACACCGAAGGATAGGATTCAGGAGTTTTTATCAACGGGAAACACGCAATACACGGAATAGGAAGGGAGGGAACGGGAATTTCCGATTCCCGTGATCTCCGTGTTTTCCGTTGTTGGATTTCTTTTCTCTTGTTCACGGCTATGCCGGGTTAGGAGACATCCACGATGCACATCGATGGACAACAGGCAGGGATGGTTGCGATTGTGGCGGTCGCCGCGGTTTCCGTGGGGCGGCGTATCGCTGGACAGGTTGCGAGTTTTCGGGGCGGAGGCCGTGGCTCCGGCTGCGGCGGCTGTGACGGCTGTCGGCAAGCCGCCAGGGCTGGCACCGAGGCGGAGGAGCCGCTTCTGCAAATCCGCATGTCTCCGCCGGCGCGCACGCGTGGGAGCCGCAATTGACCGCGCGGCGAGGTTCATTGAGTTCTCGGCTGGCGGCGGTGCTGCTGACCGGCGTGGCGCTGGCCGGCTGCTCACGCCCACTGTCCGGCGAACACGGGGTCACGACTCAAATCTGGACGGCCGGGGGATACCGGATTGTCTGCCGAACCGGCTCGGAGGCAAACCAGCTCGACCCGACTCCTTTTCACCTGGTCGTCGGCACGTCGGCGGGGCACCCCCTGTCCAGTTTGGGCATTGTTGTTAGCGCGACCATGCCGAGCATGAGAATGCCGTCGACACCGCTGGAACTGCGCCGCTCACCGATCGGCCCGACCACTGTCGCCTTCTCCGGAACGCTGCGTTATACGATGGCGGGGACCTGGGCGGATACGGTAACGATCGTGGAAGCCGGCCACGTTATCAGTCAGCATGCCGTCCGCGTTGTCGTACACTAGTGGGTCGTTTTCTTTGCTAATAGGCAATTGG
>JBKQWH010000177.1:0-18892 GCA_052139635.1 Capsulimonadaceae bacterium
AGGATCCGTTGTCGGAGTTCACGGTGCCACCGTCCACATATCCGGCGGCAATGGAGCCGTCGCCCGATTCGATGACACCGTGATTCAGGACATAGCCACTGGCAGAGGATCCTGTGCCCCTACACAGTTCAGTCCACTACAGTCGAGGACATCCCTCAGGTGCAATAAGGAGCAGACAATGTCTAACTTGCAATTCCGACGGCGACGTGCTCAGCGAGGGGCCATTATCATCTGGACGATGCTCGGCCTGTTGGCCATGATTGGCGCCTGCGCAATGGCCGTGGACGGAAGCTACTGGTATTTACAGCGCGCCAAGGCACAGCGCGTGGCGGACTGCGCGGCTCTTGTCTATGCCTGGACGGTCGCCAATCAGGGCCAGACGGCGGCGGTCACGGCCTTCGACAGCACGATTGCAGCGAATGGCTACAGCTCCACCGCTCTTGGACCGACCGGGCAACTGATGAACTATGTGGACACGACTTCCTACGACGGAAACCCGTACTGGTATCACGTGCACGTCGGCGGCCCGGTGAAGCCAATTTTCGGCGCTGCCGACAAGGTGGGTACTCAGTACATCGACGCGGCGGCGACGGCTCAGTATAATTCGCCCGTGCAAATGAATGCCGATCCGCTCTACTACGGAATCGCGGGATCGACCATTCCGGTTGTCCTGATGGTCAACGGCCCATCGGATGATATTCGCGAAGGCGACCTCTTCAGTGCGGTCACCGGTTACAATGGGGACCCGAATCCGTACCACGCCGGATTTGTTGGTTATAACTTCCAGATCAACGTCCCCGCCACCTACGCCGCGAATTTTGGAACCTCGTTGCAGGTCCAGATATACGATCCGCAATGCGCGGACTACGGCAGCAATACATCCACCTCGTGGCCCAACCTCGATACGCTCTACGACAGCGATTCCAGCTTCCAGTTTGCGCTCGACAATTCTAGCTACACCAATCTGGAAAAGGCCACTTACACGATGCCGTACAGCACCAGCTCAAACTACGAAAACGCCTGGGTGACGCCGTCCGGCTTCACGCTGACAGTCCCGTCCGGCACCGCATCGACGTACCATCTCATGGTCATGGCGACGACGGGGTCAAGTCAGGACGGCTTCCTGCTGCGTGCCGGGCCACCGGATTCGAACCTGATCACGGGCGCCACGGTGACGTCCAGCGGAACGCCAACAACAGCGGACTACTTCTCGTCGGCCGACTCGATTTATACGACCCCCTGGTATACCTCCAATAATGGAGGTTACACACTCAGTGCCTTCCAGAAGCTGAGCTCTGCCGCACAGGCGAGTAGCGGGAGCGCATTCTACAACAGCAACTCGGCCATCAGCGGCCTGGTAAGCTGGCATCAGAAATGGGCCGACTTCGGCACGTCGACCAACACCGCATCCACGATCGCCGAGACCGACAGCCCCGCGACGGCCTCGCCGGACTTCACCGACGTGTCCGTGGTCAGCCTCGGGGCGCTGCCGATTATGTTCACCAATAACGGAACCGCCGAAGTATTGCTCGGAACCGTTCCGGCTGGTTCGACCAGCGTTACCGTCCAGGATTTCGATGCCGGGGACGAAGGCTCAACGGTGAAGCAACTCTACTTCGAATGCTCGACTATTACAGATTCTACACAGACCGACGGGCTCAAGCACTATGCCGCGACGACGTTTCCCACGCCCGACGGCATGGGGGAATCTCAAACGATAACGCTGCCCAGCAACTATATCGGCGGAGTCTGGACCGCATCGTACACGTCGTCGGTGCAGGACATGTCGACCTGGCAGTTTTCCTATGTTGGCCCTCCGGCTGCGTCGGGAACGGTCGGACTGATTTCGACGACCACTGAGGGATTGGACTGATGGGTGGTTCGACGCTGCGGCCCCCCGGGCCTGTGGGATCGGGGGGCAACGGCACAACGTTGAGCGTTGCCCGAGCACAATCGCGACTTCGGGTATACGGTCTCGCGATTGTTGCCCTGGTAGTGCTCTTTCTTTGGAGTATCGCAAATCGACCCCCCCCCGCGGTGCGGACATCGATCGTTAGTGTCGGAACGTTTCACAATCTCGCTGAGGCCCGAAAGGCCCACCCAACCCGGTTGATGGTCCGCGAGGCTGCGCCGCAGACATACGCTGCACTGCGGGGCGTTGGCCAGGCGGTCACTTACCGGTGCGACGGCCGTGTGCTGACCGCGTGGTTGATAAAGCCGGATCTCCCCGGGCGACGACCGGGCATTCTGTATTGCCATAACGGATTCGCGCTGACGTCAAACGATATTAGCGCGGTCCAGCCGTTTGTCGACGCCGGGTATGCCGTGCTGCTTCCGGCGTACCGTGGCGAAAACGGCAATTCCGGTTCTTTCGAGATGTTCTACGGCGAGGTTGATGACGCGCGAGCGGCTCTCGATGCGCTCGCCACTGTCCCCACGGTCGATCCCAATTATCTTTTCGTTGTGGGAGAAGGCGCGGGCGGAACTGTCGCCATGCTGCTGGCCGAATCCGGAGCGCCGCTCCGCGCAGCGGCCGCATGCAGCGGAATCGCCAACTATCATGCGCCGCAACTGGACGTGCCCGCATGGTCGCTTGCTCCATTTGATTGGAAGAATCCCGTGGAGGACGATTTGAGATCTGCGGCGCGCCACGTAGACATGTTGAGCTGCCCGCTCTACCTCTATTACGGCGCCGATGAGACGGAAAACATCTCCTGCGCTCAAAGTATGCCGGAGGACGCATCGGACTATCAGAAGACTGTCACGCTGACGATTCTCCCCAACAGCACCCAGGCCAACGTGCTCGTTCCGGCGCTCGAGCACGTGATTTCGGATTTCAGCCCGATTTATGCGCCGTATCATCCGGAGGAACTCTATCATCCCGCCCCGAGTTAACAACGAAGTTCCACCCGCACCGGCCATGGCCGCACGACGCGCAGGGCGAATTCTGGTGACGGCCGCCGTCCTCCTTATGATATGGATCTGCGCCGTTCGGTCCCACGACAATCCTCCCGTGGTTCTCTTCGAGATCCCGAGATTGCCGCCCCAGAATGCCCTGGGTTACTATCGACAGGCCGTCGCGCTTCTTTCACCCGCCTCGCCGGACCCGGAGCCGGATCTTACCGATCCGGCGACGCTTGCAAAGGCACAGAGCGTCGCGAATCAATACGTCGGGGTCACGTCGAATGTGGAGCAGGGTCTCGCCCACCCGTACTACAACAATCCCGGGACGCCCCCATCGTGGACAGTTCCCTTTGTGTCTCAGTACCTCGACGTCGCACGGCTCCTGGCGCTTCAAGCCCGCGTGTGCCGTATCAAGGGAGATGAAGCGTCGGCGGTCCGGGACAGCTTCGACGGGATCGAAATGGGCCAGACGATAACGACAGGGGCGACGCTGTGGAATGTCCCCATTCAAGCCGCGTGCGAAGCCACCTGTCGCCGGCCGGTTTGGCAGGCGCTTCCGAAGATGTCGACCGCAGGCTGCCGGCAGGCGCTTTACAGGTTCGGTCGCATTGAGGCGGAGCATCAACCGCTAACAGTGCTACTACAGCGCCAGAAGCTTCTCGGCGAGATGGACCTGACCCTCCTTTTCAAGGAGGGAGACTGGCAAGAACAGGGGATGGAGTACTGGAAGGCGGATAACGACGACGATAAGTCGCAAATGCCGGCCGATCCGGCGAAAACAGCGGAGCGATGGGCCGTGACGCTTGCCGGGCGGCCGTTTCCCCGATTGAGCGTCGGTGACCGGTTTGGCCTGGCGTTCCAGACCAAAACGCAGACCTTCAACGACTTAACGCGGGAGATGGACCTGGAAATCGCTGCTTCGAAGCGTCCGTATGGCGCCTGGCCGGTCACGCACTCGTTGGACCCTGTGGTGAACCGTCTCACGCTGGCCGGCGCCCCCCTTGCGCCGGTGATCGACGCGGAAAACGAGGCGGAGAACAGGCTGCTGGAAACCGCCGTTGCCTTACGTCTCTTCCAAATCCAGAACAAGGCCTATCCGGATTCGCTCGACCGTCTTGTTCCGGGGCTTCTCGGGAGTGTCCCGAAAGATCCTTTCACGGACGGTCAACCGCTTCGCTACAGAAGATCCGGGCAGGGATATCTGCTCTACAGCCTCGGACCGGACCGTCAAGACGACTCCGGCTCTCCGATCCCCGACACCGGCTTGCAAAACGGATTGAACGCCCCGTCTCTCAGTCCCGTGCGGGGAGACATCGTCGCCGGAGTCAACGAGTGGTGAGGCAAACCGGATCGGCCGTTCGCAGCTACTCGATTCCCAGGCGCCGCTGAAGCTCGGAGTAGCGCGTTCGGGCGACCGGAAGCCGGCGATTGTTCGACAGCCTCACCTCATAGGCATGGTTGCCCAAGAAGTGAAGCTCCTCAATGACCTCGATGTTAACAATAAAGGAATCGTGGATACGCACAAACTCGTCACGGGGAAGAATCGCTTCCAACTGCTTCAGTGTGTAGTATGTCCGAAACTCACCACCGCTTGTTGTGATGAACACCCGTTTGTCACGAGCCTCCGCACAGATCATGTCTTCAACCCGGATCAGACGAACCATGTAATCGTCGCGGATCGGGAGCCTGCGAATGCGAGGCTGCTCGGCAGATGCTTCAGCGGAAACGGATTTCATCATTTCGCTGCGGCTTTCCGCGTCTTGCAGGCGCAGCCGCGCTCGGCCAAGTGTTTGCGCCAGCCTGTCCGGCGACACGGGCTTCAGCAGGTAGTCGAGAGCATTTCTCTCGAACGCCGAAATGGCGAATTCGGAGTAGCCGGTCACAAACACGATCAGGGGAGGCGATTCCAGGTGTGACATGACATCTGCAATCTGCATGCCGGACATTCCCGGCATCTGGATGTCCAGAAAAGCGACGTCGGGACGAGCCTCTTCTGCCAGGCGAAGCGCTTCCGCCACATCACCGGCCTCGCCGACGACATTGACCTGTTGGGCTTTCAGGAGCCCGCACAGGAGGACTCGAGCGAAAGGCTCGTCGTCAACGACCAGCGCGGTCATTTCCATTTTTGGCAACTCCGATTTGACTCGTCATGAAAGGAATGACGAAGGCCGCCAGCGTTCCCGCGCCTGTGGCAACGGGCTGGCCCGAATTTGGTCTGCTGAACAGTCTTAAGCGTGACTTTCGACCGAACAGAATTGTCAACTGGCTCGATAGTATGTGCGAACCGTGGATCGCAAGGTCGGTCTGAGCGTGGATCTCCCGCCGGGTCAGTTCTGACATGCCGGCGCCGTCATCGCGGACCGCGACGAGTACACCGCTGCGACAGCTTCGGACGGTGATGGTGATCGTTCGCGGACCTTCGACCGGCGCTATCCCATGATTTACCGCATTCTCCACTAAAACTTGAATAGAGAACGGAGGGACTTGCGCGTCGATGCACTTCGGATCGATCCTCCATTGGATGGATAGGCGACTACCGATGCGATGTTGTTCAATATCCAGGTAGCTTCGAACCCGATCAAGTTCGACGCCGACCGATACCGTGCTCTCGATGGACGCTTCCAGCGTGGCCCGCATCAGTCCTCCAAGGCGAATCGTGGTTTGCTGCGCGAGCGAAGAGACTTCACACATACCGGCGATGGACGATAACGTATTATACAAGAAGTGGGGGTGTATCCGGGCGCGCATTGCCGCGAGCTGTGCCTGTGACGCCAGTACCTTATATCGCTCGGCGTCGAGTCGGTTGCGTTCGCTGTTGATTCGTACCCATGCATCATTAATGACGATCGTCATCAGAGCCATGGCAAAGCCGTTCGCCAGTACGCTTGCCGCAGACGGCCAGAAATCCGGGTGTTTGCCGGAAATTGGCGCATAGAGGTATCGCGCGGTCAATACCCCCGCCTGTGCAAGGACCCCGGCGGTGAGACTCCTCCATGGACTATACCGGAGGCCGTCGAAGCGGTGCAAAGGGCTGACGATAAACACGACGAGAACCACCGAAACAGTGGTTAGCGACCAGTCGACCGTTGGTTGGATGATGAGCGATCCCAGAATGATTACGACAGCGCAGGCGAGACCGACGCCGACTCCGCCGGTCATGGCGGCGAGTGTCGTCATGAGCGTGTCCGCTACATACGGATAGCGGTCTCCCGGAAGTATCTCTTCCGTGAGCCCGATAGCCCCCAATAAAACGCCGACACGAACGGTTTCCCGGGTCGGCAGGTGCACTTGAAACAGGGCGGACAGTGTCCGTCCCCGGGCCAGAAGGTACGACGTGGCTGTTATCAGGCCGGTATCTTCGAGAAAGGCGTTGACTATGTCAATGGTACGCATTGTGGAGGAATCTCATTCGCCGGCATCTCTTTCGCGCTGAAGCTTATCCGGTATTCATCGTACGCGTGGATCCTCACTGCCAGGGTGCCGTTCCCGGACATATTATGACACCACGACGGGCGAATGCCGCATGGAGTGTCCGGGCAGGTCATCGGGTATACTGCAACGGTATGAATTTTGACGATGCTTTGGGTTACGTGCAGGGACGGTTGCGCCTGGGGTGGAAACTGGGCAACGAGCGGTTTCTGGCACTGCTTGAGCTCCTTGGCAATCCACATGACCGCCTTCGCGTGGTCCATATCGCGGGAACCAAGGGCAAAGGGTCGACAGCGGCAATGGCGGCGAGTATCCTGCATTCGGCCGGATATCGAACGGGTCTCTATCTCTCCCCCTATGTTTACGACATCTGTGAGCGCGTCCAGATCGACAGCGTTCCGATTTCGCGCACCGACTTCGCACGATGGGTGGCCGCCATCAAGCCGCATGTGGAGGCCCTCGAGGACACTCCGCTCGGACCGACGACCGAGTTCGAGCTCAAGACCGCAATCGGTTTCTGCTTCTTTGCCGAGCAGCAGGTGGATTACGCGGTGATCGAGGTCGGGCTGGGCGGACGGCTTGATGCAACCAACGTCGTATCGAGGCCGCTGGCCACCGCCATTACTACTATCGGTTTCGATCACGTGGAGATTCTCGGGCCAACTCTCTCGGATATCGCGCGTGAGAAGGCAGGGATCGTCAAGCCTGGTGTCCCGTGCGTGACAGGCGTTGCTGCTGGAACCGAGGCGCACACGATGATATCGAGCATCTGTGCCGAACGCGGCTCGCCGCGGATAGATGTCGGGGAGGAAGGCTCTGCCGGCTCCGGCGTCCTGTACCGGTCGCACGGCGATGGGACCATGGATTTGGTTACGCCGCTTCGCCGCCTGTCCGAGATCCGCCTTGGCATGCACGGCGGATTTCAGCATGCAAATGCAGCGGTAGCCGTCGGCACACTCGATTCGATTCCGGCAGCCGGCCTGCCTCCGCTGGGCGATGGAGACGTTCGGCGTGGTTTGGACCTGGCAGTCCTTCCGGGACGCATGGAACGAATTGCCGATCGGCCGGCAGTGATTGCCGACGGCGCGCACAACGAAATGGCCGCCCGCGCACTGGCCGCCGCATTGCGAGAGGACGAATTGGTCCGTCGAACCGGCACGGACGGAATGCGCCGTCTGATCCTGGTTGTCGGCATGTCCCGCAACCATGCGCCTGCCTCCTTCCTGGAGCCGCTTCTTGCCTTGCGGCCCGCGGCGGTGATTGCGACGCAGCCGCGGTTTCATCCGCGTGACGCGCACGAGGTTGCCGCGGTGGCTGCCAGCGCAAAAGTCGACCACGTCCGCGTGGCAATCGATGTCGAGACGGCATGCCGGGATGCGATTGTCCTCGCCCGGCCCGAAGATGTGGTATGCTTAACGGGATCCTTTTACACGCTCGGTGAAATGCCGCCACTGGCCTGGCGGCGCCTGCTATCGGAAAGGAAATGAAGACGCTGTGAACCTGCACACTATATTGAGCGAACCTCAGGGACGGCTTGCGCTGATCGTCACGCTTGGCTTCTCCATGGCAGTCGTTCTGGCCCTGTTTTTCTGGTTCACCGGAGGCGAGGCCCGATTTCAGGCGAAGAACCGTGACGACGAGCACTGACGAGCGTCAGGCTAACCACATATTGACCCGATAGCGCTCACGAACGCGTCACAGACACGAAATCGCTCCAACGGTTGGCCCCCGGGGGGCGCCTGGAGCGCATATTGTCGATGACGCACCGAAGCCGCTCAATCGTGACGTTCACCATCGCGGACGGACCTACCACTTCGCATGGAAGAATACAGCATCTGGGCTCGCGGTCTAACGCGGGTTTATAAGGGCGAGGGAAAGGGAGGCGACTTCCTGGCCGTCGACCGCCTCGATTTGCAAGTGGCCCCCGGCGAGTTCTACGGGTTCCTGGGTCCCAACGGCGCCGGCAAGAGCACCACTATCAAAATGCTGACCGGGTTGCTGCGGCCAACCGCCGGCCGCGTCGTCATCGCCGGGCGGGATCTCGCCGGCGATCCGCTCGGAGTTAAGCGCCTGATTGGCGTCCTGCCCGAGGAATTGAATCTCTATGAGCGCCTGACAGCCACCGAGTTTCTCCTCTTCGCAGCCCAGATGTATGGCCTTCCTCTTACCGAGGCGCGCCGGCGAGCGGATAGCCTCCTCGGCCTGATGGAACTGTCCGATTCGGCCTCGAAGCTCATCGTCGACTTCTCGATGGGCATGAAGAAGAAGACGGCCCTTGCCGCGGCGATGATTCATGAGCCCCGCGTGCTGTTTCTCGACGAGCCATTCAACGGCATCGATGCGCTCTCGTCCCGCAAGATACGGGACGTCCTTCGGCAGCGAACCGCTCTTGGAACGACGATCTTCTTTTCCTCGCACGTCCTCGAAGTTGTTGAGAAGTTGTGCACCCGAGTGGCGATTATTGCCCGCGGCCGCCTTG
This sequence comes from Capsulimonadaceae bacterium, assembly GCA_052139635.1. Taxonomy (GTDB): domain Bacteria; phylum Armatimonadota; class Armatimonadia; order Armatimonadales; family Capsulimonadaceae; genus JBKQWH01. Next base: position 8,813 of record JBKQWH010000177.1, read on the forward strand.
TCGGCGAGGGCACGATGGACGAGTTACGAGCCAGCACGCAGGATTCCAACCTGGAGGACATCTTTGTTCACCTTGTCTCGGATGCGACCGCTGGTTCCGGCGTGCGGACATCCGTTGCGGGTTCGGTCTTGCCGGACGATGACGGCCTGCTTGGACACGGAGCACTGCACCCGTGAGGGGAAGCGACATATCGACGCTGCGGCTTCTCGTATGGCTCAAACTCGTTCTCGGCTGGCGCGGGTTTCGCGCCAACAAGTTTCGCTGGCTCTCGATCATCCTTTACGCGGTGATGCTCGTGCCGGTTGTGATGATCGCCTTCGGTCTGCATTCCCTGATGACGACCTATCCGGACCTGCGCGGCCCGGTCGAGCGTGACGCGCTTGCGTTCGTGTACCTCATCTGGGTAATCACTCCACTCCTCGGCTTTCAACTCAACGAGTCCTACGACGTGACCCGCCTCTTCGCCTACCCCGCGACCCGCGGAGAGATCCTGGCGGGGAACCTCCTTGGAGCCTTTCTGGACCCGCCCGTGCTCATGTTGGGAATCCCTTTTGTGTCGATGTGGCTGACCGAAGGCGCCGGGCATCCCGGAGTTCTCGCCGCCGACGCCGTCGTGCTCTTTCTCTTCGTGGCGCAAACACTGGCAACTGCGCAGGCCATCACGGTGGTCTTTCTCGGATTCCTGCGCAGCCGTAGATTTCGAGACATCACGATCGTCGTGTTTCCGATCATCGGCCTCGCCGGCTACGTGGGGCAACAGACATTAGTGCATCAGATGGCATCGATGTCCCCGTTCAGTGTTGTAGATTCCCCGGCCTGGGCGTTCGCGAACTGGCTGCCGTCCGGGGCCGCCGCGTTCGCCCTGCACGCCGTCGCCACCGGGCACACGGGTGCCGCGTTCGGCGCGGCCCTCCTCCTGGCGGGCTTTGCAGTTGCCGCTCTGACGGTTGGATCGCTGTCACTGAAGCGACTGTATCTGGGAGATCAGGTGGCGTTGCGTGCCGGCGCAGACGCTTCGGTTTCCGTTGCGGCCGAGAGCTACGGGACACAGCCGGACTGGATCCCCGTACAGATTGCGGCGCTCATGCGCAAGGAACTGACGTACCTCCGCCGAGATCCGCAGTACAAGGCGGTCCTCGTTCAGATGGTCTATATCGTGGGGCTCATCGTTGTGCCGCTGGTTCTTAACAGGGCGCCATCGAATGTGGATATCCTCGGATCGGCGAGCAGCCGGACTCGGGACTACTTCGGGCTTGTTCCCTTGATCGGCGTAACCGCTGCGCTGGTCATGGCAACATCACCGCTCATCTTCAATATCTTTGGAGGGGAGGGTGCCGCGCTCACGGTCCTGTTCTCTTTTCCGGCGCCGCGCCGCGGCATCCTGGTTGCGAAGAACCTGTCGCACGGATTGCTCCTGATCGGAATGTGTACCGTGGCGCTTTCCGTTATGGCGGCACTCCGTGGACTCTGGGTATGGCTGATTCCGGTCCTGGGGGCCTTTTGCCTGTCCCTACCCATCTTACTGGCCACCGGGAACCTTGTCTCCATCCGGCTTCCGCATCGGATGCTCGTGCGCGGCCAGCGCTTGCAGGGCGGTTCGACGCCGTCGATTGGCGGCGCCGGATGCGCCTATCCGTTCCTCAATCTGATCGCGTATGCGGTCGCGGCGGTCACCGCACTCCCTGTTGCGGCAGCGGTGTATGTACCCATCCTGCTGCACGCCTCCGGCCTCTGGTACCTGATTTCACTGCCGCTGGCCGCCGGCTATTCCAGTGTCCTGTATTGGATACTGCTTGGCGTCGCACAGGGCTGGCTGCTCGCGCGTGAGCCGGACATCGTAAGCATGATCGTGCCCGCGGACTGATTCGACAGTCCGGCAATGGACCAGGGAGCGAACTTGTGCGACACAGGTGGTACATTTGAGATTACATCTGTATGTGAGCGCATCCATGGTCGTAAGCCGGCGCTCGACGGCTTACAGGGAGGCCGGCTGGCGATCGGCGCTGCGTTCTTCGCGTGGCTCGCCGCTGGTGAGCCCGCCAGGCCCGTGCCCATAGGACACAGTTCATTGCGGCGAGAGACAGGGTCGCAATGGCCGGAATCGACATCGCCGTGGTCCGGCCGCTCTCGAGGGCGGAGTCGAGGAACATGAAGCCGATCGCGAAGACGATCGTGTTGATGATCGCCGCGGCCAGGGCGGCGTGGTATCGTGCGTTGTTCATGACCTCAGCATACTTCGAGATCGTCCCGAGTGCCCGTGGCGGGGAACAAACCCAAATTCGAACTACCGGAAATTCTCATCTAGTGAGAATCCTGAGGGATCAATGGCTCGGTCAGACCGTTGACATCCTCGAACGTCTGCTGGAGCTAAATCACCGGCGCGCGGCCAGCGCTCAGTCGAGAATATCGACGAGCACGAGGAGGCTGGAGGCTCCAGTACCTGGCTTGGGAAGAGTCCGGGTGGCGCGGAGCGATATCGTCAATAGGGACCTGCACCTGCGAAGTCCGCAGGACCGCTCAGGCCGCAAATAACTTGGTCAACCAGTCAGCAAAGTCGCGGGCAGATTGGGTATTCGGCCTTAAGACCTCGGCAGTGATCGACGTTCCAAGTGGCCGCCCTGGTTCATCCTGCCAGGCAAGGTAAGTATGGACCACAGCTTTGGTACGGTGGGCTTCCTTAAATGTAGTGCACTCATCCGCCTCCGCAATCGCAATACACCGGTTCACAACGGACACACATGTCAAGGGAATCATCTCCTGACAAAAATCTTCCAGCATGCCGATGTCGCGGTTGTTCGGCATGAGCCAGAACCCAAGGCGGGGCAAATCGGCACTCGGGTCGATAATGGTTCCGCCCACCGACGGATTGAGCGGCAAGACGTAATTATAGGGCTTCAATTTCGCAGTAATTGACTGCCACCTGCCGGAGACATCGGGCAAGTCAGCATCCAGGACGACACCGATAACCCGCGGATGTTGTTCTTTTGCGATGAGAGCGCTTAACCTTCTCAAGACACCCATATCAGAGCCGCAGTCATAGATCCCGAAGTTTTCCGGCACACGTAAAACGCCGCACAAAGCCAAGACAACGTGGCAATCGTCTTTGCCCTCGACAAGCAAGACTTCCGGCCCGTCGTGTTGGCATGGGCTATCTGCCATTATCTCACCTCTACGTCTGATTCTAAGGAATCATCGAGGGTTTCGAGAGCATACCGCCTGGCAGTCGTTGCCCCGTCCGCAGATACCTGCATCCTGTAGAACGCACCGAGGTCCGGGTTCTCTTGCCATGTTTTTTTGAAGCTTGCGACGCAGTCGCGGCTGTGCGTTGTCGCAAATACCTGGACGTTTAAGCGAACAGCAAGTCGAAATACGGACGTCCACACAGATGGTTGAACCGACCAATGCAGTCCGTTTTCGAACTCGTCGACGAGAAGTATCCCGTCGCGCGCATTCGCGAGCGCCAGGGAAATGTGAAACATGCGCATCATGCCGTCACCCATGCTCTGCAGCGGCACCGGTTCCGACGATTCGCTCGTCCGAATCAACGCGGTGCGCCCTTCGTCCGAATCCCCAGATATTAATGTGCTTTTTACGTATGCGACACCTTCAATGGAGGGCACGAGGAGGCGTAAACCGGCGATTACCTCGCCCGACAGATCGGTCAGGGCAATCCGGTCCCATAACGCCGCGATATCTTCCGGAGAGATGCCTCGAGTACGCACGGTTTGCACGGCATACCGCGGTCGGAAGTCCGGGGGGTCACGCAATGCCGGCGACCGTAGCTGCTGGTCAACCCGTGCCACCCTGCGCATCCTGGCGTTCTCTTTCACGAGATACGCCAACTCGACCTCGGTATCCGGCAGCAACGCCTCGTCAGCGGTCAGTAGCCGGCGCCTGACCACGCCTTCCTCTTCCTCCTGGACGTATGCCGCGACCACCAATTGTAAGTCATCATTACCATTCGTCGACGTTCGCATTATTATGCCGGGTTCGTCAACGCCTGGAATGGAGCGATTGTAGAACAGATGTCGCATAGCGCTGTCGCCGCCGCGCTCCGCCCATCGTTCTTCGCGAAATGTGAGCAGCTTTCTGAGAGTCGTTATCGAGCAACTCCGGGCGTAGACTTCGACAGCTTCCAGGAGCGCACTCTTGCCCGAGTTGTTACGCCCGACAAACACGTTTACGCGCGCAAGGTTGTCAACCTGCAAGTGTCGAAAGAGGCGGAAATTGGAAATCGTCAAGTCCGGTATCATATATAGTCCAATTGTACCTCTCAAGTCGGTATGCGATGGTAAACTGGACAGTGCGCACTTGACAATTCGGTAGGTCTGGTGGTATTGCACAGCTATTCACGCGGCCCAAATGAGCATCTCGCTCGATGAAGAGGTGCCGGCGGAATCGCGTCGTGGGGAGCGAGCCCTTGCCGATATCGGATTGGCGGCCGGTGGCCGGCGCATCAAGATCGACGGAGGGAAATCATGGACATCGTTAAAGCGACCGAACAGTACGAGGACTGGCTTCGCGGGTTCATCCCGCTGATCGACTCGGACCTCAAACAAAAGCACGCGGAGATGGCGGCGGACGCTTTTGCGTTCTTTCGCGCCACGGTCTATCGGTGGGTGCAGCTCTGGGACAAGCACGCCGGCGAGGAGGGCGTACCGAGCGTGCTGGCGGTGGGGGACCTCCATTTGGAGAACTTCGGGACCTGGCGCGACCGCGAAGGCCGTCTGGTCTGGGGACTGAACGACTTCGACGAGGCGACTGTCCTGCCATACACGGCGGACTTGATCCGCCACGCGACCAGCGTCCATCTGGCGATCCACGAGACGGATGCCCTGGCGGCCTCGTTCGACCGCGCCTGCGAGAGTATCCTCGCCGGCTACTCGGAGGTCATCGACCGGTTCCTGGCCGACGGCCGCGCGTCGATCGAGCCCATCGTGCTCGCCGAAAAGTACGGCTGGCTCGAGCGTATCGCGATGGACCAGGCGGGGGCTCCCGGCCGGTTCTGGCACAAGGTCGACGACTGCGAGAAGCTTCACGCCTCGGAGATCCCCGCGGACGTGACCGGCTATGTCGCGGACTTGATGCCCGAGCCGGATCTGGAAATCCACTGGCGGCACCGGCAGGCCGGCCTTGGCAGCCTTGGCCGCCAGCGCTACGTGGGCGTCGCCCGCTGGGAGGGGGGCATGGTCGCCAGGGAAGCCAAGGCGCTGGCGCCGTCGTCGTGGCTATGGCATGCGCCCAACCCCGCGGCGCCGTTCACCCGCTACAACGAGATCCTCGATCGGGCGGTTCGCTGCCCTGATCCCTATTTCCGGCAGCAGGACAAATGGATCGTCCGGCGCCTGGCCCCCGACTGCATCAAGCTGCGCCTCGATCACCTGCCGAAGACCTTCGAGTACGAGATCCTGAACGCCATGGGCCGCGAGATCGGAAACGTCCACGCCGGCTCCCCGGACAGCCTCGATGCCATCGCCAAGGACATGAGGTCTCGTCCGCACGACTGGCTCGAAAAAATCTCCACGCAGATGTCCGACCACATCCGCGACGACTGGAAAGAGTGGCGGGACTCGGAGCACTCCGCCGGGACGCACGGTTGATTGAGTTTTATGTCGCTGACCAACCGCGCCGAAGGGTTTCAAGTTGTTGCTAGGTGTCTTCGCCGACTTCGACATCCGCTTCGGTCCACTCCAGCAACTGCTTACGCAAGTCTTCCTTTGACGGGAGGTAGAGTTGATAGGCCGACGCAAAGATGTTCGCGTCCTTTGGAAGCGTTAGCTCGACGATGGCGTCTTTCTTGCTCTTGCACAAGAGTATCCCGATCGTCGGATTTTCCTCGGGTGTTTTCGCGAAACGGTCGAAGTAGTTAACATACATCTGCATCTGACCCAGGTCTTGATGCGTGAGTTGATCGAGTTTCAAATCGATTAGGACGTAGCAGCGAAGAAGGCGGTTGTAAAACACCAGATCAACGTAAAAGTGGTCCTCGTCGAACGTGAAGCGCTTTTGGCGGGCCTCGAATAGGAAGCCTTTGCCGAGTTCGAGGAGGAAACGTTCCAGTTTTGAGATAATTGCGCTTTCCAGTTCGCTTTCGGAGTAGGACGGTGTTTCGTCCAGTCCCAAGAACTCCAGTACGTAAGGATCTTTGATGAGGTCGGATGGCTTGGCGATGGTTTGGCCCACTTTTGCCAACTGTCTGACGCTGTCCTTATGCCGACTTAGAGCCAAACGCTCATAGAGCCCGGAAGCGACCTGGCGCTTAAGCTGAGGAATCGACCAGCTGTTCCGCTCCGCCTCGATCTCGTAAAAGCGCCGCTCGTTCGCGTCACGGATGCCGATCAATAGCACATAGTGAGACCAACTCAGGGGAAATGGATTGAAATGGGATCGGTCGCCAGGATCCGAGATTACGATGCTGTTCGGATCGAGCAAGGGCGCGGGTAATTCGCCAGAAGCCTTCTGGCGAATCTCCGGCAGACGATCCTTGAACAGCAAATAGAAGCTGCGCATATTCTTGAGGTTTTGGACCGAAAAGCCACGCCCTATTTCATATGTCATGCGGATTGCCAACTGTTCCATAACCCTCTTACCGTATTGCGCTCGGTGGTCCCCTCGCTGTTCGTGCTCGACAATCAGCCGACCGATCTCGAAATTGAGATTGGTCTGAAGGACGTTGATACTTTGCGACGCTCTCCGGCGGGCGGCGTTCACAAGGTCTCGTACCTGCTCTAGGAGACTGGAGAGCCGAGCTGGCATGGAGTCCTCTCCTGAAGCGTCAGCGAAAGGAGAGGACTTCAGCTCCTCCGGCAAGGAGCCCGAGCCCATAAGAGTGTTGTCGAGCGGATCATCGTTCATGTCAGATTGTGTCGGCGCCGCCTAGCCTACTGAGAGGGATTTGCCGCGTCCCAGAGTTCTCGATATTTTTCAGCCACAAACGGGTTGAGGCGATCCGCAATGTCACGGGGTATTCGAGCCTCGACGATCAAATCCTGGACATCGGCGATATCGCGAATGCGATTCACGTTAGTCATGCCCGACGCCAGTTTTAACTCGATCAACGTCTCAAGGTTTATGAAATTCATACCGCTGCGCTGCGTCCCTACGTCTTCCGGACGCGGAAAGGCAACGGGCTTAGGTTTCCCGTCACCTGGAAACTCGCCGGCAATAAAGAACGCGATTCGTACACCTAGCTCAGTGTCGCGAAGATTCTTGCTGCCTTCAAACGGCGGCCTGTAGCCGCTGCCCTCAAGCGATTCGTGGATGCGGCCAAGGCCGTCGGGGTTGACGAGTATGTCTACATCGTCGGTAAACCGCGGGTGGCCGTACACGGAAAGCGCCATCCCGCCAACCACAACATACGGTACCTTCAGATCGTCAAGGTGCTTGCAGATGCGACGCATCGCATCTTGCACCGCACTTCTATTTTCAAAAAACCGGCTGCCTTCGCTCAATGTATGATTCCAATCCGCACGCAAGGCGTCTTCATAGATAACTGTCACATCAGCGATCTTTGGTTTGATGTTGGTTTGATTTGCCATGGCATTTCCTGTGCTAATCTACCCGACTTTGCTTCGATCGACTTTGCACAATAAGTGCCTGAAATCGGCCACTTGCACAATAAGTCGAGCGTCTGCACAAAAACTCGGCACTCGTTCGCCTTGTACTATCGGCCGGGATGCCAAGGTGATACTGACAATATCCGCAGTTCAATATGAGTCCTCCCCATATCATCTGAAACTGGACGCGGATAGAACATGACGGCTGCTAGCCCGTCTGTGCATTGATAGATGAATCGAGTCGAGTAGACCGATACGGGATGTTCGGGTACGACTTCCATTGGCGGCCCATACTTGCTTACGAGCGGTGCCAGATCTTCAATATTCCCTGCGTCCATCATGAACTGAACCCAAGTTACTCCGGTCGGCTGCGCATAGGAAGCATCACCACGTAACTGAGCGACGGATTGATCCCCTGCTGCGTCGGCCGGGTCGTTAAGGTAATTGAACGTCATAAAGTTGGAGTGTTTAACCGGGGGCGCGGGCGGTTCGGACGCGTTTTGATCCGTGCCCGTGCTTTGATCCTCGCCACCGCTGTTCTGATCCGCGCCATTGCTACCACCGCTTTGATTCTGCTGCGCTTGAAGTATCGCCACCTGAACCTTGAGATTGACGATCTCGGCATCCTTCTCGGCTATGATGGCATGGACTTGAGCCGCCGACGTACTGATCGGAGCGCTCGTGCATGGTACGGCCGACGCGATGGGGGCCGTAACCGTCGGTGACTTGGCTACCTCATGCGAACATCCCACGGTCGCAAGCACCACGCATGCCAGAAGGACCCATCTCATACGACACCTCCCGCGTCTACATGCCGGTACGTTCGGCGCGTGTAGCGGGAATTCCTGCATGTGATCAGGCGTCGGATATTAGTATTAGAAATGCGTTGACACACTATTAGTTTTAGTGCTATTATTAGCCATGGAGATTAATAACTAATGAACACAGCGAGAACTATAGTTGAGAAATTCGGCGGTCAAACTGCGCTTGCCGGGCTGATTGGACGCAACCAGAGCGCGGTTGCGCATTGGGTCCGAAGTGGTGTTGTGCCCGGCAAGTGGCGTACACCGCTTTTGGAACTCGCACGCACACGGGGCATTGAACTGTCTCTGTCTGACTTTGTTCCCGTCGAATCCCCTCCGTCCACAGATATTGCCATGCAGCCTACTAAGCTCCCTGTTGCTCAATACCCTGGAGTGCTGACCTTTGGCGATGTTGAGCTGCCTGTGTACGTACTCGACACAGGGGAGCGAGTTCTTAGCCGGACCGGCGCGACATCTGTTTTAATTGGCAAACAAGGCGGCGGTAACTTGGAGAGTTACACCAGAGTGTCGGCATTGTCAGAGTATATTCCGTCCGACTTAACGAGCCAACTGATCGAAATTGAAATGAAAGGCGTCGTCAACAAGACCGTGCTCGCAATGACTGCGGACACGTTCGTCGATATTTGTAAAGCGTATGTGAATGCGTATCGTGAAGGGAAGCTGACGACGGACAAGCAGAAGGATATAGCACTACAAGCGGCATTCGTCGTTTCATCATGTGCAAAGGTTGGACTTGTTGCTCTGATCGACGAAGCAACGGGTTACCAGTACGTGCGAGAGAATGATGCACTTCAGGTCAAATTGAAGCTCTTCCTTGAAGATGACATGCGGAAATGGGAGAAGACGTTTCCTGACGAGCTATGGAAGGAGTTTGGCAGGTTGACGAATTGGTCGGGCGCATTGCATCAACGTCCGAAGTATTGGGGCAAGTACGTTATGGAACTTGTGTACGACTACCTTGACCCAGATGTCTCAAAATGGCTTAAAGAGAATGCACCTAAACCAATAGGGGGAAAGAGTTATCATCGTTGGCTTAGCGAACAATATGGCCTCAAAAAATTGGTCGAGCATTTGTGGATGCTTGTCGGCATGGCGTCTGCGTGTGGCACCATGAGTGAACTCCGTCGGAAGATGGGCGAAAAGTACGGGAGAAGGCCGGTTCAGCTCACGTTGTACCTTCCTCCCCCGGACTAATACGGGCTAGTTATAGTACGTTGCCTTACACTATACTCTTAGGAATCACTGGAGTCAGCCTGAACTAATACTAGGCATCCGGTACGTATTCCATCAGGTCACCGACACGGCATCCGAAATATCGGCATAACCCACTTAGTGTGCTCCCGTCGATTCGGTCGATGGGAGCAAGCGACATTAAGCGGGCTATCGCACCACCCGATATTCCGGCACCCTGCCTCATCATGTCGTACGTGATCTTATGGCCTAACTCTCGCTCTTTGGCGAGCTTCACTTGTGCGAGGTTGCTTCTTATCATGCCGTCAGTATACCGGTGGTTCGTCCTTTTGTCAAGAAAATAATTCCGTTAGTGGGATTAAACTACCACTAATGCATTGACATATAACTCTGTTAACGGTATAATATATCTGTAAGTGGAATTATTTATCCGTTAACAGAGTTATATGTCAATGCATTAGTGGTAGTTTAATCCCACTAACGGAATTATTTTCTTGACAAAAGGACGA
>JBKQWH010000178.1:0-8255 GCA_052139635.1 Capsulimonadaceae bacterium
GGCCATGGCCGGCGAGACCGGCAAGGTCGAGGCGATAATGACGCGCACGAGACGCTCGACCGAGACCTCCATGACCGAGCCGGACCCCTGAAGTTTAGATGACAGCCCCGTCGGGGATAGTCGCAGTAGCGCACAGCAGCGCAGTTCGGCGGGAGCGATCTCGAAGAAGTTGAACCGGTAACTCAGTCATTCCATTAGCGCATCGCCGCGTGTTCTTCTCGAAAAGGAGGATGCGGTATGCTGAAGTGGAAACTGAGCGGCGTGATTGCCGTACTCACGTTGTTCGCAATCCTGAGCTCGGTCCTCTTTCCGGCTATCTCGGGACCGGTCTTTCCTGTCCGTCACGGCGTCATTCAGGACTTAACCGCCGGCGCGGTCGCAGCCGAGGCCACGGATCTGAGCGGTCCGCTGGTCGCACACGGACCGAGCGGCCGGCGGCACATTAGCCGCCATGCCAGTCTGCCCAACCGCTAACCGCACGTTCGCGACGTCCGCTCCCAGTTGCCTGTCCGAATGAAGGATCTTGTCGACTACCTGGATGGCGTCGATGGGAATCGGGCGGAAGACAGGCGCGGTCGCCGTCGAGCATTGCGCTCTATCGATGTCACGTCCGTCCCGTGTTAGCTTCCTGAGGTATACTCTGCCCAGGAAGAACTCCCGTCGCAATCTCAAACGGATGGTGAGCCGCCATATCGCACGAACAACGGGCGAGAGAGACGACGAAATGCCCCCAACCCAGTGCAGGTACGTAAGGGAGCGAGGGCTCGTTACGAGGGCACACGACGATGAATAACGACACGTCTTTTATCACTCAACTGTCTCTGCAGAACTTTCTCTCTTACGGAGCAGGCGAGACCGTCGTCAAACTCCAGCCGCTGAACGTGCTCATCGGCCAAAATGCGTCCGGCAAATCCAATCTCATCCGCGCCATCGAGTTCCTGCGAGCCACGGCGACGTCGTCGCTGTCTTCGTTCGTTTCGGAAGGCGGCGGCACGGATGCCTGGATCAACAAGCGTGAGAGAAACCTGGCGTCTGCAATCTACGCCAACACGAATTATTCGGATCAGGGTGTAACCGGGATTCGACACGGAATAGGTTTTCGCTCTGTTCAAGGGAGATTCACCGTCGATACGGAGAGCATCTGGCCGATTCCAAACGAACACAATATGTTCTACTATCTTGGAAGTCCGCCCTACGGAAAACTGGCAATATGGGAGGTCGATCGAGAGACGAACATCGGAAAATGGGTCGAACGAAGCTTCAACACCCCCATTCAGTCCAACGAATCCATCGTTAGTCAGCGGTACGATCCGGAATCGTTGAGGGCGCTCAGTTACCTCCACGACTCGTATAAGTCCATCAAGGTCTATCGTGGCATTCAGTTCAGCGGCCCGAATTCCGCGGTCTCTCCACAGCGACCCGACCTACCCGACGACTTCCTGGAAGAATCGGCGCGAAACCTGAGTATGGTCATCAACGACCTCAACGTCCGTGATGTCCTCGGCACGATTACGGATCGGCTAAAGACTGTTTATTCCGACATTGACAGACTGAGCGTGCGCATATCCGGCGGAGCGATTCAGGTACTCGTGCACGAAAGAGGAATCGTGGATCCGATTCCTGCGGTTCGCTTGTCCGAAGGAACTCTTCGCTATTTGTCGCTGCTCACAATCCTGTGCCATCCTTCACCGCCACCTCTGATCTGTCTCGAGGAGCCCGAGGTCGGACTTCATCCCGACGTCATTTCCTCCGTTGCCGAACTGCTGGTCGAAGCCTCGCAGCGAACCCAACTGATCGTTACCACGCACTCGGAGATGCTTGTGTCGGCGCTCAGCCACGTCCCGGAGGCAGTCATCGTCTGCGAGCGCGGATTCGACGGCACGACGTTGGAACGACTCGACCCGGACAGTCTTAATATCTGGCTCGAAAAGTATACGCTTGGCGACCTATGGCTCAAGGGAGAGCTCGGAGGCACGCGGTGGTGAAAGAAATTAACATTTATATTGAAGGCGGCGGAAACGACAACAGTCAAGCCAGGAGCAAACTCCGCGAGTGCTTCGGCGACTTCCTGGTGGAGTTGGTGGATATCGCCCGGCAGAATGGATTCCGTTGGAAACTAGTTGCGTGCGGCAGTCGCAATGATGCGTACGACGATTTCCTTTATGGACTCCGTTCCAAGCCTCAAGTGATCCACTGCCTCCTGGTCGACTCGGAAGGCCCGATTTCAGCCGGCAGCCCGATTTGGCCCTACTTAAAGCAACGCGACAGGTGGGAATGTCCGGACGGTATCAACGACGATCGTTGTTTTTTGATGGCTCAGTCGATGGAGACCTGGCTCGTGGCGGATCGTGCGTCGCTCGCGCGATTCTATGGGCAAGGATTCAACCCCAATCCCCTCCCGGCTGTGACACGGAATATCGAGACAGTCGATAAGGACGAGCTCTTGAGTGCGCTTAAGACGGCCACCGCGAAGGCCGAACCGAAGGGGCGCTATCACAAGACGCAGCATGGTTTCGACATTCTGGCAAAGTCCGATCCGAAGGTTGTCCGTAGGGCGGCCAGCCACTGCAAGCGGCTCTTTGTCACTCTATCACGGGCGATAGGGGGCGAAATCGAGGATGAATAGTGGTCGCAGAGTGCGCCGCTCTGCGGTCGGAATAGTCTGGCCGCATCGAGCACAACCATTGCGACCAGCTCGCTCATAATCTTCACGAAAGGATTCTTCTGGACGAAGGCGCTGACATAGATGCTCAGAGGGTGCCCGGATGGACCGCTCTTCGATTTGCAGTGCACAACCGGGATATCGCCGGCGTGAAGCTCTACCTCACCCGGGGCGCCGATCGATCGATCCTCGATAGCGACGGACTGAGCACCATCAATCTGGCACGAGCAAGGGGGAATGCAGACATTATCCGGTTATTGCAGGAAGTTTAACGCCCGACGAGCAACCGACTATACCTCAAAGCCCGCGAACGCGTTTACCTGTTTACCCCCCATTCCAATTGTGGTACGCCGGCACGCAAGGCCGCCGGCGTTATGGCGCCAGCGAAATGCGAACGTCGTCCGGGACATTGTGCTCGTACGACCAGAGCGAGAAGACAAGGTCCTTGAGATGGGTCCCTTTGGGGACGCAGAACAGGGCGTTGAAGGAACACGCCGCGCCGGGCAGCATGCTCGGGCCGTAGCCGCTCCCGCCCGGGAAATCGAAATGAGTCGGCGGGTAGGACTGCCCTTGATCGTCGGTCAGGGCCGTGTTGTACATGTTTCCGGTTCGAAGTCCAAGCTGCCGAGGCTGAGTCTGGGCGTTCTTGATGAGACACGCCACTACAACCACCTCATCGTTCGTGCCGGTTGGGATAATCGTCTCCGAAGTGGGCTCATACTGAGTCTGGAATTGCGGCACGCGAGTCACACCGGCCACTTTGAACCGCCACTTTCCGGTGAATACTGTGGTCCCGATCTTTCCGCTCATGCCGGCCACCGGATTGGCGCCGCCGGCCGGTGTTGCCGCCGTCGGCAGATTGATCTGATAGCCGTCGGCCGTTTTCGTCGCTGTTCCGCCGAGTATCCGGGCGACGTCGCTGAGTGGCACGTACGGCACGCCATTGACGATTTGCAGGTTGTGTGAAACGACCGCGCCATTGAATTGCAATGTAGGCGCGCTCTGCGCCCACGCCAGAGCGGCGGCGGCCGCGGCGACGGACGGCACGAGGAGCATGGTTCGAATGTTGCGCTTATTTAGCATGAGATGCACCTTGTAGCGGCAGAACGGTGCGAACGCCCGACTGCACGTTCCTTTCCGGGATAATACCTGCAAGCCGGGAATTTATCCAGCCGGTTGAAGAAGGCGGGTTTCCGGGCGTGACTCGAAATTCCGTGCGGCGGGAAGGCTGTCGTGTTGCAAGAGGCGCGTTCAGGGCGTATAGTAATAGAACATTCCTGTCCCGGCGGCCGCTTTCGCCCGGACAGGATACGCAAAGGACCACTGCATCCCATGACGACACTCAGAAGCGCGTTGGCTCGCATCCGGACACTGGCGCCGCTCGTAGTCCTGACCGCCCTTGTCTCGACACCCCGGGCCGGGCTGGCGGCGCCGCCGGCCGGATACCATCTCGTCTGGAGCGAGGAATTCCACGAGGGCATCGGCCATCAACCCAGCCGCCAGGACTGGAACTGGGACACCGGGGACCACAACGCAAACGACGAGCTCGAGGACTATGTCGACGATGCCGTGCACTCGCAAATCGTCGCGGATCCCGACGCCACCGACGGCCAGGCCCTGCAGATCCTCTCGACCAACGACGGGAACGGGGTCTACAAGTCGGCTCGCATGACCACGGCCGGCAAGCACGAGTTCCGATATGGCTTTGTCGAGGCGCGAATCCGAATCCCCTACGGCCAGGGAATCTGGCCGGCGTTCTGGATGCTGGGGACAGATATCGGGCAGGTCGGATGGCCCCGCTGCGGCGAGGTCGACATCATGGAGAACATCGGCAAGGCCGCCTGGTGGGGGCAGAATGCATCCAGCTTGCACGGACCGGGCAGAGACGGAGGTCAGGCTTCTCAATTCGGCAACTTCCATCTCCCGGCCGGCCAAACGTTCCACGACCGATACCATCTGTTCCAAATGCTCTGGAAGCGCGACGCGATCTCGTTTTTTATCGACGGCAAGCTGTTCGAGACTCGCACGCCGGCCGACTTCGGCGCCGATCCCTGGGTCTACAACCATCCGATGTTCTTCCTGCTCAACACCGCGGTCGGCGGCGACTGGCCGGGCAATCCGGACTCCTCCACCGTTTGGCCCCAGCGCATGCTGGTGGATTATATCCGTGTCTATCAGGGGAAATCCGTACGACAGCCCGCCCCCGCCAGCGTAGCCGCTCATCCCGGCGACGGAGGTGGGCAAATCCGCCTCACGTGGAAGGACAACCCCGCCGTCACCGGCTACTACCTGTATCGAGGAACAGGCCCGGGACGCGAAGTGTTGACATCCTTTCGAACGGTTGCCGGAAATGTCTTCATCGACAACGGCCTTCGCACGCGCATTCCCTACTACTACCGCGTTGTCGCGGTCAACGACGCGGGCGAGTCAGCGATGTCCCGAGAAGTCCACTCGCTTCCGTCGCCGGCGGTCGACCTTCCGTTCCACAACCGGGCGGCCGCCATTCCGGGCGTCATTCGCCTGTGCAACTTCGACGAGGGCGGGGAAGGCGTCGGCTATCACTCGACCGCGGACACGAACCAGGGCGGCCAGTACCGGCTGACCGAGAACATGGGAATCGAGAACTGCAACGACGCGGGCGGCGGCTTCGATGTCGGCTGGTCGGCCCCGGGGCAATGGCTCAACTACACGGTCGATGTGGCCCGCACAGCAGGGTATACTATCGCACTGCGCGTCTCCTCCGGCGCTGACGGCGGCCGGCTCCATATCGAGGACGAATCCGGCCACAACATCCCCGGCCCCATCGTGGTGCCGGGGACCGGCGACTGGCAGAAGTGGACCACCGTCACGGCAACGATGCGACTGACGCGCGGCCGCCATGTCCTGAAGGTCTATGAGGACACCGGAGGATACAATATGAGTACAATGACCTTCCGCGCGACGGGCGGATAGACCGCATTGTTCATCTCCTATCGTGGGACAGGCGTCCCTGCCTGTCATCTGAGATGTTCGTGAATAATTCAGGCTAGACCGGTATCACGTCACCGCCGGCCCGGTCGATGCTGTGGTTACGCCGAGCGCCCGCAGTTGCTGTCGAACAAGAAATTTAATTCTTGCTAAGATCCCCCATACGAGGGGTATAATACCGTGTATATGGTAATTTTTCACCATACTGGCCGGAATCACACCGCGCCACGGGCGCATCGTTAGGAGATACGATTCATGACGAACACCGCGGCGGAACGAGGATACTGGGGCGGGCGCCCGTTTAGCGCCCCGCGTTTGATACAGGCCGGCATGGGAGTCCGTATCTCCGGCGCGAAGCTGGCCAACGTGACCGCTCGTCTCGGGGCGGTCGGCGTCGTGTCGTCGGTCGGCCTGCGTCACATTGTCGGGGAGGAAGTGCGGCGGGGAGATCCGGAAGCGATCGCTATCGCCCAGACCTTTCCGCTCCCCCGCTATGTCGAGGACCTGATGGCCTTCGCACCCGGCGGTCGGATGCACAAAACCCCCCTGCCGATGGACTGTCCCAATCCCGCCAAGGCCGAGCTTCCGCGGCGGCTGAGCGCGATCTGCGCCTATATCGAGGTCATGCGGGCGAAGCAGGGCCATCGAGGCATGGTCGGCATCAACGTCATGTGGAAATGCGCGCTGACCGTGCTGCCTTCGCTTTACGGCGCGATGCTGGCCGGTGTCGACGCGTTGTTGTGCGGAGCCGGCGTTCCGATGGACCTTCCGGACATTGTCGCGCGGATGGAGCACGGCGAGGACATGGACTACGTTCCCTTGCATGGCACGGAGACCAGCGCCCGGCTGAAGATTTCCGACGATCAGTCGATGGACCTGATCACCCGCCATCGACGCCCGATGTTGATCCCCATCCTGTCCAATTACGCCTTCCCGAAGCGAATCGTCGATATCTGGGAGCGGCAGTACGGGCTCGCCCCCGACGCCTTTGTGCTCGAAAACCACCGGGCCGGCGGCCACAACGCCCCGCCGCGCAACCGGAAGGAGTTCGGAGAGGCCGATGAGCTGACCGGTTATTTCTACAAGGTGCGCGACCTGGGGATTCCCGTTTATGTCGCCGGCTCGGGGAGCACACACGAGGAGATGGAGGCCTGGATCAACGAAGGCGCTTACGGGCTGCAGGTCGGGTCGCGCTTCGCCCTCTGCACCGACTCCGGAATGAGTCCGGATCTGCGCGAGCAAGTGGTGGATTACAACCGCGAGCTCATGACGGATGTCCGTACGGCGAACCGCCTTTCGTCGACCGGCTATCCGTTCAAGTATGTGCCCCTGGCCGGCACGCTGTCCGATCGCGACGTTTACGAGAAGCGGAAACGAATCTGCGACCACGGGTACCTGCAGCACTCTCTGTTCACGCCGCAGGAAGACGGCACCGTCAAGGAGACCTACATCTGCCCCGCCATGCCGGAGGCGCAGTTCGCCAAGCTCGGCGGCAAAGTCGAGGACACGCCCGGCATCATGTGCCTCTGCAACGCACTGCTCGCAACCGCCGGACTGGCCAAGCCGGGAGAACCGCCGCTGGTGACCCTGGGCGAGAGCGGAAAAAACATCACCGAGATCCTCACCGCCCGCCAGGTGATGGAGGATATCCTGTCGCCGGAATATGTCGCCGCCATGGAGGAGCGCCTGGTCGAGCCGACCGCCGTGTCTCCGTTGCGGCCGGTGTGTCTGGCCACAAAGTGACCCCAACTATTTCCGCGCGTAAGACGACTTTGTCAGTGTGCTCCAGGCCCGCACCGAAGACAGTTCCCGCCTCCGGTGCGGGCTTTTTGACATGCAGACGCCTTTGCGGCCAGTCCGGCTCAAGGTCTTCCTCAAAGATATGGCGTTGCCACGCAGCGCCCCGCGAAATCGGACAGTCGGAATCCGGAATTTGAACAACGGAAAACACGGAAATAGGAACTCTTACGATTGGATGTCGGAAGACCACTCATTGTGAACACCGTCGCGGGCGGTCCGCCGTCGCGATAGGAACTGGAGATTGGTGCTTTCACGTGTTGTCTGCCCCACCTTCGTGTTCGGCATTCGTACATCCCTGACAGGAGCAGCACAGCCGGTGATTGAAGTAGTGCGACATCGCCACAGTCAACCCTCCGGCAACAAGCAGGACAACATAGAACGGCGTCCAATGACGCTCGTCGGCCAGACGCCCCAAAGCAAGCACGGCCAGGCCGACCGCCAGCAGACGGATCGCGATCGGGTTAAAGTGGATACGGTAGCCGAGACAGAGCGAACTCGTCCCGACGACTGCCGAGAGACCGAATAGAGACCATTCGACGCGTTCGCTGGCGAGCCAGCCCAGCCCGATCAATGGCAACGCCGTGATTACGAGGGGCATCAGGGCACAATGGATTGCGCAGGTCATCGACGCGCCCGCGCCGAGGCGGTCGAGGTTCCGCGTAATGCTGAGCGTGTGCGGTACAGGCATGAACTTTCTCCAACTGAGTTAACAAACGACGTCACCCCGCCGCTTTCTCCGGTCGCGACCAATTTGTCATTGTGATACTAATCGTGAGAATCGTCGCGGGCGGCGACGAAATCGACCCACGAATGAATTCGTGGGCTG
>JBKQWH010000179.1:0-30888 GCA_052139635.1 Capsulimonadaceae bacterium
GTTCGAGACCGGGAAGGTCTTTCGGGTCAATGCTCAGGGCGAGGGGCAATACGCGGAAAGTCATTCTGTTGCCGGCGCTCTGGTCGGACGGGAATCGCCCCGGCACTGGGTGTCGGGGGACGCGAGGCCGATTGACTTCTACGCCGCTCGCGGCCTGGTCGAAGCCGTCTGCGCAACGCTTCCCACCCCTGAGCCGGAGTTCGCTCCGGACACTGTTCACGGAATGCACAGCGGCCGGTGCGCCGCGGTGCTCATTGATGGTCGCCGCGTAGGGTACGTCGCCGAAGTGGACCCCGATGCCGCCAAGCGCGACCTCGACGTTCCCGCGGCGGTCGGCCGCATCGCCGTGTTCGAGCTCAATGCCGACGCCCTGCTCGACCTGACGATCCGTTCGCGCAGCTACACTCCCCTGCCCCGTTTCCCGTCCGTAAGCCGCGACCTCGCCGTCGTGATCGACCGGGCCGTCACCTACGCCGCCGTCGAGGGAGCCGCGCGCGCCGTAGCCGACCCGAATCTGCTCGAATCGTTGTCGGTCCAGAGCGTCTATACGGGAGAGCGTGTCGCCGAAGGGAAAAAGAGCATCGCGATCCGGCTGACATACCGGGCCGCGACCCGTACGCTGACCGACCAGGAAGCCGACGCCCAAACTGCCGCCGTCGAGGCCGCGCTCATCGACGCCGTCGGCGCCGCACGTCGATAGCAGCACCGTGTGACGCTACTAGCTCTTCTCGCCTGTCCGCATTGACGACATGCGCGCGACGGCCTGGCTCTGGGCCAGGAACCACTCCTGGGCGCTGAACCGTTCCTCGGGGTGACCCTGCGCGTCGAGCGGCGGGAGAACGGGGACATAATGACCGTCGGGGAGTAGCTCGGTCGCATCCTTCGTGTCGCGCAAGTAGACCTCCAGCATGTCCTCCTTGACGCGACGGCGCAACTCCGGGTCCTCGACGGGGAAGAGGATTTCGACCCGGCGGTCGAGGTTGCGTCGCATCAGGTCCGCGCTTCCCATATAGATGTCGGAATCTCCTCCGTTCTCGAAGTAGTAGATGCGCGAGTGCTCGAGGAACCGTCCAACGATACTGACGACGCGAATATTCTCAGAAACCCCGACGACGCCCGGACGAAGACAGCACACGCCGCGGACAATGAGGTCGATCCGGACACCTGCCTGGGCAGCGCCGTAGAGCGCGCGAATGATCGCCTCGTCGCTTAGCGTGTTGGTCTTCAAGATCATCCGCGCCGGGCGACCGTTGCGGGCATTCTCTGCCTCGCGTTCAATCAGCTCGGTCAGCCGCTGCCGGAGGTTTACGGGTGCAACCAGCAGTTTTCGGTAGAACCGCTGATGCGAGTATCCGGTCAACAGGTTGAATATCTCGGAGACGTCGGCCGCGATATCGTCGCGCGCCGTAAAAAAAGATACGTCCGTGTACGCCCTCGCGGTCGTGGGATTGTAATTCCCGGTCCCGAGGTGGACATAACGCCGTAGCTTGCCGTCGCGCTCCTTGCGAACGAGAAGACAAACTTTGCAGTGCGTTTTGAGGCCGACCAATCCGTAAACAACGTGAACGCCGGCGTCCTCTAGCGCGCGGGCCCACTCGATGTTGTTCTCCTCATCGAAGCGCGCCTTCAGCTCGACCAGAACGGCCACCTGGGTATCGTCGTCGCGCGCGTCGGCCAGCAGCTTGACGATCGGAGAGTTGCTCCCGACACGATACAGGGTCTGCTTTATGGCCAGAACGGCCGCGTCTCGTGAGCCGGTCGCGATCAGGTCAATGACGGGCGCAAATGAGTCGTAGGGGTGATGCAGGAGAAGGTCATGTTGTCCAATCAAGCCGACAATACTCGCCTGCCGATCGTCGAGCGGAGGTGGCACCACCGGAACGAAGGACGGAAACTTGAGGTCCGGACGGTCGATCTTCATGAGCTGCATCAAATCCGACAATCCGAGCGGGCCGTCGATAGCGTACACGTCGCGCGCGTCCATTCGAAGATGATCCACCAGCATCTCCCGAAGGCGGGCATGCATGGAAACGTTCAACTCCAACCGGCAGACATCGCCGAATTGTCTCTGCTGCAAACCTTGTTCAACAGTACTGAGCAGATCCGACGCCTCGTCTTCCTGCAGTTCGATGTCCGCGTCACGCGTGACGCGGAACGGCTGGCTCTCCACCACCTCGAGGCCGGGGAATAAAACCTGCAGGTTCGCCGCGATCACCTGTTCCAGCCAAACGTAGCAAGGATGCGACGATTCGCCGGCCGTGCGGGCATCCGCGGTCTCACCATGGTCGGGGGGGCACGGGACGAAGCGCGGCAGGACCCCGGGCACCTTCATGCGCGCAAAGCGCTCGCCGACCTCCGGATCGCGCACGACCACCGCCAGATTCAAGCTCAGGCTGGAGATGTGTGGGAACGGGTGCCCCGGGCCAAGCGCGAGCGGAGTCAGAACCGGAAAAATCTCTTGTTTGAAGTAATCCCGCAGCGCTCCTCTTTGTGCGCGGCTCAATTCATCGTACTCCAGGATTCGGATGCCGGCCCGGCGCAATTCCGGATTGAGCGTACTCTTGAAGTATTCGGCGGCCTGCCGCAGCATGGGCTCGACGCGAGCCCGCAGGTTGTCGAGTTGCTCCTGGTGGTTGAGCCCATCCGCGGAGAGGTCGGCCAGACCCGCTGACGCGTGCTGCTGAATGCCGGAGACGCGCACCATGTAGTACTCGTCGAGGTTCGAGTGTCCTATCGCCAGAAACTTCAGCCTTTCGAGAAGCGGATTATCCAGATCCCGCATCTCCGCGAAGACGCGGTCGTTGAAGGACAGCCATGAGAGTTCTCGATTGAGGTATAATGCGGGGTCGTCGAGCGGCGGCGGAGACGAGGAAGCCGGGCGATTGGTCGCCGCCGGTTTAGCGGGTGCGGTAGTCCCGTTGGAGTGGCCGTTCGCACTCGATACCGCCGAGCGCGGCCGAGGCCGTCCGTTTCTGTCGGCAATACCATCCGGCGTGGAACCCGGGCGCCGGCGAGATCGCGCGGGGCGCGCGTGCTGATCCGCGTCGACGCCGGCTCCCGCCTGCTGGGGAGTCCATAAGGCTTGCGATAAGCCGTCGTTGCCGGCGCCGGTCGCCTCCCATAAGGATAGAGACTCTTCCGCCGGAACGGTTGAGGACGCGGAGGACACAGGCGCCGCGAGTGAAAAGTTCGGGACGGGATCTGCCTCCGATGGGCCCTCGACCGACACGCGAGCCGCGGGAGTGTCGGCTGCTACCCCGGTGGGTACCGATGAATGGTTAAAGCTCGTTTCGTTCGGAGCGCGTGAGTCGCTCATTTCTGGTCCTCGACAATGATTAATTCGATCCAGCCCTATGCGCGCTGGTTGTTATCCCATGTACGTAAGCCGTATTATCTGCGACTGGACAAACCCTGTTCTTACTATTCTACTCCTGATGGAGGTTATTCGGCTCCGATATAACCGGCCTCTCAGCTACGCATGCGCCAGCACCGCGTCGATCAGCATATCGGTAGCAATCGCGGAACTCAGCAAGTATTATGTCATCTTGCCGCACCATCCCGGTTTTCCCAGCGGTCACGCCTCGTGGTGTATCTCAACGTGCTGCTGCTTGATGTATCGCGAGCGCCGTTGGGCGTGGGTTCTCATTCCGGTCATCGTCGCTATGTGTTTCTGTCTGGTTATTGCCAGATGGCATGTTCCCATCGACATTTTCGGGGCTGCGCTTATCAGCCCGGTCCCGCCGATCGTGATCCTCACCGGATGGGCCAGGTTCGGCGCCCGCCGGCAGCCTACAGGAAATTGAGCCCTGGCCGCACAGAATTCATATTTTTCTTTGACAACTGCGCCCGCCTATGTTACTATACCTATGAAGATGCCGTAGAACCGTCATCGAGTGGAAGGCGGAGTCGCCATCCATCCATATTCGTGGAATAAAATAATATCACGGATTGTCTTCATTTGAGGTCATTATGAACGATCCGCGTGTGGTTAGCGCGCTTCTCGCCACGATTTGGGCGAAGCGGAGGCCGGCTTGAACAGCGATTGCGCCTTTTTTATTGGGAACGAACACAAGATCTGCCAGGACTATGCAGTAGCGTGCACGGACAAGTATGGAAGCTACGTTATCGTCGCCGACGGGTGCTCCTCCTCTCCGGACACCGATATCGGCGCACGCTTTCTGGTCAAGGCGGCTCAGACTTTCCTCTATCAGATTGAGGTCTCGCCGCATCCGCAGCGAAGTCTCGAGTTATACCACGAGCGTACAGCTCACTTTGCGTCCCTCAGCACCAAAGTGCTCAAGCTCGACCCGTCGTGCCTCGACGCGACCATGCTGACCATTAAGGCAGACGGGGAAGGATTTGTCGCGAGCTGTTACGGGGACGGCGTCGTTGCGATGGTTCGAAGCGACGGAAAAGTGGAACTCTTCAGTGTCGAGTTCGCCGAGGGTTACCCTCAGTATGTCAGCTACATTCTCGATGCGTCGCGCCGCCGGATGTTCGACGCGCAGACAACCAATTTCAAGGAAGTCACGCACAGTATGATCCCGGACGACCATTCCGAGCCGCAAATCGAGGTCTCGGAACGTGTCATCGAGTTCCACTATGGCAGCCGCGACGATTACTACTGCGCGGCCGTCTTCTCCGACGGGGTCCATTCCTTTATTGAGGTCGACGAGTACGACCCGCTGGTCACCGTGCGCCACATTCCGATGGAGGAAGTAGTTTCGCTGCTGCTCGCCTTCAGGTCCGTCAAGGACGACTTCGTGTTCCGACGCATGCAGACCTTCACGCAGATTTGCATCGACCGCCGCTGGCAGCACCACGATGATCTGTCGGTCGGATGCGTCTTTTTCGGACGGTAAGCCGTTGGCCGACAGGAAGTAGACGTATTGTGGTTCCGCGGGGCTCCGAAACTGCGTGCGGACGACACGCATCGAGTAACTGATGATAGGCATCAGCCGACCGTGATCGATAGTCAACGTACCGGAATCGTCGTAGCAAGTCGGGAACGACTGGCAGGCGGGCGAAGACGGAGCGAGGTCCCCCCGACTCCTTACGCTATTTTCTAACTCCCAATTCCTTTTCTACCCCGGCATCTTGCCGGTCCACGTGCCCGGCGGCTGCGGCGGCGGGTTCACATGCAGGGGCAGACGGGCGCAGAGGACACCCTCGATATAGACCTCGAACTGATGCGAGCCGAAGGACTCGAATGTGATGCCGTTGAGGTTGACAATCAGATTGAGGTTCGGGGTCAGATTGCTTGGATCATTGGGCACGTCGAGGATTTGTTCCGGAATGGAAAGCACCACCTTGGCATCGGAGTTCACCAGACGTATCCCCACTTTCGGCCTGGTTCCGCGCTCCATGGCGGTGCACTCGAAGCTGAGGACAAGCGCCATCTGCGGATGTTGGCACGGAACACTGGGAGCGTACAGGGATTGAAAGACGCCAAGCAGGTTCAGCTTGCCGTTGTCGGAGCGATTTGCAGCATCGGCCAGTGCAGCCAGAGTAATTTGCATGGTGATTAGGACCGCCAGTCGGTGAGTGTATTGCTGAGACTCGTCGCGAAAAGATCGACAGCCGGAATCGCTCGGTCGTAGTTCATGCGGGTTGGCCCGACCACACCGATCGTTCCGCGCAACCGCGTCCCCACAAAGTAAGGGGCTGTGACCACGCTGCATTCCCGCATGGCCGCAACGTGGTTCTCCGAGCCGATCACGACGGTGAGGTGCGCCCGGAGTCCGGGGAGCATCTGCAGCATGACGGCGCCGCGCTGAAGAGAGACGAGAACACTCTCTATCTTGGTGGCGTCACGAAACTCCGGCTGCTTGAATATCTCCATTGTCCCCTCGAGAACGACCTGGTCGCTGTCGGTAATCTCGCGCACTGCGTGGAGAACCGCGTGGGCCACCGACGTCCAGAGCACGCGCGCCGCACCCGTGAGATCCGGAGGCGCAGCGGCCTCGACCGCGCCGGCTGTAATGGACTTAATCTGTTCGAGAGGCAGGCCGCCGAGCCACGCGTTGATCGCGTTCGTGAGCGCGTCAATGCCTGCGCCGTGCAGCGTCCGAGCCCCATGGTCTCCCGGTCCGGTAGAAATAAACCGGTTTTCTATCTTGCCGGTGCTCAGAAGCACCGCGGCGAGCAGGCCGGTGCGGCTGACCGGCGTGAGGAAGATTCGGCTCAGGCTCGTGTCGGCCGGGCGCGGGGGAGTCGCCACCGAAGTGTATGACGTGATTCTGGCCAGCAGTACGCACGTGTGGCGAAGCAGGCTTTCGAGTTCCAGGGTCGAGTCAATCGCGGGCTCGGACGCCGGTCCCAGGTCTTTCTGGCTATCGGTGTCGAGCAAGTTGTCGACGTAGAAGCGGTATCCCTGGTCCGATGGGATTCTTCCGGCGCTGGTGTGCGGCTGACGCAGGTACCCCAGCTCGGCCAACTCAGCCAACTCATTGCGGATCGTAGCGCTCTTAACGCCCCAATCCGAATAACGAGCGGCAAGCTCCTCGCTGCCGACCGGACGCACGGTCTCCACGTAATCGCGGACGACCGCGCCAAGAATCTTGCACTTTCTGTCCCCTAATTCCACTAATGGCAGTATACCACCGGGATATAGTGCTGTCAACGCGGTGCCCGGGTCTCGGCGGCATCCCGCCCCGAAGGGCGGGGCAATTCACGATACTTACCCGGCCAGGGCAGCGAGGAAAGCGGCCAACTGGGCAAAGGTCGGGCTGGCGGCATTTCGGACATAGTAGCCGGACGTTCCGACAGCAGCCGTCGCGGCCTGATCGTCGGGCAATCCAAGAAGCTTACCAAGGCAGAATCCCGCATTGAAGTGGTCCCCTGCCCCGGTGGAGATAAGCGGGCTCTCGGTGAAGGGGCCGTCCACATCGGCGGTAACAGTCCCGCCGGCCGCCACAACGGCGTAGGCACGGGGATGGACGACAACGGCATCCAACGGCAACTCCCGGCTGATATGCGCCGCGACCGCGCGGACGTCGGCGCGGGTCGTGTATCCTCCGGTGTACCCGAAGGCGGCGCCGACTCGGAAGGATTCTTTCTCATTTAACCCGAGAATGGTCGGACCGTATTCCTGGAACCGAGCCAGGAGGCGGCAAGCGGATACAACCGAGGCGTCGTCACGCTTTTCCGGATCGGCGAGATCGAAGAAGAACCGCGGCGCGTCGCTCGGACCGCGGACGGCGAGTACCTCGAGAGCACGCTCCCAGATCTCGTTCATCGCGGGAACCATGGTCCAGTTCACAAGGGCGACCAGGCTGGATTCGGTGAAGAGCCGCGTCAGCTCTGCGCTCCCGATCCGTTCCAGCATTCGCGTCCAGGTCACATTCAGGAGCGGCTCGAGCTTCCCGAGCATGAGTTTGCCGTCCTCGAACTCGAGGGCATCGGTGTGGCCAGGGTCCCCAAGGCTGATCATTCGGGCGCGGGCGCTCATCTCTGCAAACGCCGGGTGTATCGCTCCCTCGCCGAACGGGCCGACACCGGTGACCCCGGTTCCGAGGGCAGCCAGGGCGTTTGCCATAATCGGGCCGTTGCCACCGAGCTTGACGCGATCGACAACGAGCTCGATGTTCGTGCTCTGCCCGGCGGCATTGCTGATCCGCGCCCCAAGGTCCAGGATGCGCTCCATGGTTGTGTACTCCGTAGCCGAAGTCCGGCGGGCGACAACATGGATAATCTCGTCGACGAAGGCATCGGGTCCAACCAGGGCAGTCAGGCCGGCCACTTTCTCACCGGCCGCCAGCAGGCTTTCTGCTGTGCCACGGGTCAGTTGGGATTGCATGGTAACTCTCTCTTATTGGGAAGTAATTAAAATAGTACGCCGCGCGAAGCAGTGCCGTTTGTCGCCGGACTCATGTCCATCAGGGAAGAATCGTGCGGTTCGCTGCGGTAATCGCAATCGAGAAGATACAGTCGTGCGTTCGCACTCTGCTGCCGCTCAAAATCGCTCGCGACAATCTCCGAATCCACCATTGAGGTCTCCAGCGACCGGGCGTTCCCACTGCACCGCGGCTCCGTCGCATCGCGATTATACCGCTTATGGGATGCACGGTCAACACGTTGCCGGACGGTCCTTCGGAAAACGGGGGTATCGACCATCCTAACTCCGTAGCGTCAGACATCTCCGACTTTCAAAAAGTGTCCTATAATAAAAGTATAAGAACAATCCAATAATCGGGCCGTGCGCCCGAACAACCGGCATTTCTTTGCTTCCGCGTCGAGGAAGACGCGGACGGTCAGGTTGGGAGGAGCGCGCGGAGAAGGGGTTCCGACGCCGTTCGCGCGCCTGATATGGCAGCGCAAGGCGCTTTGCCCCTTCGGAAAGGTCACCATGCCGGAGTCAATGATGCCTGTGGCAGAGGTCGTGAATCCGTATCAAATTGCATTGCGGCAGCTCAGCAATGTGGCTGAGATCATCCACCTGGACGCGAACGTCCACGCGTTCCTGCGCAAACCCAAACGGGAACTCACCGTCAATTTCCCCGTCAAGATGGATAATGGCGGCACCCGCATGTTCACCGGGTACCGGGTCCAGCACAACACCAGTCGAGGGCCTGCCAAGGGCGGCATCCGCTACCATCCCGGCACGGATATCGACGAAGTCCGAGCGCTCGCCATGTGGATGACATGGAAGTGCGCGATCGCCAACATTCCCTTCGGCGGTGCGAAAGGCGGGGTCGTCTGCGACCCGTCGACGCTCAGTCTTCGCGAGCTCGAGGACCTGACGCGGCGGTACACCACTGAGATCGCCATCATTATCGGGCCGGAGAAGGACATCCCCGCTCCGGATATGGGCACAAACGGGCAGATTATGGCCTGGATGATGGACACGTATTCCATGCAGGCCGGACATACCGTGCCGGCCGTGGTGACCGGAAAACCGGTCAGCATCGGCGGGTCGGAGGGGCGGGTCGACGCGACCGGTCTGGGAGTCGTGATGGCGACGGGCCAGGCCGTCCGCCGCCTCGGGGGCGACCTGCACGACGCGCGCGTGGCGATCCAGGGCTTCGGAAATGTCGGCAACGCGGCCGCGCGGATCTTTGCGGCCCATGGCGCGCGTGTGGTGGCCGTCTCGGACGTCAGCGGTGGACTATATAACGCGAACGGGCTCGACGTCGCCCGCATCGTCGAATATGATCGGCGAGTGCATTCGCTTGCCGGTTACCCGGAGGCCGAGCCCGTCTCCAACGCGCAATTGCTCGAGCTTCCCTGCGACATTCTCGTGCCAGCCGCCCTGCAGGGCCAGATCACGACCGCCAACGCCGCCCGAATCCGCGCGCGCCTGATCGTCGAGGCCGCCAACGGCCCGACCACGCCCGACGCCGACCGGATCCTCGCCGACCGGGGCATCACCGTCCTGCCCGACGTCGTCGCGAACGCCGGCGGCGTGGTCGTCTCCTACTTCGAGTGGGTCCAGGATATCGCGTCCTTCTTCTGGAGCGAGGCACAGGTCAACCACCGCCTCGGTCGCGTCATGACCCGCGCCCTCGACGAGGTCTTTACGGCCGCCGAGCGGTACAAAGTGGACTTGAGGACCGCCGCCTATACCGTCGGCGTCTCCCGCGTCGCGGAGGCGACGCTGACCCGGGGGATCTATCCATAGTGCGACACACGGAATAAGAAGCGTCCGGGATTTCGGAAAGAAGTTTCACAACGGAAAGGTCGGAAAGGACGGAATTGGATTTGACTACGGATTTGCCAACGGTCCGATGGAGCCGGGTGCCGGGTTTGTTGGGTTAAATTGGCCCTCGAACGGTGTTTTTCGAGGGCCTCGCACCGTCCGATTGCCAGTCACGACCCCGGTGAGTGTCGGGCCTCCTCCATGACGATCGCTGTGCACGCCATCTCGGCAAGGGCCTCCGCCCGGTCGACGGCCAGGTAGAAACCACCGGCCTCGATATCGGCCGTGCCATTGAGTGTGTTTCCTTTCGTAGGGAGTCGTGACTAAGTCTTGTTATGGAGTGCGGCCAAGGGGGCGTCGTTGCCTTGTCCCGGCTCGTGGATGCAGCGTGCCGCCGCAGATCGCTGCGACGAATGCGTGATAGTGAACAATTCTCAAGGCGCTTAGAGCGACAGGGATATGCCATGCCGGGCATTCGGCTGGTTGATGACAAGAATAACTTCACGGTCAAGCTTCTTCAGGAAGGTCACCAGTTTTCCTTCGCTGAATCGGTGAAAGTGCCCATTCATGAGGTGGGAGACTTCGGTTTGCCCGATACCAAGCATAGTCGCGATTTCGCGCTGTTTCAGCTTACGCCCATGTAGAATTCTCACGACCTCGACGCCGATTTGCGCCCGCGCGAGCAGTTCCTCCGCGCTGTCCAGGCCGATATCTGCGAACACATTGTCGGAGCCTTCAACAGCTTCAACTTCCTCGCTCATTACTTGCCCTCTCTTCGATGCGCTTCCTTCAATCGGCTCAATATGACGTCAATCTCCTGCTGCGGTGTCTTGATGCCGGATTTCGACTTCTTGTGAAATTTGCGTTTTGCGGCATAAGGCCGGCTTGCACCAAGTAAAGACCATGCCCTATGTCGTGCTGCGCCTCCCTGGGAAATTCGCGCAGCACCTTGAGCGAGTCGCCGAGCCAGGTTATCGGCTTTACAGTGCGGTTTATCCTCGTTCGACCATCAGATAATATAGGAAAAATCCCATAGGATCAACGCATATTGAGTCATCTTACCACAAATGCCGGGCGCGAAAAGCATGTCACGTGGAACGACGCATCCGGGACCGGCGCGGCATTCCGCTTCTGCAAACCCTTCTGCGTGATCCCCGTTCCCACGTGCATGACAGCGCCGCGCGAACCCTGCGCGTGATGGTGTACCCGTTGCCGGCGGAGACGGATTGAGGGACCATTCGGCGACGCGCCCTTGAATAGCACAAAGCGCACCGTCAGATAAACGATGTCTCCTTGACTATCACCGGCACGTCAAGATGTTCGCCGATGATCCGTCCCACGTGCTCGCAAGCCATATTCACCAACGCCTAACCTTCGGCGCGGGCTCGCTTCGGGCGCGCAAGGAGGTTTTCCCGTCTCAGTAACAGTAGTGCGCCCTACTCGAGCCCCTACGAAGACCGTGCTGTCCCATAGGTTTGCTAAACCCTATTAGCAAAGACAATGAACCACTCGGTGTTCCGCGTGAGTCTCGCCGCGTGGGATGGCGAAACTCTTGATGATGATAGTACCCTTGGGGACAGGATGCCACCCCTCGCTCGTGCTTCATCTGCTATAATGACGCCATGAAAGCTCTTCTCGCCAGTCCGCGCGGTTTTTGTGCCGGGGTTGACCGTGCTATCGAGGTGGTCGAGCAGGCCCTGGAGGCCTTTGGGCCTCCCGTTTACGTGCGGCACGAGATCGTCCACAACGAGCACGTGGTCGACGCGCTCCGGCAGAAGGGGGCCATATTCACCGATGACCTTTCCACGGTGCCGGAAAATAGCTTTCTCATCTTCTCCGCACACGGTGTCTCACCGGCCGTCCGCGACGAGGCGGCCGCGCGCGGATTGCGGGTCATCGACGCTACTTGCCCGCTGGTCACAAAGATCCATCTGGAGGTCCACAAGTACCTCGCGCGCGGATACGGGATCTTCTATATCGGGCACAAGGGCCATGTCGAGACGGAGGGGACCCTCGGCGAGGCGCCCGGCCGGCTGTACCTGATGTGCGACCTCGAGGATGTGGCCCTGGCGGCGGAACCGGCCGAGGAGCGCCTGATCTACCTGACCCAGACCACCCTGAGCATCGACGAGACCCGCGCCATCATCGAGGCCCTCCAGGCGCGCTTTCCGCGGTTGGAGCACCCGCCGACGGGGGACATCTGCTACGCGACTCAGAACCGGCAGGATGCGATCAAGGTGATCGCGCCGCGCTGCGAGGTTGTGCTCGTAATCGGCTCGCAAACATCGAGCAACACCAAGTCACTCCGCCGTGTTGCCGAGTCGCTTGGCACACGCGCGTACCTGATCGGGGGCGCGGAGGACATCACCGACGAGATGCTTGCGGGCGCGCAAACGGTTGGTGTCACCAGCGGTGCAAGCGCCCCGGAATCACGAGTCCTTGCCGTGCTGGACGACCTCCGACGGCGGGGGGTAGTCGATGTCGAGGCAGTCACGGTACGGGACGAGGATGTCGCGTTCGTGCCGCCGCGCGAACTCATGCAGTTGAGGATGACCTATGCTCGCAGATAAAGTTGCACTGATTACGGGAGGCGGACGCGGCATTGGGGCGGCGATCAGCCGACGGCTAGCGTCCGAGGGCGCGACTGTCGTCATTCACTATCATACGGGCGACGCTCCCGCGGAGGCCCTTGTGACGGAGATCGGAGGCAGCGCCGTTGCGCTTTCGGCCGACCTGCGCGACCCAGCGGCGGCCGCGGGGGTTGTCGACGAATGCGTGTCGCGGTTCGGCCGGATCGACATCCTTGTCAACAATGCCGCCTCGTTCTCCCATGGGCGCCGTTTCGAGCAGTGTGCCTGGTCGGATTTTGCCGACGAGTTCGAGGGGGTGGTCGGAGTGGTTGTGAACCCCTCGCGAGCGGCGGTTCCGCATATGCGGCGCCAGGGATTCGGCAGGATTGTCAACACCGGCGCGACGCTGCTACAGCGCCCCGTGGTCGATCAAATCGTCCACACGACCGCCAAGAGCGCCCTCGTCGGGTTCACGCGCACACTGGCCCGCGAGCTGGGCGCCAGCGGCATCACCGTCAACATGGTTTCCCCCGGCGTCACACTGACCGACTTCTCGCAGAGCCTGCCGGACAGTGTCAAGGACAGTATTGCTGCCCGGACCCCCCTCCGCCGTCTGGCGACGCCGGACGATGTCGCCAAGGTTGTTCTGTTCTTCTGCTCCCCCCTCGCCGACTTCGTCACCGGCGCCAACATCGCCCCCGACGGAGGGCTGGCGGTGCTGTGAGGACTGTGGACGGGATGTCCAGGGCTGGCGTCGACCATGAACACCGGGCGGGTACACTCCCTGTATGCAAGAACTACGCAAAGTGGTGCTGGCGCCTTTCGGGGCCGACGATTTTGGGGCGGATATCCTCCTCTTCGAGCACGGCCTGTTCTTCGGCCTCGAGATGGCGTGCGAGGCGGCGGATTTGGCGTTTGCGGACGTCCATCAGCAGCTTGGCGGCGACGAAAAGAAGTCGTCGGTAACCCCGGCTCTCACTGAAACCGAGATTCGGAGGCTGGCTGAGCGGGCAGCGTGCGACGCGCTGGTCGACGGAATGCTGCTTTGCACGCGCGACGACGGCGCCCTGGCCGAGATCGCGGTGGCGCTGCGAGTATACGATCCGCATTTTGAGTCATTCCATACACCAGACGCACTCGTTTTTCGCGCATTCGAGCCGGGCGCGGGCGGCGTCCTCGCCATCGACTTCGACTACTATATCGCCCTGCAGTACCGGCTCTGCGAGGAGATATTCGCGGCTGTCAACCTGGAGCTTCCGGAGTCCTTCACCTGCGACTCCCTGCAAATCACCCATGACTGGGAGGCATATTCGCTGTTCGTGCGCGGCAAGCGCGGGACCGGCATCGCCGAGGAAAAGCTGGGATACTACGAGCAAGCCGTGCGTCGCGATCCCAACTTCTACCTGGCGCTCTACAACAGCGCCATGCTCCACAAGACCAGAACCGACTATAACACAGCCCGGATGCGCTTGATGCGCGCAGCGGCGGCGACCCACGATCCGGGGCTGCTGGGCGAGGTGTACTTCGATCTCGGATTGTGCTCGATCTACCTCGGCGATACGAAAACCGCCCGCAACTATTGGGAGAAAGCCCTCGAATTCGGGATCGACAACCCCTCGCTTCTGATCAATATGGCCGGTACCTACGAGCAGGAGGAGAAGTGGGAGGAAGCCAAACAGATCAACCAGCTTGTAGTGGACCGGTTCCCGACCTACCACAAGGCGATTGTCAACCTCGCCCGCCTGCACGCGATGCTCGGCCGCCTCGACCTGGCCATCCCGTTGTACGAGCAGGCCCTGGAATTGCAGCCCGGCGATGCCCTGCGCTCGTCCGTCCTTGGAGGCTGCTACCTGGCGGTGGGGCGTAACGCCGACGCTCGTTTGCTTTTCGAGCGCTCCGTATCCCTCGACCCCGACGGCGATCCGGGCAAATATGCGGCACAGGAGCTCGCGAAACTCGGCCCGACCGGGAGCAGCACCGAACCCTCTCAAGACAACTCCGGCGACAAGCGTAAACGCTGGGGACTATGGTAAACCACGCAGCCGACGCAAATCGGCACGAATCCTGCTGTGGGGTTCACAAGGGACCGAGAATCCCTCAAAACAAATTCCGGCAATCACACGTTTACACTTCAGCGTCAACCCTACACAGGCCGATGTAAACGCCATGGTGTCGACTGCCAGGCGTAGACGGAACGCCTGGTTGGCTGGAAGAACGCCGATACCGCTTGTCAGCACAAGTGCATCGGGACACAGCACGTGTCTATTCATAGCAAATCGGGCCATTAATCGCCGAATCCGGTGTGATGGTTCTCATGTTCAACGTGCATCTGACAAAAATCTACGGACAATCACAGGGGAACGGGCCTCAAACACGTAATCAACCGTTTCGCGAGGAGTATAATGAATATGTCGTCGCGCCGCCCCGCGCGGCGACCACGAGTGCTTCCCGCGATGTGGCCGCGTAAGTTTTTTCAATATAGTCATCGCAGGAATACGGGGGAAAGAATAACATGCGAGCGATTGGCGTGATCATCGTCTGTCTGTTGGTGCCGGTCGGACTCTGGTTTTGGGTACAGTACTGCAGCCAAAGGATAGCGGTCATCGACTACAGCACTCAGCCACGCGCCGGCGTCTTATCGGACGTACTCGGGGTCGCAGAGCCATCCGGGCTTAAGGGTATCCGCGTAAACGGCCATCGTGGGCTTGGCAGCTCCGGAATGATCTGGATCAAGGTGAGCGCCACAGACAAGGCCTTAACTGCCCTGACGAAGAACGCCGAACCGCTGGCCGCTGCGGATTTCAAGTTCTCCATGCCGCCAATGAGCAAACTCGGATTTGGGCGGATTCTCAGCGACGATGCCACCAAGGCCGGATGGCCGGAAGTGCAGGACATCAATAAACCCGAGGCGTACCTTTTCCGCCATCAGGGTTCCGCAGGCATGTGGAGCGGAACCATTGTCATCGATCGGTCGAAGCACGCGGAGTATATCTGCGCTCAAGTGAATTGAATACTCCGGGTCCTCCGATTCATCCACCGAGAGAGTGCTAAAACTGTTATCGACATAGTAGAATGTTCTATAAGCCGGTAGTCGCAAGGGAGCGGCCTCCGGGAAATCCGTAATGACGAGGGAACAGCCATGGAGTCCTCCAAGATCCAGGACAGGATTTCGAACTTCCTCCGGCAAATCACCTCAGGCGGCGGCTCCGGCGGAGTGTGGGGCCGCGTCCTATCGCAACTCGGCGACCCACACCCCGGCGCCGGGCTGCGAGCCGATGGCGTGCCGGACATTGTGTGGTGCACGGTCTCAGCCGGCGAGTTTCAATATGGAAGCGACAGGAAAAGGGACACGGCTGCGGCAGACGATGAAATACCACAGTCCCACGTTGTTCTGCCGCTCTTCCGGATCAGTAAGTATCCCATTACCCATCGACAATACCAGGCATTCGTTGATTCCCGGGACGGATATCGCAGCCCCCACTGGTGGGACGGCTTGCATGAAGAAGGACTCCAACAGCAGGCAACCGGGCCCGCCGACCAGGAGTTCCGGTATGATACGCATCCCCGGGAATGCGTCTCCTGGTACGACGCCATGGCGTACTGCCGGTGGCTGTCGACCAAGCTGCATGTTGTCGTAACTCTGCCGACAGAACAGCAGTGGGAGAAGGCCGCCCGCGGAACCGACGGCCGGATATTTCCCTACGGGGATACGTTCGACATCAAGAAATGCAACGCCGACGTATCCTGCATCGGACTGACAACCGCTGTCCACGTTTACCCCGAAGGGGCTTCGCCATACGGCGTCATGGACATGGCCGGCAATGTGTGGGAGTGGACGTTAACCGAGTACGAAACCAGGTCGGACACGCACTCGGGCTCGGCCGAACGTCGGGCTCTGCGGGGGGGGGCCTGGAGCTACCTGCCGAACTACTCCCGAGCCGCGTGTCGCCTCGCAAACCCGCCCACCAGCCGGCGGAGCATCATCGGTTTCCGGATCGCGACCCCTCTCGATTCCGCAGATCCGGCACACTCCCGTCCGGACCATCGACAACAGGCCGTGCACCCCGCCCGTCCCATTTCTCCAGGTGCGAGCGCGCACGGCGGGCACTCTGCCGGTCACACAACCGGTACGATACCGTCCAGCGCAGGAGCGCACGCCGAGCATTCGGCAGATCCAACGTCTCATGCCGGCGAACATGAGGAGCACGGCGCCCCTCCAACCTCTCCCAGCACCGAAGGCCACGGCGGGTTTCTGGCGGATGCCGAGCCGATTGATATGAGCACACACGGCGAGACTGCTATGGAAGCTTATCCCCCGGCGTCCGGCGGGCACGGCGGTTTCCTCGCGGATGCCGAACCGATCGACCTGAGCCAGCACAACGTGCTCCCGGCGGATGCCAATCCACCTGACACCGGCTCTCACGCCGGGTTCCTGGCAGAGGCCGATCCCATTGATATCCACGGTC
This sequence comes from Capsulimonadaceae bacterium, assembly GCA_052139635.1. Taxonomy (GTDB): domain Bacteria; phylum Armatimonadota; class Armatimonadia; order Armatimonadales; family Capsulimonadaceae; genus JBKQWH01. Next base: position 16,674 of record JBKQWH010000179.1, read on the forward strand.
ACAGCTCGTTTCTTGCAGAGGGAGCACCTGCCGATGTCGGCCCGCACGGCTCGTTCCTGGCTGAGGCCGATCCAATCGATATTCGCGGGCATAGCACGTTTCTGGGCGATGCCGCCGAAACCGGCGAGCACGGTACGTTCCTGGTCGACGCGGAACCAATCGACCTGGACGAACATAACGGACCAACCCGGCATCCGTAATCGTGGTCCACGTTCGTGCGCTCTCGTCTGCCGGGCACATCACATAGCAAGATCCGCCGAACCGCCGATGCCCTCCTTGGCAGGTGTGGTATACTGGCAAAGAGATGCGCAAGCAGAGATATAAAATATTATGGATCTTTGTCGCGGCGCTGGTCGCGCTACAGTCGCTTCCGCCTGCGGTCGGGCTTGCCGAAGTGAGTGTGCGATGCGCCGGGGCGCCGGTGTCGGCCCCTCCGTGTTTAGAGGCCGTCGTTTCCGCCGTCTCGCCCGTCCGGTCATTGAAATGCGCAGGAATGCCGTGCTGCCGCAATATGGCGTCGTCGATGAAATGTGCCGTCATGCCATGTTGCCGTCGCATTGCGCCAACAGCGCCCGCACGAGGGTTGCATTCGCGCGTCACCTTGCATCCAGCAGCCATCGGCGTCCCACGGGTATTCTCCACCCCCGCATGCGTTGTCACCGTAAAACCGATCCTTACGTTCCAGCCTGCCACCGTGCGTAACATTCACTGCTGGATGCTAAACGCGTCCCCTGCTCTCGCGCCTCCAGCGATCGCCCAGAGTTTGACAGCCGCCGGCACGCCCTTCCATCACCTCGTTCAGCCACCATCCGAATCGCTTTTGCTTCGTACACTCGCGCGTTCGCACGGCCTTCGTGCGCCTCCCGCCGCCTGATCCGGGCTATTCCGACCGTCGAGAGGGCCGCAACTCGGTACTTTCCCCGGTTACTTCGTGAATAGTGTCCCCTCATATTTCTCATTCACTCTTGTCAACGGACCGATGCCGTGTGTGACCCTTGCAAGGCCGGCTGTTCCGTTGCCGTGTGCGCACACTTCCTGGCATGCGTACGTCGCATGCCGCCGGATCGGGCGGGACCATTATGAAGAAACACCAGAAGAATAGCATCGCACTAGCCCTGATTGTTGGCGTGGCCGCGTCGACATCGTGGACCGTGCACCATTTTCACAGACAAGGCCACGTCGATGTGATCGCGGCTCAGGCCATGGACATGACTCGGATGCGGCCGCCGGTCGGGGCGGCGCCTGTGGCAGTGGCGACGGTTCGGGTGGGAGACATGGACGACAGCGTCACATACACCGGATCGGTCGAGGCCTACAACGAACAGGACGTTTCGCCGCGCATCACCGGCACTGTGCTGTCGCTCCCGGTTTATCCGGGCGATTCGGTCCGGGCCGGGCAGCTTCTGGCCCAGCTCGACAGCGCCGCGGTCTCCGAACAGACGGCGCAGGCCAATGCCGAGGCGCATGCGGCTCAAATGGGCGAACAGGTCGCGCATCTGACCCATCATTTGCATCACAGCGCGGCCCTCAATCAGGCCAATTCGCAGCTTGCCGCGGCGCAGCAAAGCGTTTCCGATGCGCAGGACGCCGCCGAGGCCGACGAGGCTGCTGTCGTAGACGCCCTCGCCGAAGTCAGAAGCGTAACAGCCAACGCGGAGTACTGGCGGGCCGAGCTCGCTCGTGAGAAGCAACTGGCCGACGCCGGCGCCGTCTCGCGTGCCGAGTATCAGAATGAGCAGGCACAGGCGCAGGCGGCGTCGGCGGCAGTCGACCAGGGTGAGGCGAAGGTAACGCAGGCGCGGGCCACCGAGCGGGCTGCCCAGGCCGGAGTCATCGAGGCCAACCGTCAGGTAGACGTTGCACGAGCCGGCGTGCAAATGGCCATCGCCGACATCACGGTTGCCGACAGCCAGGCACAGGAGGCCGGAGCAACCGCGGTCGGCGCGGAGGCCGCGGCCAGGGAAGCAGCGGTCGTGCAGAGCTACACCCGGATTACATCGCCCGTCAATGGCGTCGTAATCGTCCGACCGATTGCCCCGGGGACCCTCGTGCAGCCCGGAACGGTCCTGCTCAAGATCGCCGAGATCGACCAGGTGCGCGTCCAGGCCAATGTCGCGGTCACGGATTTGGCAGGGATACACGTGTGCCGCCCCGTCCGGATCGTTCCCCAGGACGGTGGCCCGGCCATCGACGCCCACGTAACGTCGGTGTTCCCGTCCGTCGACACGGACACGCGAACCGGTATTGTCGAGGCCGTCATTCCCAATCCCGGGCACCGCCTGCTGCCGGGCGCTTACGTGGCCATGCGGATTGTAAAGCATACGGATCGTAATAGCCTTCTGGTCCCGGCGGACGCCGTTGTCACACAGGGTGGACAGTCCACCGTCTGGACCATTCGTGCAGAATCGGGCCCGACTACCGCGCACCAGGTGATCGTGCAGGTCGCCGGGACGGATGGCGCGTCGGCGGAAGTCGTTTCCGGCCATCTCGGCCGCGGCGACAAGGTTGTGGTGCGAGGATTGGCCGGGCTGAGCGAAGGCGAACGCGTTGTCGCGACCGATTGGGGACCGAACGGGCCGATATCGCTCCCGGTCGCCGTCGCCGGCCCGACACTCTATCGCTGCGAGAAGTGCGGGATGACCTACTCGGAGGCCGACGCGCGCAAGAACCACTTTGTCGACCCGATGGACGGCGGAAAACTCGTTCCAGTCACGGCCGGGAGCAACCCGGACGATAGGCTTTAAGAGATTACCCATGTCATCATACGTTTTTAGAAAGTCACGCGCATGATATCGAGAGAAAACGGAGATCGAACGGTCGCGAAGAGAGCGAGGAGCTTCAATGTCTCGGAGTGGAGCATTGAGCATCCCTGGGTCATCATCGCCTTCTATACCGCCCTGGTTGTGCTGGCGCTGGGGGCGGTCTTCGAAGGGGTCATGCCGCGGCGTATGATGCCGTATGTCGAGAGCCCGATGGTCGGCATCGTGACCATGATGCCGGGATTGTCGGCGCAGGAGATGGAGACCTACATCTCAAAGCCCATTGAGGAGCGGATGACCGACATCCGCGATGCACGCTACATCCGCTCGACATCGCAGGATGGACTCAGCATCGTATCGCTCGAGTTTCCCTACGGCACGGACATGAAGAAGGCGATAACAGACGTCCAGTCGCTCATGAACGCCGTTCAGGCCGACCTGCCGCAGACGGGCGCCAACCTCAAGCCCTCGTGGGTGCTCCCAATAGACCCGCTCAACATCCCCATCCTGTCCATCCGTGTGGCGGGCGATCCCGCGCTGGGATGGACGCCGCTCGCGTTGCGGCAATTCGCGGAGAACCAGGCAGTCGCCGCGATCAAGCAGGTTGGCGACGTCCAGTCGGTGGAGGTCTACGGCGGCGAGAAACGCCAGTTGCGAGTCGAGGTCGACCGCGTCAAGCTGGCAGCCTACGGGTACTCGATTCTCGACGTCCGCGATGCGATCGACAAAAACAGCGTCGCGAAGCCGGCAGGCGTGATCACGTCCGGAGCCAGCGAGAGCATCGTCCGGATGGATGAACTTGCGCAGGACGCCGGTGCGGTGGCTAACTACCCTCTCGGCGCGAAGGACGGCAATGTCGTCTATCTCAAGGATGTCGCCACGGTCACCGACGGCGTTCGCGAACAGCGTAGCGGCTACGAGTACGTCGACGGCCGCCGACACGCCATCGAGGGACTGGACAATAACGCGGTCGAGTTGGCCGTCATCCAGAATCCGGCCGCCGGGTCACCTCCCGTCATCGACGCTGTCCATCAGCAGCTCGACCGCCTTGCGGCGGACCACCCGGGGTTGAACTTCGCGGTTACCTACGACAACGCTCACTTCGTCAACATCCTCTTCCAGAATACCGCCGAGGAACTCGGGGCCGCCATCCTGCTCTGCGGCCTGGCCGTGCTGTTCTTTATCGGCAGCGGGCGCGGCACATGGATTTCCGTCATTACGATCCCCGTCAGCATGGCCATGGCGATCCTGCTGATGGTCCCCTTCGGCTTCAGCCTGAACTCGTCGACCCTGATCGGCCTGCTGATCTCCATTGGCCGCCTGGTCGACGACTCCGTGATCGATATCCACGCCGTCGAGCGGCACCTCCGGATGGGCAAGGACCCGAAAACCGCCACGGTCGACGGCATCACCGAAGTCCGCCTGGCTGTTGCCGCGTCGACCATCATGCTCGTGCTGGCCCTGCTGCCGCTCGTCTTCTGCGGCGGCATTACCCAGCTCATGTTTGTCGGACTAGCCTATCCGATCATCTTCGGCCTGATCGCCTCGTTCTTCGTCTCGCTCACTCTCACGGCTCTTCTGGCGTCGCGGTTGCTCAAAGTCTCCTTGCCGGAGGGGCTAATGTCCTCGCCTTTCGCTAACGCTTCTGGCGAGGGCTCCGATAGTCGCACAGACCGCCCCGGTGTGATCTCGCAAGTCCAGCTTTGGCTCGACCGCATGGACGGCCGATATGAACGCCTGGTGCGAACCCTCCTGCGGAACAAGTTCCTGGTCATTGCGGCGGCTCTCTGCACGATCCTGGTTGGGTGCGGATTCTACAGCTTTATCGGCTCGGAGATGATGCCCCTCGCCGATGTCGGCCAGGCCTATGGCGTGCTGGAAATGGCTCCGGGCTCGAGCTACGCGCAGACCGCGGCGGCCACCGCGCAGCTCGAGCACATCCTGTTGCGGCACCCCGAGATCGAGAAGGTCTCGACGGAGATCGGCGTGGAGCCAGGCGGCGCCTATTTCACGGGATACGCCATGAACCAGGTCAACACGGCCACCATGATGATCACGCTCTCGGACAAGGACACACGCCAGAGGACAGTCTGGCAGGTCATTGACGACGTTCAGGGGGAGGCACTGCGAACCATCCCGAATATCCGCCGGCTCCAGATCAAGGAAATGGGCAGCGACGTGATGGCATCGTCGGAGGCCCCGGTGACGATCCTCGTGTCCGGACCTGACCTCGACATCCTCTCGAAACTCGGGGAGCAGGTCGCCGAGATAGCCCGTCGCACGCCCGGCGCGACCCAGGTCTCCACGTCCTGGGCCATGGAGCGGCCATCATACGTCCTCCATGTCGACGCGCGCCGCGCGGCTCAGATCGGCCTGACGCCGGGCGAAATCGCCGACCAGGCGTACTACGCAATGGGGGGCGCCCTGGCCGACGAGTTCTACCGTATCCCCAATATCCGCCAGAACTCGATCAATATCCGATATCGACAGGACCAGCGCCTGAGCGTTGCAGACCTGCTGCAGATGCCGATTACCGGAGCCGGAGGCGTACAGGCTCCGCTCAAGACCCTGGCGACGGTGGCCGTGCGGCAGTCGCCGACGCTCATCGAGCACGACGGCCTGCGCCGGACGGTCTCCATCCTCGCCTACTACCGCAAGAGCGGGCCGCCGTCGATGGATGTGACAATGTCGATCATCTCGCAGGCCAGCCGCCGCCTCAACTTCCCGCCGGGCTACTCGATGGAGATGCGCGGGGATATGACCCAGATGATGGACTCGTTCTCCCGCCTCCTGCGGGGCCTCGAAGTCGCGCTGCTGCTCATCTTCCTGGTCCTGGTCGCCCAGTTCGGCGGCCTGCTCGCGCCGCTGCAGATGCTGCTCTCGATCCCGCTCGAGTTGTCCGGGGTCTTCATCGGCCTGTGGCTCGCGCACCAATCGTTCTCGAGCGTTTCGATCATGGCGATCATCGTGCTGACGGGGATGGACATCACGACGGCGATCCTGCTAATCGACCAGATCATGCGCCGGCGGCGCGAGGGAGGCCGGTCTCGGGATGAGGCGATTGCGCTCGCCTGCCGCGACCGCTTGCGCCCAATCCTGATGACGTCGCTGATCACCGTGATCACGATGCTGCCGGTGGCGGCCGCGCCGCGGACGGGCATGGACGCCTACCAGCCGCTCGGCACGGTCATCGTCTCCGGCCTTCTGGCGGGCACCCTGCTTTCCCTGCTCGTCATCCCGGTTATGCACGCCCTGGTCGACGACCTGACGCAGTTGTTTGCGGGAATTGGGCGCATTCCCGCGATTGTGGAGGAGTCGGACCGGTCGGACACATCTGACCCGTCTGACGGCACTGCCGTCGCGGGAGGCCGAAGATCATGAACATAACGTACATAACTCGCGCGATTCTCCTCGCCGCCGCGTTGCTCGTGGCTGCGGCGCTCTCAACGACTGCCTCCGCCGACAGCCTGCCAGATTTGCCGGTCATGAACAGCGCCCTGACGCTGCGGGACGCGCTTGCGGTGGCGGCCGAGCACAATATCGCGCGCCAACAGGCCGGAGTCGATACGTCGATTGCCACCGACGCCGTGCAGTCCGCCCGGTCGCAGACTGAGCCGGGTATTGCGGCCACCACCTACGGGCTGGCCGGCAACGCAGCAAGCATCGTCGGCACACCGCCGGGGGTGTTCCCGTCGAATAACATCTCGGCTGCGAGCGGAGGCGCTCTGGGAGAGAATTTCATCCTGATGGCGCCGCTCTACACGGGCGGGCGTTTGTCCGGCCCGCTCGATTCCGCACGTCGACGGAGCGAGGCAGCCGCGCTGGCCCAATCCGAAACGGACCTCGCGACGCAGGAATCGGTGGTAGATGCCTATACGGGCTCGCTGCTGGATTCGGCCCTTGTGGATGTCGCGCAGGCGCGCCTGACGGCAGAGGACGAGCAGGTGCGTGTTACCCAGGACCGCGTCACGGCCGGGAGCGTGCCGCCCCTGGACCTCTTGCGGGAGCAGGCGGAGGAGGCAAGCGCGAAACAGCAGGTTGTGGCCGCGCAGAGCGTGGCGGACATCGCCGTCGTTCAGCTCAAGGCGGCGCTGGGGATCTCGCAGGCATCGACTATCACGCTAGCCGACACGCTCGACACGATTGCCCTGCCGGCCGGCTTGCCGGCCGGTCTGCCGCAGGCCATCGCCGCCGCCGAGGCCAACCGCCCCGACCTTCGCGCGGCGTGCAAAGGGATCGACGCCGCTCGAGAGGACCTTCGTGCCGCGGAGGGAACTTATGCGCCGCAGATCTATGCGGTCGGCATGGCGGACGTGCCGACGCGTTCGACGGGTGCGGGTCAGGGAGACTACACGGTCGGCCTGACCGCCGGCATCCCGCTTTTCGACGGGGGCGAGCGCCGCGCCGAAGTTGGCGCGGCCAGGAAGCGTCTCGAGCGAGCCATTCTCGACACCCAGTCCCTGCGCCAGACAATCGATCAGGAGGTGGCTACCGCGTGGCTGAACTTGCAGTCGACCACACAGGAGGTCACCACGGCGCAGGCCGGGGTCACTGCCGCGCAGCAGGCGTATGACCTGGCGACGCTCCGCTACAACGCCGGCAAATCCGTCGTCGCCGAGCGCCTCGACGCCCTCGCCGCCCTCACCCGCGCCCGCGGCGACCTCGCCGCGGCGACCGCCGCCATCCTCACCGCCCGCGCTCGCCTGATGACGTCGATGGGGACATCCTGTGGCCCGCTGCCTTGAGTGTCGATGATGGTTTCGGAGGGAGTTATTTGGGTTAATTGGGCCGGATTCGGTGAATTCGGAATTCTTTGCATGGATTATCGGGATTTACAGGATTAAGAGGATTAAGAGGGCTGCGGCTCAGGGGGCGTCGTTGCCGGGCCCTGGCCGAGGTTGTTGGTTTCTGTTGGCGTATACGAACAGATGATCCCAGTATATCACAGATGAGTGGGTCTGTCAAGCCCGGATTGAAAAAACGCGGGCGGTTGATCGAGGGCGCATGGTTGACAGCCGGCGGCAACGGGTGCTAGAATCAGGATGCGGATCGGCAAGCTCCAGATGACCCAGTTCACCCTCGACTCCATTACAGATGACCTCAACGCCTCCCGGCGCGCCAGCCTGCTTCCGCGGCTGGAGGCAGGGCTAAACCCCGATCAGTTGCGGGCGCTGCACCATGGCGACGGGCCGGCGCTGGTACTGGCGGGGGCGGGGTCGGGCAAGACAACCGTGCTGACCCGGCGTGTCGCGCGTCTGCTGGCCGAAGGGATCGCGCCGGAGGCGCTTTTTGTTGCCACGTTCACCAAGAAAGCCGCCGATGAGATGCAGGAGCGGTTGGCGGCCCTGCTCGGCGAGGGCGGCGAGGCGATCACCGAAAAGCTGTGGATCGGAACCTTCCACAGTCACTGTCTGCGCATTCTGCGGGCGGAATGGGCTCTCCTGTACGGCAAACAGGGGGGATTCTTCCAGATCGCCGATGAATCCTGGCAGGTGCGTACCGCCCGCGCGATCCTGGGCGACGCCGACTGGATGGCCCGTGGGCTGCCGACGCCGCCGTTCGGCCTGAATATCGCCTTCGATCCCCGCAGCGCCCTTTCGGCGGTCTCGGCGGTCAAGAACCGCGGACACGTCGTCACTGAGGCGGAAAAGGCGTTTCGCGAGCACGATCCGAACTGGGCCGATTCCACGATCGGAACACTTTCAAAGTTCTGGCGCTGCTACGAGCAGGCGAAGCAGGCCAAGTTTGACCTCCTGGCCAAGAAAGCGTCGCGCCGCCTCGACTTCGACGACCTCTTGATCGAGACCCTTGGCCTGTTGCAGGAGAATCGAGAGGTGCGCGAGAAGTACCAGCGGCGGTTTCGCTACATCCTGATCGACGAGACCCAGGACACATCGTCGGTCCAGTGGGAGATCGGGCGGCTTCTCGTTGCCGCGCACCGTAATATCTTCATTGTCGGTGACGTCGGGCAGGCCATCTACAGCTTTCGCGGCTGCTCGCCCGAAGCGACGGTCGGGCAGTTCGCGGGTGCGTATCCGAACGGCGAGATTATCCGCCTGCCGACCAACTACCGGTCGTCGTCGAGCATTGTCCGGGTCGCGAACGAATTGATCGGGCGAGCCGGAATCGATCCGAAGTACCGGCTCGAGATGGCGTCGGTCCGCGATGCGGGCGAGTTCCCCACCCTGCACGAACACGAGGACGCCGCGTCGGAGGCCGCATTCATTGCGGAGCAGCTTGTCCAACTGAAGGAGAACGGCCGCGGCCTCAAGGAATGCGCGGTCCTGTTCCGGACAAACGCCTACTCCCGCGCGCTCGAGGAAGCGTTTGTGGCCGGCGGCGTGCCTTATGTCCTGGAAGGAGCACTCGGGTTTTACGGGCGCCGCGAGGTCAAGGACCTGATCGCGTTTCTCCAGCTCAGTGTCGAGCGCGACGGTGATGCGGCCGACGCGGCCGTCCGCCGGATCTTGAACGTGGCGTCGAAGTGGTTTGGCAAGCCGTCGCACATGCTCGGGGGCGCGTTTGTGGCCCAGGTCGAGGGGCGCGCCACAGCGCAGAACTGCTCCTTCTATCGCGTTCTGGCCACCGGCCAATTCAAGACCTGGCAGGGACTGGCTGTGAAGGATTTCCGCGACATGATCAAGGAGGTCGCCGAGGCCGGCGACAACGCCGAGGCACGCCTGCGCAAGGCGCGCGAGATTGGCTATGACGAATGGCTGCTGCGCGAGGACGGATACGCGGAGGATGAGGGAAACTCTCGCCTCGACAACCTGGAGGAGCTCTGCACGGCCGCATCCGCGTTCCCAACCTCTCAGGACTTCCTCAATTTTGTAGCGGCGCAGAACAAGGCAACTCAGGACGCTCCGTCCGGCGACGCGGTCGAGATGATGACCATCCACCGCGCCAAGGGCCTGGAGTGGCCGATCGTCTTCATTTGCGGGTTTGCCTACGGCATGATCCCGCATCACCGCAGCCTCCGCTGGTTCGACGATGAGAAGACGCGCCTCGTGCCGGACAGCATCGAGGAGGAGCGCCGGCTAGCCTATGTCGCCATCACTCGCGCCAAGGAGCGAGCTTACCTCACGTGGCCCCTTGCGCACCAGACGCGCACGCTCTCCCGCTCACCGTTTCTGGCGGAGATGGAGTCGCTCGGCTGCGAGGTCGTCGAGGGAGAGCCGCCCGAGAAAGAATGAGACCATGATGGATGTGGATTGAAGCCGGTTTCCGGAACGGGTGATGCCACGGCGAGTGATCATGCGCGCGGCTTAGCCCGTTATAAGAATGGCTCAAACCGCGGTTGACCGAAACGGTCAGTATGCACCATAATGGTGATAGGAGAGTCATGAGTACCTCACAAATATCCCTTCCGCAGCCGGCCTTTTTTACCGGAGCCTTCCGTGACCTCCCCGCTTCCAGCTTGCTCGAACGCCTGGAATTCCTGCGGCTCGACGCGTGTCGGCAGCTTGAGCAAAACCGGCGCGGGGAGTTCTTGACGCCCGCGCCAGTCGCCAGACTGATGGCTTCGACGTTCAACGCTGCCTGACCTCGGCGGCGAATTCGGTCTTTAAGCGACTGCAATCGCCAACGGCATTATCTGCATCGTCTTGAATGGAGCATTGTTGAAAAACCCGATTATTGCAATACTGGCTGGCCTGTGTCTCATCGCCAGCCCCGCGTTCTGCCAGACCGATGCGCCGACCGCAACATCGACGCAGCAGCCGGCCACACCATCGACCGCGCCACCGGCCACTGCGCCGACCACGCCTTCGGCGCCGCCAGCCGCTGCACCAGCCACAACACCTACGCCGCCGGCGTCACCTCAGGCAGCACCGCCGGCCGCAGCTCCGCCGGCGGCCGCACCGGAAACGGTGCCCACGGTGGTTCTCGATACGGACGGCAATAACGTCGGTGTCGCGCAGTCGACGGCGCGCGCACACGGCGCTCAGGCCCGCATTATCTGGATCGACGCGGGCGCGAACGTCGGGAATCTCAACAGCGTGGACAAGATCAAGGACGTGGTCGATAAGATTAAGCGGTCCGGTTTCAATATGGTCGTGCTCGACGTCAAGCCCATCGTCGGCGATACGATCTACAACAGCCAGTACGCCCCGCGGCTTCTGGAATGGAGAGGCAAGAAGGGCGACCCAACCATCGATGTCGTCCAGACCGTGCTCGACGACGCCCACCAGGATGGTCTGACGGTTTACGCGAACTTCAGCACGTTCAGCGAAGGTCACAAGATGGTCCAGCGGGGATTGGCTTATACGCACCCTTCCTGGCAGACGGTTCTCTACGAGACGGATCGAACCGTGCAAGGCCGTCACGCGGTTATCGGCGTATCTCGGGTGGATGCCCTGCCGCCGGACGACCAATCGATTGCCGAAATCGTGTTAAAGCCTCAGATCCTGACAAAGGCACAGAAGGGCTACACGATTGCGCTGCTCAACTTCGACGCGCGCGTGGTCGCCGTATACGATCCCTCGGCGACACTCGACGCGGCTCCGGCGCCGCCCCCGGGCGGGTTCGCCGTCATCGGCCGCGGCCAGGCCGGTCGCTGGATCGCCGAGCACGCCGTCGTCGGTGAGATTATGATTCTGGGCGCGAGGCCCGACTATATGCCCATCGCGGCGGACAACACCGGCGACCAGATGTACAGCGTGTTTGTCGACCCGCACAACCCCGAAGTTCGCCAGCATGAGATCGACATCGTTCGAGAGGCCGTGTCCCGCTACGACTTTGACGGGGTGATCTTCGACGACCGCCTGCGGTACGCCGGACTGAACGCCGACTTCGGCCCCGACAGCCGGGCCGCCTTCGAGAAGTATGTTGGGCACCGGCTGACGTGGCCGGACGATGTCTTCCGAGCGCCTCTTTTCCCGACAGGCCGGATTACCCCCGGCCCAAACTACGAACAATGGCTCGTCTGGCGCGCCGAGAACATTACCGGGTGGCTCGATGAGGCGGCGGCGGCAGTACGGGCGATCCGCCCATCCGCCCAGGTTGCAGTGTATGCCGGATCGTGGTACGGCGACTACGACGAAGTGGCGTCGAACTGGGCGGCCCCGGACTTCGCCGGTCCCTATCCGTGGGACACGCCCGATTATCGAGCGACCGGGTTCGCGTCGAAGCTCGACTGGATCACGACCGGCTGCTACTATTCGATCCCGACGATCGACGACGCGCGGCACTCGCGAGACGACCCTGGAAAAACGGTCGAGGGAGGCGGACAGCTCTCAAACCACGTTGTAAACGATGCGACCTGGACCTACGCCGGTCTCTACGCTCTCGTTTACACACACAACGTGCGCGGGTTCCAGGAGGCCATCCAGGCGGCGCTGGCGTCGACCCAGGGCGTGATGGTGTTCGACCTGTCGCAGATTATCGACTATGATTGGTGGGACGATATCGCCGCAGTATTCGGCTCCGGCGGCCCGCCCCCGGCGCCAAACACGCTGCCCGGACTTCTGGAATCTGTGCGAACCCAGCACGCGAGGGATGTGGCGGCGGGGAAGCCCCAGCCTCCGCTGCCCGATTTCCTGGGAGAGCCCGGAATCGGATTCTAGGAGACGACACGGAAGAATTTAGGATTAGGCGAGAGTCCGGAGTTTATTAACCACGGAAAAGACGGAAAGCACGGAATAGGATTTTGTCTTGACCTGTGATGAGGACGATTACCGTCGGTGGTGGGGAATTGAAGCACTTGCTTTTGGGCATCGCCTAATGATGTTGGAGATACTCGCATTGGAGTTTTCTTACTTTTGGACAACACGTGATGACGTTACGGAAACTTCGACCGCGTTCCTTGCGAAGATCGCGCTGAGGCATAAACAACGGCGTTGCGCCGGATGGACGAGCCGTTTGGTGACGCTCGTGCTTCTCGTGAGCCTGGCCGCTGTATCGTGCGCCCTCGCGTCCGCCGACTCCGCCATTGTCGGTCCACGCGAGATCCCACGCCACTACGCACCGTTTTCACAGATAGAAACACACCGGATTCGCATCGACAATATCGCTGGCGGGCTTGTGGAAGTCTCCGCCGACGCAGGCGTGAGTTGGCGAACGGTGGGACGAGTTACGGCCCCGGCGACAGACAGCCTGAGCGGCTACCTGGCCAGCGGGTATGCGGCGCCGGGCACGGTCGCCGCCGTCGCGGTACACGGGTTGCGAATCCGTGTCGGCGACCTGACATCGGCGTATCCGAAGCTGATCAACATCCTGCCGCTGGAGTTTGCGCAGACCCCGGTGTTTTTCGGCGGCCACATCGCTGGAGATTCCGGAATATACACCGACATTGCGGCCGGCACATCGATTTTTCGGGACCTGTCCCCGTATTCGGGAAATCCGGTACTCCTGACGGCCCGCGACGGGAGTGAAGCCGACCTGCCGACCAACTACCACCCGGCTGTCGGCGATATCCTCACGATAATCGTGAAACGGCCGGCCAACCCGCTTGTCGAGGTGGACTTCCCGAACGTCAAGAACATGCCCGTGCTGGCGAAATACAGCGACGGGACGATCCGGACACTCACAACAGTTCTGAAGCCGGTGTATGGGATCGGACGCTACGACGGGACGTCGTACACCGGAGTTGGGGCGATAAACACGTCGCACACAGGCGTATTGACGATCTCGACAGCCCCGGTGACAGAGTCGCAACTCCTGGAAGGCGTCGGGCCCGAGCGGCGCGGCGGGTTTCAGATTACGCCATCGTACCACAACACGCAAAGCGACGAGGCGTGGGCGGCTTCGGTCATGGTCCTCGGACGCAAGCACATGGAAACCGAGGTTGACCTCGAGGGCACACCACCGCTTTTTCTGGGCTACTTCGACCTCGGCTGGATGCCGGACGACCCGGACCATTCCTGGCGCGCCCAGGTACAGTACGGCAAGCCGGTCTGGCAGCCGATGCCGCAAGTCATCGGAACGAACAACGACGCCATGCGACGCGTAACCGCCATCCGTGTGGTACGATCATCATACGGCGACCGCGCGTGGATAGCCGCCAGACTCAATGAAGACGTGTACGGGTACCACCTGCGCCGGCTGGCGGATGCCCGAGCCGGCAGAATGCCGGTCGACCGTGGCAGCGTCACAGTCAGCGCCGGACCGCTCGATCCGCGGACGCGGTTCGTTGCGTACTACGTCGACGGCGCGCTGCGGGGCATTACGAATGCGCCGCCGTTCCGCTTCATCTGGGACACGAACGACAGCGCGGACGGCGACCACAGCGTCGAGGTGCGTCAGGAGGATGGCGACAACGGCACTGTCGTGTCCCACCAAACGACTGTTTGGGTGGATAACCAGAACCAGATCAGCGTGTCGGGCGGCCGCGACACCCGCAATGGGACATCCGACGGCCACGGCGGCGCCTGATCGGCGACTGGGTTCGACGACGTGTCCTGGTGTCGGTCGGTGGACGACCTGAGCAACGCGGCAACTTGCTTCATTCGAGCGAAGTG
>JBKQWH010000180.1:0-2633 GCA_052139635.1 Capsulimonadaceae bacterium
CCACGAATGAATTCGTGGGCTGCCGTGGAGAACGTCCTCCGGACGAAAGAGGAATCGCTTCTTCTCCGCAGTTTGGTTGCGGCTATGCCGCGCTATGATACTCATTGTGAGAATCGTCGCGGGCGGAGAAGAATCCGGAATCAGGACTCTTAACAACGGAAAACACGGAAAGCACGGGACAGAAGTTTTTCTGTCGAGTTGTGCTTAACGCGTCAGTGCCTCCGTTTGGTTGCGGCTATGACGCGCAACGGTATTCCTGTCCCTTTCATTCCGGCCTTTGCCGTTCGTTCCTCAATCGATGTCCAGGTGGCGAGCGGCCATGTTGATGATCCGCTGCTCTTCCGGCGTCTCTCCCTCATCCTTGATCCACTGGGCATAGGCCGCCGACGGGGTTTGCGGGAGGTTGGTTCGATACTCGCGCGGCGACACCCCCATGAACTGCTTAAACCGCTTCGAGAAGTGGAACTCGTTGCAGAACCCAAGGCGCTGTGCGATCTCCTTGCTGGACAGGTTGGAGGCTGTCATCCACTCGCAGGCGGTCTCGATCAGTCGCGACGTGTGATAGCGCCGTGGCGGCATGCCCGCCAGAGTGACAAATTTGCGCCGAAAGTTTGAATAGGACATGCGCATTTTCAACGAGATGTCGCTCATGTCCAGGTCTTCAAAGCGTGCGACCGCGTCGATTCTCGCCTTTGCCTCCGCAATCCAGACCTGATCCACGCTCTGGACCGAATCGGCCGGCTGCTGCGCGAGCGTTTCGGCCAGCAGTTCCTGCAGGCCCCCGACCAGCGCCAGCATTCCGAAGTGGTCGTGGCGCGCGTTGGCGAAGAGGCCCTCGTACCGGTCAAGCCACTGGTCTACCGGTTCGACGTGGACGTAAAACCGGGCGGGATCCAGTATGCGGGCTTCCCGCCACAGGTCGAAGGCGGGGCCGTTGAAGCTGATCCAGAACTCGGCGAACCCGTCCGGGCCGGCAGGATCGATCCGGTGAGGAACTCCCGGGAAGCAGAAGAAGACGTCGCCCGGGCCAAATGTCACTTCACGGCCGGTCGGCTCACTGTAACGGCAGCTCCCGCGCAGAATATAAGTCAGGGAATAGAAAGGGATCGATCGAAAGCCCTCAAAACTCCACTTGCTGTCATCATATACGCTGGAACGGCCGACATATCCGACCGGCGTCCTTACACGGGACCGGAAGACAAGTCGCGTGCGCGTGTCAATTGCCATGATTACAGTATACCAAGACATTCACCGATTATCACATCAAGGTGGGCAGACGAGTAATTGTATCGACGCCGTCCTTTGATTCTGTAAGGAAGGAGTCCGAGCACGTGACGTTCACTGCTCCTCCGCGTCGCCTCCGGCTCGCGGCCGCTCTCTGAAGTTTCCTACCCTCCAAAACACCGAAAACGCTGTTCGGGTGCCCATTTGTCCGCCCGGCGGCGCTACTGCTTGACTCAACAGGTCGTTTCGCTATAAGATTGTAACCGGCGTTCCGGCCAGCCGCGAATCGGGGCCGGGTGGCCTGTCAATGCTGAACCGTATGAAGGAGTGCGAGTAACGTGAAGAGTAGAATTAAACTTCGTGCCCGGGGGCTGTGGTCCGCCCGCGCACTGATCGTAGCCGTGGGCCTGGTCGCCACATCCGGTATCGCCTTCGCTCAGTCGTCCGCAACCGCGGTAACCGCTGGACCTGCCACCGGCAAGCCGCACGTGGTCGCTTCCGGCGTTGCCGCAACGGTCGACGGCCACGTCATCCCGATGGCCGACGCGGTTGCGATCGCCATGCGCGAGGACGCGGCGAGCGCGACAAACCAGCTCATCGAGAACTACCTGGTCGACAAGGAGGCCGCACGGGTAGGGGTCACGGTTACCCCGGCCGAGCTCAAGCAGCGTGTCGACGGGCTCCGCAAGGTCATCGCCCCGCATACCCTCGACGAGGGCCTGAAGCAGCACCATGAAACCCTGGCGCAGCTCGAGGACGAGTTCCGCCACCAGATTGAGCGCGAGCGCCTGCTCCTTCGGACGGTCACGCCGCCGCCGATGGTGCACATCCGTGAGATCGTGATCGGCCTTGCACCGGCCACGGGAAGCATGAACGACTCGTCCCCGCATACGCCCGACCAGGCCAAGGTCTACATCAAGACAATCCTGCAGTTGCTCGCCCGGGGCAAGACATTCTCGGACCTGGCAAAGGGATACTCGACCGACCCGCAAACAGGCCCCAACGGGGGCGACGCCGGGATTGCCTACACCGGCTGCCGCCTCGACCCCATGCTGGTCCAGGCTGCCCTCAAATTGAAGCCGGGGGAGGTCACTCAGGAACCCATTCAAGCCCTGACGGGATTTGTCCTGCTGCAGGCCGTCAGCACGGGTGAAAGCCATTCCCCGGACGAGGACCTCCTCTACACCGACGCGGCCGATGCCTACACCGAGACAAATGACCACGGTGCGGAAGCCCGCTATATCCAGGGACTCCGTGCACAGGCTCGAATCGTGAACAACGTGCCGTAACGCGAACCGGGATGGCTGCCGGCGCCAAATGTCGCCGATGCTCAGAAAATAGGACGTTTCACGTCGATTCCACGTCGACCCACGAATGAATTCGTGGGCTGCCAGAGAGAATGTCCTACG
>JBKQWH010000181.1:0-9537 GCA_052139635.1 Capsulimonadaceae bacterium
GATCAGGGTCTCCCTTACCATTTCGTCGTCGTCGACCACGAGGATCCTGCGTTCCGATCTGCTATTTGTTTCGACACTTGCCGGTTGCAAGGCGTTTGCGGCCCACCGGAAGGTTCCCGCGGAGGCTAAGCTCCGCGGGGCTTCCGATTACGGATGTTTGATCTCAATGGCCGGGGTGACCGACATGCCCTGGCGCAGATTACTGATATCGTCCGCGGTCGCGTAGTTCGACGGTTCTCCCGGGCCGGCGGGGACGAACAGGATCTTGACGGAAATGCGCTGCACGACTTTGGTGAAGTTGCCGGTGGCGTTGTCCGGTGGCAGCAGCGCGATCGAGGAGCCGGTGGTCTCGTTGATGCTGTCGACACGGCCTTTGAAGACCTTGTCCGGGAACGCGTCGACAGAGATTTCGACCGGCTCACCGGCGCGAACGCCGTCCATCTGCGTCTCCTTCAGGTTCGCCTCGACCCAGACGTCGTTGCCGAATGTCATGGTCGCAATGGTCTGGCCGGGCGCCAGGGCTGCACCGACTTCTGCGCCCTTGCGGACGACCTCGCCGGAGGAGGGAGCGTAGATATAGGTGTCGTCCTCGGCGACCTGGGCATTTGCGACGGCAGCTCTGGCCTGCTGAACCTGCGCCTGAAGGGTGTCGATGTCCTGTCGCTTGAGGGTGACCTGCTGCTGGCCGGCCTGGGCGTTGGCGAGATCGGCCATTGCCTGCGTGACCTGGGTCTGGTTGCTGACGAAGTTATTCTGCTGAATGCCAATCTGAGTGGCATTGGCCTGCGCGAGCGCGAGACCGGCCTCCGCAACCTCCACCTGACGATGGGAGGCTGCCGCGGCGCTGCGGCCGGCTTCCGCCTGAGCGGACGCCTGCTGGACAACGACACGAGCCTGCTGCACCTGCGACTGGGCCTCGGCGACCTGGGCGTTGGCGGCGGTCACCTGAGCCTGCGACGTGAGGAATGCGGCATGGGCCACATCGTACTGCTGCTGTGTCACCGCCTGCTGGGTGACCAGCCGCTGATATCGCTGATCGTCGGCCTGTGCTTTCGCAAAGTTTGCCTGCGCGGAGTCGGCATTGGCCTTAGCGGATGCGACTGCGCTCAGGGCCGTCTGAACCGCCTGCTCGGCGGAACGAACCCCCGCAGCCAGGGCAGTCGCGGCATCGTCGGCCTGGGCTGCCTGAGCCCGGGCCGCCGCCACCTGCTGCCGCGCCTGCTCTTGCTGATTGAAAACCGTGGCGCGCGTCAGCACGATCTGGGCACGGGCCGCGCCGGTCTTCGCGTTCTGCGTTCCCATCGCCGCCATCGCCTTCTCGATCGCCGCTTTGGTGGTCGCCTGCTGGAAGGAAAGGCTGGTCTGCGCCTCGGGAATCTGGCTCAGGGCGGCCCGATACGCCGCCTGCGCCTGACGCAGGCTGGCGCGCTCGCTACTGTCGTCGAGCCGTGCGATCAATTGTCCCTTCGTAACGATGCTGCCCTCGTCCACGTTCAGCGTGCTCAGGGTGCCGCCGATGATCGGGCTGATGTTGACCAGGTTGCCGGTGACATAGGCATCGTCGGTCGAGACATGGGTCCGGGCGAAGTTATAATAGCGAACGCCGAAGTAGAGGCCGGCGATCACCACAACCACGGCGACGATTCCGCCGACCACGCGCTTGCCGGGGTTCTGGGGCGGCGCGTCCTTCGTCTCCGGCGACCCGGCCGGCTGGCCGGCGCCGTTTCCGGCCCCCCAGGCCGGCTTGCCTTCGGTCGCGGGCCTCTCGCGGGATGTTACTGCCGTCTCATCTGCCATCGTTTCTTCCTTCCTATCGAACTTGCTACCTGCCATGCGCTTCGCCTGATACGGCGAAGGCCTTAACAAATGGGTCAAGCTTCGCGTCGCGTCGGGCCGACGTCGGCATGCTCAACCAGGGCTTTGAGCGTGGCGCCCCGAACAAGACCACTATTCAGTGGGTGTTCCCAGCGCGTTTTCGAACTGCGCACGCGCCACAAAGTAATCGTAAACAGCGTTGACCTGACCGTTTTCGGCCTGGACGAGGGCCGCCTGCGCGTCTGTTACCTCGAGATACAGGGCAACCTGCCCCTCGTAGCGGATCTGGGCGAGCTGGCGCGCGGCGATTGCCTGCTGCAAAGCGGTATTGGCCGCCGATATCTGGCTCGCCGCGGTCAGGAGATTCAGATAGGCCTGGCCGACGCTCAAGGCGACATCGCTGCGGCGAGAATCGAGAGTGGCGCGAGCGTTTTCGGTATCCAGCTTCGCCTGGTCGACGCGATCCCGCGTCGCTCCGCCGTCGTAGAGCGGGATCGTCAACGTGGCGGTGATGGCGGCCGTACGCTGCCGCGGAGCCTCGAACGAAGTGGTCGGGAAGTAATCTCCCATTGCGTCGATCCCGAACATCGGCTGGAGGCCGGCCCGAGCCAGCTTGATTCCGGTCTGGGCGACACGAACACCCACCTGGGCGGCGAGCACTTCCGGACGGTTGCCGTAGGCGGTGTCGATGCTGCCGGAAAGACTGATCCCCTGCACGTCGGAGGTGGGCGGCGTAAAGAGCGTGATGTTCGGCGACGGAGCTCCGACGGATCGAGTGGAGGAGACCGACTGGCCGAACGTAACACCGGGAACATCGTCGATTGTCACCGGCGTGTCGACCGGGTTGCCAACCACATTGTCGAAGTTCTCTACCGCGATGCCGAGGCCGGCCTGCGCCTGCGCGAGCTGCTGCTGCGCGGTCGCCACCTGGGTATCGGCCCGCAAAACATCGATCTTCTGGCCCACTTGCTGTTGATTGAGCGTTGTCGCGGTCGTCTCCTGCTGCTGAGCAGTGTCGAGGGCGGCCTGTGCGACAGCCACCTGGTGCCGGGCGCGCAGGAGGTTGTAATAGGTAGTCTTGGCGAGCAGGATTCGCGCGTTCTTGATCTGCGCGGCGACAAGCTGGTCCGCCAGGGCCTGGAGTTCCGCCTGGCTGGCAGCGGCCCGGATCTCGCCGGCTATGTCGATGTTGTCGGATATGTCCAGCGAGAGCGTTTGGCTCGCGTTTCCCATGACAGTAAAGGATTCTTTCCCGAGCGCAACGGTTGTCTGGTTGTCAAATCGGGTAGCCGACCCGGCGGCCGCGATATGCGGCCGTTCTCCGGATTTGGCCGCATCGGCCGCCATTCGATCGACCTCGACCATCCGCTTCGCGTTGGCATAGTCGGTCGACGCGGTAATGCTGGCGCTGACGGTGGCTGTCAAATCGTAGTGCCGGGGCGCGGCCGACGTGTTCAACCCGGCGGTCGAGAGATCAACGGGAGTGGTGTTGTCCGCCGTCCCTGCGGCGGCCGGAATTGGCCCGAGGGAGGCCAGCAGCGCGCCGGCCAGCAAAGCAGTGCGCATATCGAAATACTTATTATTCGTGATCTTAATCATTCATCAACCTGTCTCAGGAGATTTGGCTCACGGACGCGCCCTTTCGCAGGCCCCGAATGGCCTGTTCCACAATAAAGGCGATCTCCTCCGCGACGTCCTCGGGCGCCGCGCAAGGATAGGGTGGCCAAAATCCGGCCACCATAAACTTCAGGCTCCGTGCCGTTCGCACGGTATCGGGAACATCGAGTGTGCCGTCACGATTGCCCTGTTCGAGCACATCGGCGATGACAGCGGTCTCCTGCTCGATGTAAGGACGCATCCGCATCTGCATGTGCGGGCGCACGGAGAGTATCATCTCCACCGAGCCCGGATTGCGGCGGCACATCTCGGTCGCACGGAGGATTGGGAAGGAGAGCATCTCGGCGAGCTTCTCGCTCAGACGCTTTTCCGAGTCCTGAGCGATTTCCAGCATCCTGGCGATATTCGACTCCTTGACTCGGGCCAGGATGGCGAGTGCGATGTCCTCCTTACTCTCGAAATACAGGTACACCGTCCCTTTACCCACTCCGGCATCCGCGGCAACTTCGTCGATGGTTGTCTTCTTGAACCCGTAATAGGCCATCCGATCGCTGGCGGCGTCGAGAATCTTCGACCGGATATCGCCCTGCAGCGTGCGCGCCATAACCGTTTGCTCCGTGAATAATGACCAAATCCGTCTTGCGGTCACTATACCAGAGAACAGGGAAGTGTGTCAACCGGTTCCCTGCAACTCGATTTTCGCAAGTTTTTTTCGCTCGTCTTTTACACTGTGATGCGCGGAGTGGAAAGCGCACGATTCATCGGACCACGCTAAGAAAGCATGGCTCACAGGCGAAGCGGCGACTGTCCTGCGGACGGAAGAGGGATTGCCTTGCGATTTTTTTGGTTCTGGCTGCGCCAGCTTTTGAGCCGTTGACAGGATGAACAGGAATTGCGGGATGGATAGGATCAACACTTCATGGTCTATCCTGATAATCCTGCAAATCCCGTCAACGATTCCGAATTCCTTAGGACCGTCAACGATAGGAAGCCAGGGCGCCGTCAATGGCGCTTACTGTCCTCATCTCGGAGCGGCTAGTCGCGGCTGTGGCCAAGCAGCACCTGAACATCCTGCGCTACCAGCATATCCATTATCGACGGATCGAGCGTGTCGTTTGTGACAATCACGTCGACCTCGTCGACGCCTGCGAATCGCTTGAACGCCTTGACACCGAACTTGCTCTTGTCGACGAGCAGGTATGTGCGGTCCGCGACCGACATCATTCGCCGCTTCAAGACCGCCTCGGCCTCGCTCACGTCGCTGAGCCCGTATTCCAGGTCGATCGCGGTGCAGGAGAAGAAAAAGCGGTCCACGTGGTATTCGGTCAGCATCTGCTCGGCCCGCGGTCCGACAAACGAAAGGGTGGCGACACTGAGGACTCCCCCGGTGGAAACGGCGCGCACACGCGGCCGATTGGACAATTCGACGCAGACCTGAATCGAGTTAGTGATGACAGTAATCGGGATATCAGGAAGCACCCGCGCCATGTGCAGCGCGGTAGTGCTCGCGTCGATCAGGATGGTGTCGCCATCGTTGACGTGCCGCACGGCCTCTCTCGCGATGGCCACCTTCTCCGCCATGCAGTGGGCCTCTCGATCGGACTGCGGCGTTTCTACCCCGCCGAGGCGCGTCACGGCGCCTCCATGGCTGCGCACGAGTTTTCCCTCCATCTCGAGTTGCTCGAGGTCCCGCCGGATGGTCTCCTGAGTCACGTCGAACAGCCGCGCCAGGCTGGTAACTCGGACGCTCCGCTCGCGTTCAATGAGCGAGACAATCTCGCGACGCCTTTCCATAACCAGCATAAGTTCGTCCCCCCGATACGAAACTACTGCTTTTAGATATCTTTAAGATTTCACCGGGCGTATGCGCCCAGACATAATATGCAGGTGACGGTACAGAACCTCCCCGACCTTTGACCGGATTTCCGGGTCGCCGGTAACTGCCGACTTAGCCGAACCCACTCTCCGGAAATACGGCTCAGGCGAATCTCAATCCCAATGATACCCCATTGTTGTCATCAGAACATCAGTATGGCGATGGAACAATCCTTCGATAGTCACCGTTTGCGCCCGATTCGGTATGTCCGTTGAGCCTCTCCCGCTGTGGAATCGTGGGTGCGAGTCCGGCTCGAAATCTGCAAGTTCACCCTTGTCTGCTATACCGATAAAATTCAATAGAATAGCCCGGATCGAGGAACCCACTCGAAAAATAAACGTTATTCTATATATTTGTGAATTGACGTATCGTTTGGTCGACATATTCATGCGCTTAGTGTAGCGATGAACATGGCCCAAGCCCCTTGACAAGGCGCGGTTACATGTTATAATGAAGCAAGGGGGCTGGCTATGCGCTCACCCGCCGGGGTGTTCGACAGATTCGGCCTCATCGATAGCTATAGATGTGATCAACAGGACGGATTGAAAAGCCTTGCCGCACAGGAGGAACCGAAGCACGCTGAAGTGTACACGCTGCTCGAAGACAGTTGATGTGATCCTCAGGCAGCATCGTCCTATTCACGACCGATTCTCGATGTTACGATGTCGTATCGCTACAAATGCGATCTAGCGAAAGGAAAGAGGCTTTGAACATGAAACACCGCGCTCTTAGCGCCAGGAAAGGCAGCAGACAGGGCTCACCTCCCCGCTTTACCGGGAAGAACGTTCTGCGCTCCGGCCTACTTGCCTGTCTCGTAACCGGACTGTTCTCGCTGGCCGGTCCCGCACACGCACAGTACACGCAGGTCTGGGAAGACACCTTCCCGGGCGCCTCCGGCTCCGCGCCCAACGCCGCGAACTGGGCCTACCAGACCGGCAATAACTGGGGCAATGGCGAGCTCGACTACGGCACAACAAGTACGTCGAACGCTTACCTGTCCGGCAACAACAGCCTGATCCTCGCCGCGCAATACAACGGAACCGAGTACACGGACGGGCATCTCACCACCCAGGGCATTCGCTACTATGGCCCGTACGGCGAGGTCCAGGCCGATGTCGAGATTTTTGGCTCTGCCACTCCCGCGGATTCCCAGGGTATTGGCGAGGCGTTCTGGGCGATGGGAGAAGATTACGTCACGACCGGCGTTCCGTGGCCGTACTGCGGCGAGATCGACATGTTGGAGACACATGGCGGCACCACGCTGAGCCAGGCCACCAGCAACGGAACCATCCACGGCTACGACGTCAACAATGACGATAACTACGGCTACGAAGGGCTTACCGCGCCCTTTACGGAATCGGGCGATACGGGGCTCTATCAGGCCTTCCACACCTACGGCATGTACTGGGAGCCCTTCCAAATCCAGTTCTTCGTGGACGGAACTGTCTACAGTTCTCCGGATGTCACCCAGCTCGACTGCAACGGCACCTGGCCCTTTAACCAGGCGTTCTTCCTGATCAACAGCCAGGGTGTCGGCGGCCAGGTATCCGGGGCGCCAACCGGCAGCACGACGTTCCCGGCCCCGTCGACAACCTCCTATGTTCAGTACAGCGACTACACGGCCGGCACACCGCAGGCTCCCGGCGCTGTGACCGCGACGGCCTACAGCAACGGCGTTCAACTCAGTTGGGGCGCCAGCGGGACGTCGGGCGTTTACTACGATGTTTACGAGAACACGACGAACACGTACATTGCCGGCGACCTGGGCACACTTGTGAGCGCCGAGGTCACCGGGACGAGCCTGTACATCAGCAGCCTCGCGCCGAACACAACGTACTACTTTAATGTCACTGCCGCGAACTTCGGCGGTGAGTCCTCCCCATCCGAGGTCACAGTCACCACCTCTCCGCTCGGCAACAGCAGCGGGGTCTACGTTCACTGCGGCGGCTACGGCGTCGGCAAGTACATGAAGGACCTGTCCTTCAACACGAACGGCAATCCGAACTACCACTGGCCCTACGTCACCAGCACGACGGCCACGGCCAACCCTGCCCCGGCCCAGGTCTACCAGACAGAGCGCTGGGGGCCCCAGTCGTACACCGTCAACAACCTGAATCCGAACTCCTACTACGACGTACGGATGGACATGGTTGAGGCCGATACAGCCATCACTGGCGCCGGACAGCGCCAGTTCAATGCCTACATCAATGGTTGGCAGGCCATGACCAACTTCGACATCTACGCCACCGCGGGCGGCCAGTTTATCGCTTGCGACAAAGATTATTATGCGATGTCGGATGAGCAGGGAACGATCAATCTTGACTTGACCCTGGGTGCGGCCAACGACCCGACCATCAGCGGCCTCGAGATCATCCCTTACGCCGGCACGAACAACACGCCGGGCGCCCCGAGCGCCCTGTCGGCAACGACAGTGTCGACGACGCAGATTAACCTTGCGTGGACTGCCAGCGGCACGAGCGGCGTGACCTACAACGTGTACAGGGCGAATACACCCTACTTCGTTTCGGGTATAGCCACTAAGATTGCCAGCGCTGTTAATGGAACGACCTATAACGACACGGCAGTTCCGTTCCCGGGGACGACCTACTACTACCGCGTCGCGGCGATCAACGGCGGCGGTGAGTCCACGCGTTCGAACGTGGCCAGCGCCGCGACGAGCCAGAGCCAGAGCGGTCTCGTCATTGCGATCGACTCCGGCAGCACCGCGCAGGTCGGCAACTTCGTGATCGATACCGACTGGGGCGGAACGACCTACACAGCCGTCGCGACAGCCACCATCAATACGGCGAACGTCACCAACCCTGCGCCCATGGCGGTCTACCAGACGGAGCGGTATTACACTCCCACCTACTGGATCTCCGGCCTCACACCCGGCGCCACTTACACCGTGCGCCTGCACAATAGCGAGAACTACTGGACTGCGGCTGGTCAGCGCGAGTTCAACGTCTTTATCAATGGCACCGAGGTGCTGACCAACTACGATATTGTCGCCTCCTCCGGCGGCGAGTTTATCGCGAACATCCAGCAGTTCAGTGCGACTCCGAATGTGCTCGGCCAGATCGTCATCGCGTTTACCCTCGGCGCCGAGGACTCGGCGACCATCAAGGGCATCGAGATCGACCACGTTTCCAACCCGGCCATTGCAGCGCCGAGCGTGAACGCCGTATCGGGCAATGCATCGGTGACACTTAGCTGGCCGGCCGTCTCCGGCGCGACGAGCTACAACATCAATCGTTCGACGTCATCCGGGACCGAGGCCAATATCGCCACCGGCGTCACAACAACCAGCTACACCGCCGCGGGCCTGACCAACGGCGTGACCTATTACTTCACCGTCAACTCCGTCGGCGGCGCGGGCACTTCAGCTCCGTCCGTTGAGGTATACTGCACTCCGCTCGGCTCGGTCAGTGGTTCGGCTCCGGCCACCCCAACTGGTGTGACGGCGTCCGCGAGCAGCGGCCAGGTAGTTGTCAGTTGGACCGCCAGCAGCGGCGCCACCAGCTACAACGTGTTTGAATCGACGACCAGCGGCGGCGAGGGCACCACCCCCTACGCAACCGGCATAACAGCGACCAGCTACACCAATACCGGCCTGACCAACGGCACCACGTACTATTACACGGTCGACGCACTCAACAGCTACGGCTCCAGTGCACAGTCCACGCAGGTTAGCGCCACACCGGCATCGGGCATTCCCGCAGCGCCGACCGGCCTGACCGCTACGGCCGGCAACGCGCAGATCGCCCTGTCCTGGACAGCCAGCAGCGGCGCGACTAGCTACAACGTCTACCGCGAAACGGCCACAGGCGCCGAGAGCACCACGGCCATCGCCACAGGCGTCACCACAACCAGCTATACCAACACGGGCCTCACCAACGGCACGGCTTACTACTACAAGGTTGCGGCGCTCAACGCGAGCGGGTCATCCGCTCTATCCACGGAGGCGTCGGCC
The DNA here is from genome assembly GCA_052139635.1 of Capsulimonadaceae bacterium. GTDB lineage: Bacteria > Armatimonadota > Armatimonadia > Armatimonadales > Capsulimonadaceae > JBKQWH01. Next base: position 9,282 of record JBKQWH010000181.1, read on the forward strand.
ACGCCGTCGGCCGGTTCAGGAACATTGGTCCTGGGGATCGCATGCGGCGGCACCGCCGCGTACAGCCCGTATGTGGCCGACACCGACTATTCCGGCGGTGGCGACGATAGTTGGACCACCACGGTGAACACGACGCTTCTGACCTCCCCGGTCCCGCCGGCAGCCCTACTGCTGGAGGACCGCGAGGGCAACTTCACATACACGATCCCGAACCTGACCGCGAACGCCAGTTACACGGTGACCATGTACTTCGTCG
>JBKQWH010000182.1:0-20666 GCA_052139635.1 Capsulimonadaceae bacterium
GTGGCTGTCCAGTCAAACTTTGCGGATTCGGTACCGTTCTGTATCGTTCGACCGTCCAGCCTGAGCAGGCTGGAGGCCCGTGCGCCGGACGGGTCGGGAGGCGCCGCGACCGAAATAACATCCCCCGGAACACAGTAAAGCGTGGTGTCCGTCGGCAGGAACTTAAGGGCATTTCCGCTCGCCATCGGCGCAACGGATAATAACATGAGAATCATCCACGTAATCGGGTGTGGGCGCATGAAGGCTCCTTTACTCATTGGGGTCCGTCGCAACAGATTATAGCAAGCTTACAATGAGGACGTCAAGGCTCGGACTAATACCGATTCCTGCATCTCGGGCAAGAGACATGACCCGCCGGCTCCCGGTTTCGACGCAACGCTTGTGGCCCGCGGGAATTGTCTCACAGCCGTCCCGGATATCGGGTGCGGATCGCGTACAGCGATGTGCGCGCGAGGATGAACAGGGTGCGACGGTCCGCCGCGCCGAAGGCGAGGGCGGTGGGGCGCTCGGGGACCTTGATGGCGCCGATGACATCGCCGCCGGCACCGTAGATTCGGATATGGCCGGCGGCGACGTATACGTGGCCGGCGCTGTCGACGGCGGCGCCGGCTTCGCCTTCCTCGGCAAAGAGGGTCAGGTTCAACAGTGTTCCGTCGACGTTGACCGCGGCAGCCCAGGTCCGTTGACCGAACTCGTCTGTGACATAGAATGGCGTATCCGGCCGTGCGACGCTGAGGCCGTAGGCGCGGACGATGTCCTCGGCCCCGACCATCCAGCGCGGGAGGCTGCCCGGCGGATCGGGCAGCGACCAGTCGCGAAACCGTTCGCCGGCCGGGAGGAACACGGATAAGTCGGGCGACACATACGATAACGCCTGAGGGCGGGAGACGGCGGCGTCCCAGTCGTGCATGTTTCGCCATCGATTGAGCGGCAGAATCGGGAGCGACCCGGACGGCGGGCCGCCTCTGCGAGGTTCGAGGACGGCGATCTCGGGCTCCGGGCCTGTCAGGTCGATGGCGTACACATGACCTGTGGACGCTGTCGCCATCAGGGTCCCGTCGGCCGCGTAGGCGAGCCCGCAGAGGTGCAGAGGGGCGTCGAGGACCATCTCGATCTCGGCCGTTTCGGCAAGCCAGCGGTGCATCCGGCTGGCGGGACCGTCGAGGAAGTACAAGTTGCCGGCAGTGTCGACCGCGGCGGCGTCGATGCCTCGGAAGCCTCCCGCCAGCCGACGGACGCCACTCCCGCTTGGGTCGAGGAGCGCCGCAGCCCGGTCGAGGCGGACATCGGGAAGCCGGCCCTCGTAATGCAGCCAGGCAAACTCCCGCTCGCGCAGGGCTCGGTCACCCTCGACCACATTCGCAACCCACGAATGAATTCGTGGGCTAGAGGGGAGAATGTCCTGCGGACAACTTTCGGCGGACACATTCGCATACACCTGCGACGCACGATCCGCCGGATCTCTTACTTCTCGGAGTGAGGAGGGAGCCTCGGACAGGGTGTTGTCTAAGCTGAACTTGCTGTGGCTGAAGGAGTGCACGTTGATGAACCGCAGGTTTCGGCAGCGCGTGACGGTGACGGCGTGCGGCGCGGGCGCGGTCATGCCGAGGACTCGATAGAGGAACAGGTTTGCAAACGTGAGGTTCGATGAGTCCGCAATCCGAATCGCCACGGTGTCGGAACCCTCCCCCCACTCCTCTTCTGTCTGCAGGCCATAGAAGTCCCAGTTCCGGACGTTGCGCAGACGCACCTCGGTGCGAACATGGTGCTCGACAGACATGGCGTAGACACGGCCAGGAGTGTCCGTGTCCGACACATAGAGGCCGGACTGTGAGAATGGGTTTGGGGTCCAGATGTCCTTGAAGACACCACCGCCACCGCGCGTGACCCAGAGGCTGGGATACTGCGAATCCCAGCGTCGACCCTTTTCGGGATCTCCTGTGTGGTTGGCATTGTAGCATGCAAGCGCTGCGCCGTCCGGCCCGAGCGTGCCATGCCCGCCGTGGAATCGCACGTCACTGATCAGCGAGCGATCACCGGCCATCCATTTGACTCCGACGGCCCGCTCATTGGCGCCGCCGGTATCGACTCCGATGCCGTTCAGGATATTGGCGCCGGATTCGACCCCTCCCCGGCCCTCCCCGCAAGCGGAGAGGGAGTTGCGGAATTCCGGCGCCTCGATCAGCGCCACGGGCCCGCCCGGCCCGGAAAAGGCGGGGGTACGGTCATCGACAGCGATGACGGTCGTGGCAGGGTGCAGGCCGATCGCGACGGTGTCGGGCCGGAGACGGAGGGTCGAGCTGATCCGGTACCGCCCGGTTGGGAAGTACAGAACCCGGTGCGCGGCGATGGCGGCCGTGAGCGCAACGGTATCGTCGACCACGCCGTCGCCAACCGCGCCGAGACCGCGAACGTTGGCCCAGGAGTCTTGCGCGGGAAGAGCCGCAATGTCGGTTGGGACCAGCGGTGGGAGGTTGTCGACCACGTCGGCGTCGACAACGGTCGCGGGACCCGCGGCTTCCCCCGGACAAAGCCCGTGCCGGAACAAGTGAACGATGCCGCGTGGGGAGGGAGCGTCGAAAGTACGGCCGGCTTGCGGCAGGAACGCAAGCGCCTGCACATTCTCGCAGGCGATGTTGTCGAGAACCGCGCCGGTGCGGGCGTTACGGTCGTTGTCGAGGATGATGGCCGGGCCATCGACATCGTCAAACCGGCAGTCCTTCATGTACAACTGCTCAGTACGCCCTTCATGGACACGCACGACGGTGGGGATGCCGCGGAAATGCGCGCGAATGACCGTGAGGCCAGCTTCGCCGGTGCGGATTGCAGCGTCGCGCTGGCCTGTGAACAAGGAGTCGAGGAGCACGAAGGGCCAACTCGGGGCAGTTCGGCGCGTGACGATGCCAAAGCGCCCGCCAACAAACTCGACGTCCTCCATCTCGTTGCCGACATCCTCGGCCCCGGCGTACCCGCTTCCGATATCGAAACGGGCGTGCGTGATAAAGCTGTGCTGAGCGACATGGAAGCGGACGCAGACCGCCTCCGGGTTCCCGTCGCCGACCTCGAAGTCGATGTTGCTGAGGGCGCTATAGAACGTGCCGGCGTTGCCGTCCCGGATGGGCTGGCCGGGAGCGGGTCGGTGCCCGGCGAAATGGAGCATGTACGCCCGGCCGCCGTCGAAGCCCGACGTCCGTGGTCCCAGAGTCAGGACTGGCCGCCGCGATCCGAAGCCGATCATACGGATGCCGCTCCAGACCCTGACCGTGCCAGCAAGCCGGTACCGGCCTTCCGGGACAAACACGATCCCCACCCGCGTTGTCTCCTGGACGTGGTTGATGGCGGCCTGCAGCGCCGGAGAATCGTCGCCGATGCCGTCGGCATGGACGGGAAACCGGCCGCGATCGAGCACGACGGCGGCCGGATCGTCCATCGGACCCGTGAACACTGAAGAGGAAATCATAATCGTCGTTTCCGAAGGTCCCGGACTTCATGCGGATCTCCGGCATGACTGCCTGACCGCGAGAATTATACCAAGTTTGTAAGCCGCCGGGCCTGCCCGCCTGTCAAGTGACGAATTTCTGTGGGATAATCAAAGTATGAGCACCGCTTACAAGATAATGCGACCGGACGGGGAAGAGTCGATCCCCATGGATCGGGACTCCCTGCTTGAATATGCGCGCATGGGTTACGTGGACGCGAACACGCTTGTGTTCGATTCCCAAATCGGCAACTGGCTTCCCGCCGAGGATGTTGATGTCTTCCAGGACGAAGATTCGGATTCGAAATCGGCGACCGGCCACGGAATAGAAGGCCCACCACCGGCGGCGGATCACGGGCCTGGGGCAATGACAGCGAACCAGTCCGAAAGCACGGGTCCGGACCCCGGCATCGTCGAGCTGGCGTCGGCCGGAATGGCCGCGGCGGTTCGAGAGCAGTCAAAGGGATTCTCCACCCTGCTGGTCATTGCGATCATTGTTGCCGCCTTTTTCGTCACTCTCATCTCGGGGGTCGGGGTCGGGAAGTACAACCAGATTGCCAACGCGCCGAAGCCGGTTACCACTCTCGACGGCCGGTACAGCATCGACGTGCCCGGAACATGGAATCCGCCCGATCATCACGACGCGGCGACCGTGGAATACGATTCCGGAGACGGGCGCAGCTTAACGCTGACGGTCCTGACGCCAGACCGCGTCGCGGCCGCCGATTTCGATCATCTGGCCATCACTCAGTTCCGCCTCGAGACGGCGGCAAACCACGCATCGAGCACGATTGGCGGGGTCACTCCGACGTCGATTGCGGGATTGCCAGCCCGAAGCTACGCGTACGACACCACTGACCGGCATACGTCTCGCACGCTCATTTCCACGCTGGACGGTGTGTATTCGGTAACGTTCACGACGCCATCCAACAAGCTTGCCGCCGACCAGGCGGAAAACTCGACAATCGCATCCAGTTTTCGCGGCACTCCCAAAGCCACTCAGCCGGATTCCGATCAGTAGGCAGAAAACACTGAAGGATAGGATTTAGGAAGTTTCACAACGGAACGGAATTGACGGAAATCGGAAAAGAGAATTTCGGAATTCGGAGTTTTTTTACATGGATTATCAGGATTTACAGGATTAAAAGGATTACCGGACGTCCTGAAAATCATCTTGTAATCCATGCAAAAAAGAATCCTCGAACACCGGATAGGCCGGACTCCGCTCCGGAATTCCGTGCTTTCCGTTGTGAAACTTCCTTTCTTCTCCTCTTGGCCCGGCTTTGCCGGAATACGCCAAGAGCCGATGCTGTCTGTTGTCTTCTCGTGTGGCCGTGGCATGCCCGGCATTGTTGACATATCCCGGACCGATTCTGCTATAATGGGCACAGTCTGAACTCGGGTGATGGGCCGTGATATTGAGTAATCCAACCAGGCGGGGTACCTTTTCATGTTTTGCCCAAATTGCGGAAAGCCAATCAAGTCTCCCGCCGAACACACGAATTGCCCTGCGATTCGATCCCGCGGACCGTCAACGGCAGGCGCCGGCCCCTCATCCAACGGCCATACGCCGCCAAAAACGCTCCTCATCGCGTTAGGTGCAGGTACGGGGCCTGAGTCCGTTCGCTGCGTCTCGTGCGGGGAAACGGCGGCAACGGTCGCCGGACTGAGTGCGCCGAGTCGGGGGGTTTTCGACCGCCTGCGCGGTCGATCCCAGAGAAATGCCGGCTCCCACGATCCGGTACCCATTTTCCTGCTCCAGCCTCCGGCGCGGCCGCGCAGCCACTACTTCCGGCTTGCGTCGTTGATCACGCCCTTGATCGGCGCGCTACTCACCTACGCCGCGTTTATCGACTCCTATACGATCGGCATGGGGACCGGCATTGCGGCCGCGATCGTGTGCGCCGTAGTGGCCTTGTTTGATGCGCGGGCCGCGGCGAGGCGCCGTGCCGAAGTCGAGGAGGCACTGACGCCGCTCTGGAGCGGCGCAATGGAGATCTGGCGTCGCCTGCATTACTGTGAAGCCTGCCATATGGTGTTCGACCCGCGGAACGGACGAATGGCGATACCGGAGGCAATGCTGTCCCTGCTCTACCCGCGCGACGCCCTTCAACAAATTGTGGCGCCGCCGTCGCGGAGGTCTTTCACGCTCGCCGCCCTCGCGCCGGTAGCCGTCGCGCTTCTGCTGATGGGCGCGGCATTTTCGGTATATCAGGATTCTCAGTCGAGCACAGATGTCGACGAGTCGACGCCCGGCACGGAAGGCGTTCCGGCCCCATCGTCCGCAACGCTCTCCGTGGCCGCACTCGCGACCCAGTACGGCATAACAACCCCAGACCGCAGCGAGCCGGCGTTTAGCCAGCCGGTGTACGGTGTCGGCGCGTACGGCCTGCAGGCGTCGCAGACGGCCGATGTACCCGCGATGCTCGTTGCGCTTGCCGTCTCGCATAACCCGCTCGAGCGCGACCTCGACACCACCGGCCCTGGCGGTGTCATCGACAGCGGCGTGACGAGGAATCCTCTCGACACTACCAACTTGTTCCAGCAAAACACCCCTTACGGGTGGGGCACGCTTGTGGATACGGCAGCGGGGCAGACACAGGGATCGTCGGGCTCCGGCATCACCTCCGATCCGACTTACGACTCGCAGTATGCCACCGAAGTTGGGTTCGGGAGTGATCTGGATAACTCACAGCCGGTGTCGACCCCTTCCGTGGCCACGACGCAGTCACCAACCGACGAATCCGGCGGCACGCCGTCCACACTGGTAACCGTCCCTCCGCTCGGGACCACGCTGGAAACCGTGCCTCCGGTGGGCGCCTCGCCGGCAACCATGCCACCCGCCGCGACGGCGACCTTGCAGGCCGAAAGTCCGGTCGCCTCACCGAACCCAACCGGCGGCGCCTCAATGTCGGGCTTTACGCCGGTGCAACTTGGCGCGGAGAGCGAGGTTCCCAGCTCGCCTAACGGCGCTCCGGTGGAGGGCTACTCGCCCGGGCAGATGGACCCGGAGACGGAGGTTCGCCACCCGACGATATCGGGAATGGCGCCGATGCAACCCGAACACTGAACGTCCCAGCAGCCAAACCGGTGAAAAGCAACAATCCCAGCGTAGATTCGCATGTGCGCGCACTGTCGCCGCCCCTGATCCGAGTTGCCGCGATCCTCGCCGCTGCCACTGCATGTTTGGCCGTCTGGTACACGCAGCCGGGAACCGGGACGGCGATCGGAACCTGCCTCGACTCCAAAACGCTGAAGCCCATTGTCCGAGCCCACGTCACGCTTGATCGCCAGACGCCTGACGACGACACTGACAGCGGCGACGATATCCAAAACGACGTCGACGGCACCCCTGGCAGCCTGGCCGCGCCCTTTGGCTGGAGCCAGTCCAGCGCCGGCGACGACATCACCCCGACACACCGCGCCGACACCGAGTACACGGCGCTGTGCGACGCGAGCGGCCGGTTCGTCATCCCCCACGTTCCGGCGGGCACATACAGCGTCTCGGCCGAGGGCCTCGGCTACGAGAGTAACGACGGCGACACGATTACCATAACGACCGGCCGGGTGACGCACGACCGGCTGACCCTGGATTCGTCCGGCTCGAGCCTCGAGTTCTCCCAGTCCGTGGAGTACTGGCTGCCCTCAACCGACGATCCCGTTGTCGGCCTGCATGGACGGCTGTCGACCCCCCGGGTTTCCATGACGGTCGATCGGGTCGACCTGAACGGCCTCTTCGCGCGGGCACCTTACTCGCTGGCCAACTCGACCGGAGGGGAGGACTTCCTCCCGTCCCTCGACTGGCCAGGCGCGCTCACGCCTGTCAAGTCCTGGCAGGCCGCGCTCAGCCACCAGGAGCGCGACGGTTCCTTTTACGAGCGCATCCATATCGGCGCGCTGCCAGCCGGCGTCTACCGCGTCCTGGCAACCTGTCCGGATACCGAGGCGACCGCCTGGCTTGTGGTCACCCGTCTCGCCCTGGTCCGAAAGGCCTACGGGAGCCACGTCCTGGCCTATGTTTGCCGGATGGCCGACGGTGTCCCCGCCGCAAATGTCACCGTGCGCGCGTATCAGAACGACACCCTGAACGTCCTCTCGCGCGCGGTGACCGGCCACGACGGGGTCGCGCACCTGACCACGACCGGAGCGCCGGAGGAAGCGTCGGGCGCCGTTATCGCCCGCGACGGAGACTCGATCGCGGCAGTCCGTGTGGAGCTGAACAGCCCGGGATCGTCCGACGGTGGTGACGACAACGACTCGTCCGGCCAAAGCCCGTACTCGCCGGGCGCGCTGCGCTCCTTCCTGTACACGGAACGCCCCATCTACCGGCCGGGAGACACCGTCTGCTATAAGGGCGTCGCGCGCTGGTTCCGGCCTCCTGCCGTCGATGGCGGCAACGATCTCGCGATCGTCGCGAACCAGGCCGTTTCGGTCGACATCAAGGACGCCCAGCAGAATCTGGTCAGCCATCAGGACCTGCGGACCGATTCGCTCGGCTCCTGGAACGGCTTGCTGGCGCTGTCGCCGGATGCGCTGACGGGTGCGTACACGATCGACGCCACCCTGGGCGGCCGGACGGTCGAGGGCGACTTTGTCGTGGCCGCGTATCGCAAGCCCGAGTTTCAGGTCAAGATCGCCTTCGACAAGAAGCGCTATGTCCGCGGCGACACCATCCGCGCCACGGTCACGGCCGTCTACTACTTCGGCGCGCCGCTGACGGGCGCCACCCTCGAGTACACCGCCAACAACGGGGATGAAGGGGAGGATGACGAAAGCGGTCCCTACCACCTGCCAACGGGAGACGAATCGTCGACCAACACCAGCAACTCCGGCGAGCCGCTCACCCAGGGCACGATCCGCCTGGACGACAACGGGCAGGCCGTCATCGACATCCCGACTCACGGCGGACAGGCCGACGAGGAGGACTACGGCGACTCGACCATCACAGTCGACGCCAACGTGACCGATGTCTCGAAGCGCAATGTCGACGAGCAGGCGAGTGTCGATGTCGGGCAGGGGGAATTCTCGTTATTACTGTCGGCCACACCGTACGCCGCGACCCCGGGCGGCCCCATTTCCATCCTCGCACACGCCACCGATGCGGACGGAAATGCGAAGCCGAACCAGGCGATCGAGATCGTCACCTGCTACGAGGCCTGGAATGGCGACGAGCTCCACCAATCGGACATTCGGACCCACTCCCTGACAACCGGCACCGACGGAACCGTGTCCCTGACGGTAGTCGCGCCGCGCGCCGGCCTCTTCACGGTCACCGCGAAGGCCGTTGACCGGCGCGGAAACCACATCGAAGACGAGAGCACGGTCTGGGTCGCGAGTGTCGACAGCGATGTCGAGGCGCAGTATCCCGACATGTCGATCCTCCTCGATCGGCCCAAGTACGGGATCGGCGATACGGCCCACGTGCTCATCAACACGCAGCATCCGGGTCCGTCGGCCCTGGTCACTGTCGAGGGCGCCACCCTCTATCAATCGTGGACCGTGCCGCTCCGGCGCCGATCGACCGCCCTCGACATACCGGTTTCGGCGGCCTACAGCCCGGGGGTCACGATCTCCGTCTGCGCCATCGACAACAAGCAGTACCTGAGCAGCGAGGCGCATCTGGCGATCGACGATGTCCGGCGCGTACTCACCCTTGCCGTGACCGCAGCCGACATCACACGGCCGCCCAATTCGGGCTATTTCGCTCCCGGCGACACCGCCAGTGTCTCGGTCCGGGCGGTCGATCCGGCCGGCAGGCCGGTCCGCGCTGAGATCAGTGTCGGGGTTGTCGACAGCGCCATCTACGCGATCAAGGAGGACTCCGATGTCGATCTGGCCGACTTCATGCAGCCGGATCAGGGCAACGCGGTCGATACCGATTATTCGTGCCCCCCGCTCTACCTGGGCGATGTCGACAAGGGCTCGATTGATGTCAAGCTGCGCAGCAACTTCCGGGACACGGCCTACTGGGCGCCCGACGTGATGACCGGGCCAGACGGCCGCGCGACGGTTCGGTTCGCGCTGCCGGATAACCTGACCACGTGGCGCGTGACCTGTATTGGGCAGACAGCGGACACGCGGATTGGCAAGGCGACCAGCACGTTCACGGTCAACAAGGACCTCGACGCGCGCCTCGAAGTGCCGGCGTTCCTGGTGTCCGGCGACCGGTCGACGCTGGACGGCGTGGTCGACAACAACACAAGCCGCAGTGTCGACGCGGTTGTGCGGCTCACGGCCGCCGGGCTGAATACGTCGGGCGATGTTTCGCGATCGGTGACCGTTCCCGCGCGCGGCTCAGTCGACCTGTCGTGGCCGGTCGACGCGCCTGCCTCAATAGTGCCGTCGACAGCCGATCTGCGGCTCACGGCCGCCGTCACCGGCGGCCCGAGCGACGGTGTCGAGCAGGCGCTCCCCATCAACCCGCACACGGCGGCAGCCCATGTCTGGCATTCCGGAAACCTCGTCCATTATGCCGAGAGCACGCTGGCCTTTGACCATGGCGCGGACGCACGTGCCGGCACGCTGCACATCTCCCTGTCGTCCACCGAGGCAGCGGCCCTCCTGCCGGCGGCGCAGTACCTCGAGCAGTACCCGTACGGCACCACGGATTCGTCGGCGGCCGTGCTGATTGGCGACGCCGTGCTCGGCCAGACCCTGCCGACCCTCCGGTCCGCCCTCTTTCCCGCACAGCCGCGGCTGGCCGACATGACCCGCCGCAGCATCCTGCGGGTCGCACGGTTTCAGACGCCGGATGGTGGGTGGGGCTGGTGCGAGAACGACAAACAGGACATGTGGATGACCGCCGACGCCCTCTTCGCCCTCGAACTGGCGGAACCCGGCCCGAAAGCGGAGGGGAAAGAGACCGGACGCGAGGAGCCGGCGGTCAATCCGGCCGTGATGGCGGCCGGGTTCAAGGCGCTGTCCGGGATGGTGCGCACCGAACGGTTTACGGACTACGAGGCCCCCTGCCCCACCGCGCTTGCGGCGCTTGTGCTCGCGCGCGGCGGCCATCCCGCCGACGCCCGCGTCAAGCTGCTCGCCCTGCAGCGCGGCTGGGCGACATTCCCGGACCGGGTGTATACGGCCGACCTCGCCGCCGCCGCGCTCGCCGCGCACGCGATCGGCGGCGATATGGAGCCGCTCGCCGATCAGTACATGGGCCGGCTCGGGACGGCCGCCTACCGGATGGGGACCCTGACCGCCTGGCCCTTCCGGCCGCATCAGCCGGCGGACGGCGCCAGTCAGGAGCCGCCGGACGCGGACTCGACGTCGTGGGCCATGCTGGCCGCCGAATCCATCACTCCGGCCGACCCACGGATCCCGTCCGCCGCGCGCTGGATGATGGGCGCCCGCACCGGCGACTACTGGTACTGCCCGCGCAGCACGGCCCTGGCGCTGCTAGCGCTGAACAACTATCTCGCCGAGGCCCACGAGCTGCAGCCCAACTTCGTGGCCACGGTTAGCGTCAACGGCCGGACAGTCCGGCGGGCCCGCTTCGGCCCGGAGTCGATTGACCGGCCCGACATCACGGTCGACGTGCCCGGCTCCGAAATCGGATCGGCGGCGGCCATCCATCTGGCAAAGGAGGGTCAGGGCCGGCTTTACTACACGCTCGACCTGCGCGAGAGTCTCCCCGTCGGCGCCCCCACCCCGCCGATGCCGGTCTGGGAGCGCTGGTACGACCGGTTGGCGCATCCGGAACGGTTAACGGAGCCGTTTGCCCCGACCGGCTACCGGATCAAGCGCGTTTTCCTCCGGGACACGTCGCGCCGCAACTTCTTCTGGGAGGACACGGTGCCCACTTCCGACCAGAGCTTCCGCCGCGCAGACGACGTCATTGTCCGGCTGATCATCGATGCAGTCCGGCCGGGCTCGCACATCATCGTCGAGGAGCCGGTGCCGGCCGGCTGCACGATCAGCGAGGTGTCCGGGGACGAAACGGACGACTGGACAAACTGGTGGGACTACACGGATGTCCGCGACGACCGCGTCGTCTTCTTCATCGGCGACCTGACCCGCGGCCGCCACGAGATCGACTACCACCTCCGCGCGGCCGCGCCCGGCACCTACGACGTCATGCCCACGGCGCTCTCGAGCGCCTTCGACACATCCCTCCACGCGCTGGGCCCCGCTAACCGGATCTCGATCTCGCCATAGACGTGCCGAACTTTGATGCACTTCCGCGTCGTCGCTCCCGGCTGCCCCTTGTCCGGATGCGCCCTTGTGGTACAATTTCCCCACGATGGCGCTGGAAACCGAAAGCCCGGCCGCACCGCAACCGGTACGGTGGCCCAAATCGCTTTACCATCAAATGGCGGATATGGGGTGGTTCCACGGCCGGCGCGTGCAACTGATCGAAGGAGAGATCCTTGAAATGGCCCCCATGGGAACGCCGCACTGGATTGCGGTCAACAAGGTGTACAGGGCACTCTGGCCGGTCTTTTCGATGGACCGGTTTACAATTACGATGCAGTGCCCCATCGATCTGGATGCTTCTTCCGAGCCGGAGCCGGATGTCGCCGTCATCGAAGGCCTTCCCGACGAGGCGACGGGTCTGCCGACGCCCGGTCAGGTCCGACTCCTCGTCGAGGTCTCCGATAGCTCGATAGCCCTCGATCGAGGCAGCAAAGCCCACAAGTATGCGTCGGCCGGGGTTGCCGACTACTGGATCGTTTGCCTCAAGGACCGGACGGTCGAACTTCACCGTGAGCCGGCGAACGGGGTGTACTCCATCCGGGAAGTACACCGCGCCGGCGAATCGATCACGCCGATTGCCGCCCCGCAATCGGAAATTCGCGTGTCGGACCTTCTTCCGCTGCAGTAAGTCGGATTCCCGCAAAGCATTCGAAGTTTCGCGTAACCCGGTTGTTTCGTGGAACGGTTTGGGACGATTCGCACGCCTCAGCTGGTGGAAATCATGCGTTGAGGTCGATCTGGAGGGTCGCGGACATACGGTCGTCGATGCGGGCGAGGTCGGAGCGCAGGTCGGCGATGGCGTGGTCGTTGCCGTTTTCGGCGAACAGGGATATTCCGTTCGTGATCAGGGCGAACGCCCGGGGATAGTCGCCCTGGTCGAACGCGATGCGGCCCATGATCTCGGCGCAGCACGCTTCCATATAAGTGTTCCCCAACTCCTTGAAAATGCCGCGCGCGTCCTGCACGCAGGCATCGGCCTCGCGGAACAGCTCCTGGCGGTAGGCGGTCTTCCCCAGGAAAAGATAACACCAGGCCATGCCGAGACGGTCATTGAGGGTCCGGTAGACCTCAAGGCCGTCAGTGTATTTCCGTCGTGCTTCGCCATATTCTCCGGTGCGGTACGAGATCTTGCCAAGGTTCTCGAGCGAGCAGGCGACATTCTCGGTATCGTCGAGCTCTCGGAAGATGTCGAGGCTCTCGGTCAGGCTCGACTGAGCGGCCGGGTAGTCGCGGCGCCGGTAGGCGACCTTGCCGACCGCGTTGAGTCCCCAGGCGATCCCGGCGCGGTCGCCCCACTTCCGGAAGTACGGAATGCTCTCCTCGAGCAGGGACCGCGCCTCCTCGTAGCGATGCTGGCGATAGGCGACTCGGCCCAGGTTGTAGAGCGACCAGCACATCCCGTAGACATCGCGCAGCGTGCGGAAGATAGAAACGCTTTCCACCAGCGCCGTGCGGGCGCCCTCGAAGTCCGAGAGTCGGTAACGGACCTTTCCCGTGTTGTTGAGGGTCCAGGCAATGTTGGGAAGCTCGTCGAGCTGGCGGAAAACAGCAAGCGCTCGGGAGAGATTAGCGGAGGCCTCCTTGTAGGCGCCCTTGGTGTATTCGGTCCGGGCGGTATCGGAGAGGGTGCGCGCCAGATTCCGATGAAAGCTCGTGTCGGTGGGGAGCAAGTCTGCGGCTTCGCCGACCACGGGGACAGACGAGACCGAGGGGCCCGACGAGCCGGGATCGCGGCGGCGTGACTTCGCGTTGTTGCGCGGCCGATCACTCAGACGCTTGATGTGCCCAGCACCGCGCAAGGTACCCATGTCGATGTGTCCCGAGGGAGCCAGGGACAGGTCGATCACGTGGCCCTTATCGCCGGTCATGTCATTATCTTGCATTCGGTAATACCTGATCACGCGCCGATAATCCGGCCATCGAACCGGGGCAAATCGAACATCACTCACCAATTATAACAGATTGTCACATTTTGTAAAGATTACCGGCACATTAAAGGTCCGCCGCTTGAAATAGTGCAGCAAAACCGCCCGCGACAAATGGTGAGTGGAACACCTTCGAATGCCTATCGCGTCCATAGCGGTTACAGTAGCCCGCGGTCCTTGAGACTGGCGAACACCCCGTCCCCGATCACGATATGGTCGACAACCTCGATGCCGAGGATCTCTCCGGCGGATATCAGGCGCTTCGTGATGGAGACATCGTCGATGCTCGGGCTCGGATCGCCCGACGGATGGTTGTGGGCGACGGCGATCGCCGCGGCCGACATGACGATGGCTTCCTTGAAGACCTCGCGCGGATGCACGATCGAGTTTGTCAGATCCCCGATGCTGACCGTGCGGATGGCGATCACGCGATTCCGGCTGTCGAGCATGATGCTCTTCAGGACCTCTTTGCGCAAATAGCGCATGTCCGACATCAGCAGGTTGGCGATGTCGCGGGGCCCGTCGATGGTGACGCGCGGCTGGGCGGTGAAGAGCGAGGCGCGGTTGCCGAACTCGATGGCCGCCTTGATCTGAGTGGCCTTGGCCTCGCCGATGCCCTTAACGGCCTGCAACTGCTCGACCGACGCCCCGGCCAGTTCGTTGATGCTGCCGAAGTGACCGATCAGGTATTCGCCCAGCGAGACCGCGTTTCGCTCGCTGTTCCCGGAGTGAATCAGGATCGCCACGAGTTCGGCCGTGGTCAGCGCCTGCGGCCCGTGATCGCGCAACCGTTCCCGCGGACGATCCGCAAGCGGCAGTTCCTTGATGGTCGCGCTGTAGCGCAGCCCCGGCCGGCCGGCCGGCTTCTTTGCGATCGCGGCCGGAGTGCGCGCGAACGGCAGCGTGACATAGGCGCGCGCGGGCGTACTTCGGGCATGTTCCCACCGCCCGGCCACAGCGCAGGTCTCGCGGGTTCGAGAGGCCGTCGTGACCCCATCCGTCCCGTTCGGTCGGGTGAGCGCAACAGCGGGCGTCGGCAGCACCGCCCCAGGCTGATCCGGTGTCCACAACTTCGGCATGGCGCGCCGAGGCGTAGGAGTTGTCGTCGAAGGTGCGGACATACTCACATTTTAGCACACAGAGCCTGTGCGAACGGTTGTGTCGGTGACGCAATTGCAAAAGTCGGCAAATCCGGGCTGCATTGGACGGACAGTGTGTCACCGGCCGTTGTGTGTACCCATATAAACCCGACGCCGGCTCGGAGGTTCCCATTGACACGATGGACGAGGCGGACTCCTAGCGGAGGGCGTAATGTCCGCCCCCGTCGCTACGCTCCGGCGCGGACTCCTTGCCGGAGGGGCGAATGTCCACTCCTTTCGCTGACGCTTCAGGCGTGGACTCCGAGCGTGGTAGTCGGCGGGCGAGGCGCCGGGCACGGCGATCGCGTTGCCGTGGTCGTAAGGCTGCGCTCCGTGCCCTCTGTCTCGCCCCTACAGATCTTGTCGTTGGATAAGAGGTTTCCATTCACTCCGCGTGAAAGTGCCGCCCTTGTTTCTGAAATTCTCACCTCATGAGTATCCTGCAAAACGGCAAGAACCACCGGCGCCATTACCGCCGTCCGCGGGCTGAGGCATGGTACAACACATCGGACCATGGCGCGGCGCCGACCGATATCCGGGGCGCCGAAGCCACGGAGAACGACTCAGAAGTGGGGGATGACCGTATGGGGAAGATCGTTTATCGACCGGTTGCCGCCGCGGGGTTCGACACCGTCATCCTGAAGTCGACCGTTCGCCGCGGGTACTCTCCCGCAGTGATCGACGGCCGCGGGACGGCCATTCGCTGCGCGATCAGCGCCATCGAGCGTCGATTCGGTCCCGGCTCGGTGATGCCCCTCGGCCAGGCGGCCGGCCGGGAAGTTGTTCGGGCGATCTCGACAGGATGCGTCGGGCTCGACCTTGCGATCGGCATCGGCGGTCTTCCGCGCGGGCGTATCACGGAAGTTTTCGGCGAAGAGGGGTCCGGCAAAACGACGCTCGCACTGCACGTCATCGCCGAGGCGCAGAAGTCCGGCGGCACGGCCGCCCTGATCGATGTCGAGCACGCCCTCGACCCCTGTTACGCCGGCCGCATCGGTGTTGACATCGGCCGGCTCCTTGTCAGCCAGCCAGACTGCGGCGAGGATGCCCTGGGCATCGTGGAAATTCTCCTGCAGAACGGGGCGGTCGACGCCATTGCGGTTGATTCCGTGGCCGCACTCACGCCGCGAGCCGAGATAGAAGGGCGAACCGGCGACGATCATCCAGGCCGGCAGGCCCAACTGATGTCCCAGTCGCTCCGCAAGCTTTGCGGCCTTGCGGCGCGCTCCCATGCAGTCGTCCTATTTACGAATCAGATTCGGGAGAAGATCTGCGCCGCTTCAGGATGCCAGGAGCGCTCCACCGGCGGCCACGCTCTCAAGTTTTACGCGGCTATTCGATTGGAGGTGCGGCGGGCCGAGATTCTGCACCGGGACGGTGCGGTCATCGGGATTCGCTCGCGGGTCAAGGTCGTCAAGAACAAGGTCGCACCGCCGTATCGCTTTGCCGACTGCGACATTCTCTTTGAGACCGGTATCTCGCGACTGCGAGCCGTGCTCGACGCCGCCGTCGACAATGGTGTCGTGCGGCAATTGGGCGGATCGTACCGATTCGGCGATTTGCGCCTCGGCTCGGGTCGCGACGCAGCCCTGCGAGCCCTCGAGGCGCAGCCGGCGCTGCTGGACGAAATCGAGCGAGCCGTACGGGACCATCATACGAAGAGGCCCGCTTGACGCGGGCCTTCTGGTGAAATCCGGAGCCGATGGAGGGATTCGAACCCCCGACCCGCTCTTTACGAAGGAACGGCTAAACTTTCCTCTAAAATCGGCTGGTTTACTCTCAAGAGACACCGCCAAAACCGACGCTTTTCGACGTAAAGAACGGCTGTAATTCCCTGCCGATAAGATAATTGATTTTGCGCCCCGTAAGTGTCCGGGGATACCCGACGAAAAAATATCTGCACTCTTCCATAGTCCCGGCCCGCATGCTATCGGGTAATCTCTTCCTGCAAGTGCCTTGCCGGACTATCCAACAACGTGGGAGACACAAAACAACGACTCACATCCAGCGATCTCGCACGCATCAAGAGCTCGTCGTATGCTCACCTGATAGGACTAACGGCTCATGCAGGCGGCGACGACAGGGCTAGTAGCCGGGAAGAACGCGCACCACGCCCATCCCCTCCTCGGCCATCCTGTGACGGTCGCACGTGGGCGAACCCTTCACACACTTTTTCCAACCATTGGACTTCCCGCTAAGATTAATGGAGCGAAGCGAAACATACAGGTCCTTGATAAGGCTGCGCATATCGCGGCACATCGGCGGATGATCGCGGCTGAGGAGATCGGTCGAAACGTAGTAAATCGATATACCAGTCCCGTGCGTTCCGGATTGAACGCATACCGCGCGAGTGCCAATCACAAGAAGTAATCGATGCATGTCGTGGCGCCTGAGTTGGGCGCCACGACAACGCAACGACCGTTACCTAATCGGGGAGTACCAAATGGGGCTTTTTGATCGTGTCGTGGACGGTTTTATGAAGGTTCTTGACCGACAATTTCCTCGTGATCGTATCGCGGATGAGGAAATTGCAGCAAGGGATTCGACTTTACTGGCTTTGTCCAACGATGAAGCCCGAGCCAAACTCGATCGAGTCCTCGCTGAGGGCACCGTGTTCGAGACAGACGAGGAGCACTCTGACGACACACGGTTGGACGTCCTTGCACCGAACGCGCGGGAGTTGATGCGGAAATATCGTGAAATCCGCCTGAGCGGGTTCGAAGAAAGACTGAGCCGCGATTTAATTCCTCAGGCACTTGCATTTCCCGGATTTATCTGGATTGGAGTATTCTTTGAAAATGTGATTGTCTGCGTGCGCCCTGGCGACGAGGCGATCTATCAGTGGGACGGCACGACGGACGCGCCAACCGAAGAAGATATCGTCAGCCCGTCGGCCTGTCATTGGCTGCTCACCTGTTTCGACCCAGCCGATTCCAATCGATAGACGGCAGTCTTGGTATTGCCGGCGCTCAGCCCATACGGCCTGGCGCCGGTATCCGCGAACTCTTGCGGTGCGACTTCCTGGGCGAGCCGACCTACAGCCAGATACTGGCGCCGGTTCACGCAGAAGGGCGTTCGCTGCCGGATTCCGAGGAAGAACTCGAAGCATTCTTCAATGCCGAACGCGACGCCGCGTATCAAGAGCGGCAGGCGTCGAAGCGGTGATGCGGTTGTCTTGGACTGTAATGTCTATCTCCAGTACGTACGAGTGACCAATGTCCAGCGGTTTGGTCCAAGAGACTGATACCGCCTCCCCGCGACCATCCGATAAGGGATACGAAAATCCATTGACCGTTCCAGCTGGCGATGGCGCTAAAGGGATGGGCGGGGACTGTCACGTAGGACACGGCCCGAGATTGCGCCATGGCCTGCGGCGCCGCCAAGAAAAGGGCCAGCCACGAAGCGACAAGCGCAATAGTCGCTTGGAGCGAGACCGCATTCCGGACCAGTACGAAGCGAGCGATTGTAACTGGCATAGTCAATCGTTTACCATACGGGAGATATCAGGTTAGAGGTTCGTTCGATGCTACAAACAGTCCCGCTTGACGCAGGCCTCTTCTTAAACTCTGGAGCCGATGGAGGGATTCGAACCCTGCCCAGTTCTTTAAGAAAGAGCTGCTTCGCCCAAATCCGCTGCGCGTTCCAGCGCCGAGTTGACCATGTGACAGCGTAAGATGGCCGGCAGCATGCTGCCCGCCGCCACAAACGACAATCCCGTCAAGCCCGTCGAACCAGCGGAGCCACTCCTTGGCTACATGGCAAAAGAGCTTATCCTCTGTACGCTCCCACGCAGTGATCCCGAGAATGTTGCAGCCTGATCTGTAAGAGGCTGTAGCCCAAGAAGCTGTCCGATTTGCTGTCAGCAGGTCTGACGTCTTAAAGCAAGTACAGGTTTGCAGGCTGACTTTGATATTGGGTTAGTGGAATCATCAGTCTGGATTATTCCAGATTTAAGCGATATCCAGAGCGCTACTCCGTCGGCCGACGTGGTATTCGGAACAAATACCCGTCTCGCCCGACATAGCTCCGATCGGAAATCTGGCTCGTCTGCGAATTCCGAGATGAGGTTTCCGCAGGAGTTACAAAGTCTCCACCTTAACCGTAGGCGCATGGCTTGCAGCTTGATTGCCCATGCTCTGGTCAAAGGTGAGGATTACAGTCGGCATGCTCTTGGTCAATTCCTCGGCCAGTGCAATGTAGATGCCGTCTGCCGAACGACTGCAGCCGTAACCGCTGCGCATTGCCTCCGCACGCAGGACAATCGACGCCTCGCCATACGGCGGAGGCAGAATTCTGGTCGCCATCGCTTGAAAGTCGGATACGGCTTTCGCGTGCTCTGCTGCCGTAAGCACGCCCTGTTGCAACTTGCCGCACAGTACATAAAGAGTTTCCGCAACTATAGCGCCGGGCGCGTAGAATTCATAGCCCGCTGAGGAGTAGCGCAGTAGCTCCGCGCTGGCTCTTGCCTCACGGCCGGTCTCATTCGCGCATATCGCAATGGCGACGCTGCCGTCAATAACGACAGCTCGGGTCGAAGGGCTACTCAATTGGGTCTTCTCCCCACATGGCGCCGCCGCGGGCCTCTCTCAAGAGCACGTCCGTAGTGGAAGCATCGGTGTGTCGGCGGCCTTTCTGGCGCTCGGCGATACCGCGTAATACGGCAATCATCCCTTCATTGGATCTGCTTGCAGGCGTCGCCTCAGCGGGCTGGTCGAGTTGAATATGTACCTTATCGCCTGGCCGCAGATGAAGCTGCTCCGCTTCGATCGGCAGTGCCAGAAGTAGACTGTCTTTTACTTCCGCCGTGTAATGTAGTAATGCCATAAGTTTTCTCCAGGTTGCTTGCCTGATTATACCAGGGAGCGGTTCTTAAGCAAAGTCCTGACCTCATTATATCCTGATGCTATCGATTTGCCGAGGGAGTTCCAGCGACGAGCATCTTGATGGTCCCTCGTACTTGCCAAACAAAAAGGATCGCTCACGCGATCCCACAATACTAAATCGATGAAGCCGATGGAGGGATTCGAACCCCCGACCCGCTCTTTACGAAGGAAGGGCTCAACTTTCATCTAAAATCGGCCGATTTACTCTAAAGAGACGCCGCCGAAACCGACGTTTTTCGACGTAAAGAACGGCTGTAATTTCCTGCCGATATGATACCCGATTTGCGCCTGGAAGTATCCGGGGATACCCGTCGAAAAAATACCCGCCCGCTTCCATACTCCCACCGCTCGTGCTATCGGGTAATCTGTTCCTGCAAGCGACTTGCCGGACGGACCGAGCAAGAATCAAGGGGACGTACGTTCGATTATGCCGATTTTAGTTAGCGGATATCACGGCTGCCATGTTGATGCAGCCAATGCCATCATTTCAGGAACAGCGTTCCGTCCGTCTGAGAATGGTTACGACTGGCTAGGTGCCGGGACCTATTTTTGGGAGGACGGCCCGAGCCGTGCCGCCGAATGGGCGCGCAAGCGGTTCGGCGATGACGGCGTAGTCGTGCGGGCAACGATCAGTCTTGGGCACTGCCTGAACCTTCTCGACACGTCGCACTTTGACCGATTAGAAGAGACGTACCAGAAGACCATTCGCAATCTGAGAGCACTGGGCTTGGACGTGCCGAAGAACATTCGAAAGAAGCACGAGCTAGACTACATGGTCGTGGAAAGTTATTGCGAGGACTTTCCGACAAGTGGCAGCGGTGAGGCTTTCCAAACTGTGCGGGGCTGTTTCCCGGAAGGCAAGCCGCTGTTTGAAGGGTCGAAGATCCTGCGTGAGACCCACATTCAGGTGTCGGTTCGCGATCCCAGTTGTATCGCCGGCCTTGGCGTGGTACACTGATACTAGACTGCTCTAGCACGGTGCCGACACACCGCGCCTAAGGTGAGTTAGGGGTGAACGGTATGAGTTCGGAAAAACTATCTGATG